>NZ_AP025292.1:2572999-2894624 GCF_036492425.1 Persicobacter psychrovividus
AAAGACAAAAACGCAAAAACTACCTTTCCCTGCCACAGGCACAGGCCAACCCCGTGAAGATTGACTGGGACCAGAGCCCCGTTTATACTCCTGCAACAAAGGAAAAAATCATTTTTGATGATTATCCTCTGGAGGAATTGCGGGATTATATCGACTGGACCCCATTCTTTCAGTCCTGGGATTTGCATGGTAAATACCCTGCAATTCTCGAAGACCGTGTGGTGGGAGATGCCGCCAGCAAGCTTTTCAATGAGGCCAATGTATTGCTCGATGAGATCATCAGTAAAAAACTCCTCAAAGCCAAAGCCGTCGTAGGCTTCTTCCCTGCCAATGCGGTGGGCGACGATGTGGAAGTTTATGAAAACAATGACCGTTCTGCGGTGAAAACCACCCTAAATTTCTTGCGCCAGCAGAACAAGAAAGCACCGAATTTACCGAACTTCTGCCTGTCGGATTTTATTGCACCAAAAACCACAGAGAAGGAAGATTATATTGGAGCCTTTGCCGTAACCACCGGCTGGGGTGCCGACGAGCTCTCTAAGGAATATGAAGAAAAGCTCGATGATTATTCCGCCATTATGGTAAAAGCACTTGCAGACCGCCTCGCCGAAGCTTTGGCAGAAAGAATGCACGAGCGTTGCCGTAAGGAATTTTGGGCCTTTCAGCCCGAAGAAGCACTCGACAATAGCCTCCTGATCAAAGAGCAGTATCAGGGAATCCGACCGGCGCCGGGCTACCCTGCCTGCCCCGATCACCTTGAGAAAAGCAAATTGTTTGAGATGCTCGACGTGGAAAGCGCCACAGGTATTAAACTGACTGAGAACTACGCCATGTTCCCGGCAGCATCTGTGAGTGGCTGGTATTTCGCCAGTCCTGAAAGCCGTTATTTCGCTTTGGGGAAAATTGGTAAAGATCAGGTGGAGAATTATGCCGAGCGCAAAAATATGCCCGTAGAAACCATTGAAAAGTGGTTGATGCCAGTTTTGGCTTACGATCCTGATTAAATTCAAAAACTAATTTATAAGCTATCGCGAGAGTCTCTCTCGTGATAGCCATTGTTTAGCACCGAATTGAAAATACAAAGGAGTGATTTATTTGTCCACAGATTTTTTTTGATAATAAATAATCATGGTAATCCTTTAAATCAAGTAAATCATGGTCTATAACACCTCATACTATCGCAATGACCTTTCTCGTGATAGCGTGTGTTTTTATTTTTTACCTGACGGTACAGACGTTACATGCCATGTCCCTACAATAAATGATAAAACCACCTTCATGCCGCCAATTTTGATCCATATAGAGCCGCAATATTACATCACAATACCTGGCAATGGCATGAGAAAAAAAACAGTCCTGTACCATGTACTGTTTTCTAAATTAATATCACTATTTTTCGGAGAGTAATTCCATTTTTACCCAACTTCAACCAAGATGAAAAGATTTACATTACTACTGAGCATCCTGCTGATGAGTCTTCAGGGTTTTGCTGACCATAACGATAAAAATGCCAAAAGCCTGATTAACGAAGGGAAAAACCACTTTCTGATGAAAGACTATGTGGAGGCACTTTTTAAGTTCAATCAAGCTATTGAAGTAGACCAAAAAGCTTTTGAGGCCTATTTCATGCGGGCACGGATCAAATCACATTTTGAAGATCGACACGGAGCGATGAAGGATTTCAACGAATCGCTTTCTTTGAATAAAAAGTTTGCCGAAGGCTACTTCGAAAGAGGCAAGGTAAAGTTTGATTTGCAAGATTACTACGGCGCTATTGATGATTACACCAGTGCACTGGAAATCAACCCCAACCTCGAGGAAGCACTGTACCACCGAGGCCAGGCAAAATTACAGCTCGAAGCATTCGAAGATGCCATTAATGACTGTTCGAAGATCATCGAGATCAATGCCAAAAATGTCGATGCCTATTACCTTCGGGGTATCCTGAGGATTGAGGCCGGCATGACCGAAGCCGGTTGCCTGGATTTAAGCAAGGCCGGTGAACTTGGGGACATCAAAGCCTATGAGGTGATTAAAGAAAAATGTAATCAGCGATGTAATTAAGCTATTTATTCTTTTTAAAAATAACAAGACTTCAACAAATGTTGAGGTCTTTTTTTTGTCCATTTTCGACTATAAAAACGCTGCTAAAACCGACACAACTGCATTTCGAACAACCCAGCCAATACCAAACATTCCACTGCAATTACCTCAAATTAAAAAATATAACCCAACAACTAACACCCCAAACCAACACGAAATGACAATTGTCATTCCGAAAATGATGATAAAAAACTATTTTAAATTATATCTTTTTTACATCAATTAACAAATAACAAATGCAATGAATGAGAACTTTCAAGAAGGATTAATGCTGATGGCCGTTGGCATGCTGACGGTATTTGTTATTCTCTTCCTTATTGTCGCTCTGGGCAACTTGCTGATCCGCCTCGTTAATCATTTTGCCCCGGCAGATGAAAAACAAATCAGTAAAAAAACCACCAAAGAGCCCCCAATTAGAGATATTCCTGCCGCACAATTGGCTGCAATAGTAGCCACCGTTCAAACGGTAACTCACGGCCAGGGGCAAGTCAGGGAAATACAAAAAGCCTGACTACGCCATGATGATGGCCGCCCATAAACTTTTTTTTGAGCGTGTTTAATGCTAAAAATTCGTGATACAAACCTGGCATACTGTAGCAGTGGTGAAGGATTATTTTGAGCCCACAGGCCAATGATCAATACAAAAAATTCAACACCAAGGCCTGTAAGCCAAAATTCCCACGGATGGTCAGCCTTTTAAATACACACTTAGCAACTATATTTTTTCAACATGTCTAAATCAATCAAATTCAGCCTCGTTTACCGCGATATGTGGCAATCAAGTGGCAAGTACGTTCCCCGCGTCGATCAACTCACAAAAGTAGCACCTCACATTGTAGCGATGGGCTGCTTCGCCCGCGTCGAAACCAACGGTGGAGGGTTTGAGCAGGTCAATCTGCTCTTTGGCGAAAACCCCAATAAGGCGGTCCGAGAGTGGACGCAGCCATTCAACGACGCCGGTATCCAGACCCACATGCTCGAAAGGGCCCTCAATGGTATCCGGATGAGCCCTGTGCCGGCGGATGTTCGGGAGCTATTTTTTAAAGTCAAAAAAGCACAGGGAACAGACATCTCCCGGTCGTTCTGTGGCCTGAATGACCCACGAAACCTTGAAAATTCCATCAAATTTGCCAAACAGGCGGGAATGATTTCCCAAGCGACGCTTTCGGTAACCTACTCGCCAGTGCATACGGTCGAATACTATGTGAATTTAGCAAAAACCCTGATTGAGATGGGGGCCGATGAAATCTGTGTAAAAGATATGGCGGGTATTGGTCGGCCGGTATGGCTCGGAAAAATCGTCCGTGGCATCAAGGCCATCAAGCCAGAAATCATCATTCAGTACCACGCCCATTCGGGTCCGGGCTTTGCCCCAGCCTCCATTCTTGAAGTTTGCCGTGCCGGTGCCGATATTATTGATGTCGGTATGGAACCACTTTCTTGGGGAACAGGTCATGTGGATCTTTTGACTGCTCATGAAATGCTTCGCGATGCGGGCTTCGAGGTGCCCGAAATCAATATGAGTGCTTATATGCAGGTGCGCAAACTTACGCAGGAGTTCGTTGATGATTTCTTGGGGTATTATATCAATCCCAAAAACCGCTATATGAATTCCCTGCTGATTGGCCCTGGGCTCCCTGGTGGCATGATGGGTTCATTGATGGCCGATTTGGAGGACAACCTGAAGTCCATCAATAAATTTAAAACCAAAAAAGGACTCCCATTGCTGACGCAGGACGAGTTGCTGATCAAGCTTTTTGATGAAGTACAATATGTATGGCCCAAACTTGGCTACCCACCACTGGTAACGCCATTTTCTCAGTATGTGAAAAATGTGGCCATGTTCAATGTAATGGCCATGGAAAGAGAAAAAGCGCGCTGGTCGATGATTCCCGATAATGTTTGGGACATGATTTTGGGTAAATCAGGCCATCTGCCAGGGCCCGTTGACGAGGAGGTCATTGCGCTGGCGACCCAACAAAACAGGTCGTTTTTCACTGGAAATCCACAGGATGAATACCCGGATGCCTTGCCGGAATTCAGGGCCGAAATGCAAGAAAAAGGCTGGGGCCCCGGGCAAGACGAAGAAGAGTTGTTCGAGCTGGCAATGCATCCCGAGCAATACCGTGCTTATAAATCCGGGCAGGCGAAGGCCGACTTCCTAACCGATCTCAACAAACGCAAAATGGAACGGGAGGCCAAAAAATCGACCGCCACGGCCACTCCACAACCCATCGTCCCTACCCCAAGCGAGATGACCATCAATGTGAATGGCGAGGATTTCAGAGTGAAGGTTGCTTATGGTAATGATCAGCCCCTTGAGCAGCAAACCCCTGCCACAGCAACGGCACAGGCCGCCATTCCTGCCACCGAAGAAATCGATACCAGGGCGGTGATTGCACCGATTGAAGGGAAATTCTTCCGCACAAAATCCTCCGCAGAAACCGCTAAAAAAGTCGGAGATCAGATCAATGAAGGCGAAGTGATCGGCTATGTGGAATCCATGAAAGTATATAACGCCATCACTTCGGAGGTTTCGGGGAAAATCCTTGAAATCTGCCCTGCTGATGGCGATACGGTCGATGAGGACGATGTATTGATCAAGCTGCAGTAATTTTTTTTGCACCGCAGAAATCTGTAAAGCTCGTGCGGTGCTTTACTTTAGAGATTTAACATGGAAATTTTAGACCACCTATACCACATGACAGCCCTGGGGAATATTATTCACAGCCCCGGAACGCTGCTGATGCTGGCCATCGGTTTGTTTTTGCTCTATCTGGGCATTTACAAACAATATGAGCCACTGCTTTTGGTGCCGATTGCCTTTGGGGTGATTCTGGCCAATTCCCTCGGTGGAGGGATGGCGATCAGTACTGCCGAAGAGATCAAGCACCTGACCTTTCTGGAGATTGCCAGCAAGTATGGCATCATGAACTACCTTTATTATGCACTGATCAAAACGGGACTGCTGCCACCGCTGATTTTTATGGGCGTAGGTGCCTTGACTGACTTCGGTCCGATGTTGCGCAACCTGCGACTGGCCATTTTTGGGGCAGCCGCACAGATGGGCATCTTCTCGGTATTGCTCGCGGCGCTTCTGATGGGATTTAACCTTAAAGAAGCGGCATCGCTCGGCATTATCGGTGGTGCCGATGGTCCAACGGCTATTTACACCACCATTAAACTTGCACCTCACCTGTTGGGGCCAATCGCAATTGCGGCCTACTCTTATATGGCCCTGGTGCCGGTGATTATTCCTTTTGTGGTAAAAATGACGATGACCGAAGAGGAAATTAAAATCAATATGAAGCAAATGGACAAACGCTTTCCCCCGAAACATCCGGTGAAAAATATGGCCCTGATGAAAATCCTCTTTCCGCTGTTTGTGGGCGGACTTGTCGCGGTATTTGTGCCATCTTCTGTGCCGTTGGTGGGAATGCTTTTGTTTGGGAATTTAGTGAAGGAGATTGGCGCCAACACCCTGCGCCTAAAGGAGGCTGCGACTGGACCAATCATGAATTCCGCAACGATCTTCCTGGGCCTGACCGTCGGGGCCACCATGACCGCCGACACCTTCCTGAACAGTAAGACCCTCTCTATTGTCGGTGGAGGCTTTCTTGCCTTCGCCATTTCTATTGCCGTAGGGATTTTCGCCGCCAAACTGTACAATGTGTTTGCACAGAAAAAAATCAATCCGCTGATAGGTGCTACGGGGCTATCGGCAGTTCCCATGGCCTCGAGGGTCGCCAATGAAATCAGCCTGAAATATGATTCAAGAAACCACATTCTGCAATACTGCATGGCTTCGAATATTTCCGGGGTAATAGGCTCCGCAGTCGCTGCCGGGGTACTCATTTCCTTCTTGGGCTAAAAAGCAAAAAACGCCGGGCATCAATGCTCGGCGTTTTTGTATGCTTCATCTTTCCTTCGGGAATTAAGCTGTTAGGGCGTCCTCCTCAATCATAATTCTGATTGATGGATATTGTTTTTTAAGGATATCAATATAACCCGGGTTGCCCTTGAGCACCGAAGTTACCTCCCGCTGGATTCCTAAAAGTCCCATCTCTCCCGTCGTCGGGATCTTCATCGGTAATTTAGTAATCAGCCAGAATTTTTCCTGCTCATTAACTTCCACACGCTCCAGGGAGTAAACCGTTTTACCTTCCTGAATAATTTCCTTTTCCGCATCCCAATAGCCCTTCGCCACCTCATACTCAAAGAAAGAGCTATCATCACGGCCACGCAAGTGATCTGCCGTAACGCCATAATCATTCAGTACAGCTTTATTGAACAGGTAGAATTTCCCTTCATGATCTTTGATATACACTTTACCTTCCACTTCATCCAACACCTCAGTAACCATTTGTTTTTGTGCCTGAAGTTGTTTCATCATTTTGGAATAGGTATCCTGCTCTTCTCGCTTCATGCGCTCAAGCTCCTCCTGCGTTGCCTGCATCTCTTCAATATTCTGACGCAGCTCCTCTTCACTCGCTTCAAGCTCCTGTTTCTGTTTCATGGATTCTTCCAACAGCATATTGGTATGTTCTTTCACCACGCGGCTGTCAATCATTGCGGCCACTTCCTCGCCAAGTTGCTGAACAAATGCCATCTCGAAATCTTCAAAAATATGGAAAGAGGCAATTTCCAGCACACCACGAACTTCATCATTATAAACCAATGGCAAAATATATACATTCGAAGGTACTGCTTCGCCAAGCCCTGAAGTAATACGGCAAAAATCAGAAGGCACATCTTTAAGATAAATAGGCTTGCGCTCCAGGTATGCCTGCCCTACCAATCCTTCTCCTACCCGCACTTCATGTTCCATGAATTTCTTGCGTCCGTAGGCATAACTGCCCTTCATCACAATTCTGGTATATCCTTCAGGAGCCTGTTCTGTAACGTGAATCGCCACCTGATTGGCATTGATATACTTGGCCAGATCAGACACAAACTGATCACAGAAACCAGAAATATTCAGGTGATCGGTTTTACGGAACAAAGAGGAAAAATTGGCCAGCCCAGCGTTCGCCCATTGTGTTCGTTGGTCTTCTTCTGCTGATTTCCTCAACTTTATACCCATACTGGACAAAGCAGCCCCAAGGCGGTCTCCTTCTTTTATCGTGCGCTCACGGAAAGACAGTTGCTCCATTTCCTGAGCATAGTTGACCAGATCATCAAAATAATTTGACAGGTTAAATAACTCCTGATGCACCCGGGTAAATTCTTCGGTGATATATTTAGAGGATTTCCATTCCTCAGAATATTTCACAAAGCTTTTCATATCTTTCAGCATGCCTTCAATTCCTATGCGGATTGCAATACCAAAAAACATCACCAACAAATTGATGACTACCGTGAGGGCAATGGTTGGGTAAAGTGCCGATTTAATATCGAAAGCTAAAAGGAGCATTCCCAACAGGTTGAGAAGGCCAATAACAGAGGCAATAGCAAAGTAAGTCTTTAGTTTCAGCTTACCTTTGATGGGTTGATGTTCTTCCATGAAAAAATTAACAAAAAATGATAACCAATTATATAAATTTAATGGGCATAGCGCCTCACCAAGTTAAAGCGGCTGCATTTCAAAACACGGTTTTGTAACACAAACTGCTTCACGTCAAAAAAAAGAGGCGATTTGCTGATGATCGACCAATGAGCAATGTGAAACTCCCAGTCGGTACAGGTCTGCCTTTCTTGTCGGTTAATGGTGGTGGCCACATTTAGAGCCCATTTAAAACTTCAACATCTTGCTGCAAATCCAAATTATTGGCATTGACACGGACGATTTTTCAACAATCGCGCTACAACTCAAAATAACCCTTCATTGCTTCTGCAATACGCTAAATTTTCATCACGAAATTTTAAACACGCTCTAAACCGCCTAAATATTATTTTCCTTAATTTAATATAAATTACGACGAAATTAAATTATTTTTTTCAGCATAAAAAAACTCCTCAACCATAATTGATTGAGGAGTGCTTTATTATTGACAGAATCGTCAGTATTAATCTTTATTTTCATCTTTTTTCGTAACATCCACACGCTCTCGTGCTGGAAGTGCCGGATTTGGCTTTCTTGCAGGAATGTCCTCACGCTGTCTTGGTGGAAGATCATTTCTACGAGGTGCATAACCTCCTTCGCGACGATCGCTATTATATGGGCGACGGTTATCGCTGTTATAACCTCCTTCGCGGCGGTCGTTATTATACGGACGACGGTTATTGCTGTAGCCACCTTCGCGGTTGCCTCCAGTGCTTTCACGACGGTCGTTATTATAAGGGCGACGGTTATCGCTGTTATAACCTCCTTCGCGGCGGTCGTTGTTGTACGGACGGCGGTTATTGCTGTAGCCACCTTCGCGGTTACCTCCAGTGCTTTCACGACGGTCGCTATTATAAGGGCGACGGTTATCGCTGTTATAGCCTCCTTCACGGCGGTCGTTGTTGTACGGACGGCGGTTATCATTACCTCCTTCGCGACGATCGCTATTATATGGACGACGGTTATCGCCTCCCTGCCCAGTATTGCGGTCGCTATACGCTTTACGTGGCCCGCGGTGCTGGAATTTATTAACTTTCTGTGGTCTTGGTTTTTTCTTCGACTCAGGAAATTCCTTTTGCAGTCTGGACAATACAGAATCAATAGTATCACTCATCTCAATAGGATAAGCAAAAACTTCCATTTCCTGACCTCGAACCTCTCTTTTCACCTTCTCAGGATCACGGCCAAATACTTGACGGTACATGCTGATGACCTGCATACCGGCACGTTGTTGTCCCCAACCCCATTTTCCCATACCCAGTTCGAAGGCACGTTCGTCAATGGTGGTATATTTTTTTCTATTATCTGACATCTGTCTATCCGCTTTAATTCACCTTAATATAATAACATCTCATCACTCCTACAATCTCTCCTATTTAATTAGGGCATGATTACAGGTTATCCCGCACTTCCTTTTCAAATAATAACAAAACTTGTTCCAATCTTTAAAAGAGCAATTCCTTACAGGGATAAACGTTAAATTAGAGAAGGTTAATAGGCTTATCTCAAACTATTTTTCTTGAGCATCGCATTCTGCGACCCTACGGTGTGGAGAATATCGGAGTCGAACCGATGACCTCCTGCTTGCAAAGCAGGCGCTCTAGCCAACTGAGCTAATCCCCCTTGATCAATCTGCCGATAAAATTATAAAATTTTAGTTAGTCCCAAAATTTAAACGCCTACTTTATCAATATAATAGGGGTTAAAATTTGGTTTTTATGATCTTCTAATCTGATTTTTGTAAAAACTCATCAAAAGTACATTGAAAGAATAACAAATAACGATTGATGAGTTTTATTACAAATATCAGATAGGAGCAATTATTTAATCAGTTTAACTAAAATTGGATAAACGATAAGGCTCACGATGGTGGCATTTAAAGGGGTAATCCCCCCGATGAAGCCATGTTCGGTAAGCAAAGCCACGGCCACTCCAATACCCCAGGCCAACAATGCAGGAATTCGGATGGCCTTAAAACCATTCACCTGATCGGTTTTCATTTGTGCCATGCTCAGGTATTTCCCTTTGTTTACCACAAAGAAATCGGCAATAATAACCGCCCCAATGGAAGGCAGCATGACATTAAGGGTGCTCAGCCAGCCCACAAAATTATTGTATAGCCACATTGCGAAAATGGTTCCGATAATCCCATTGAAAATTACCACCCATTTTTTCGGCAAGCCAGTAACATTCGACAGCCCCAAACCAGAAGCATAAAGAGCGTTATCGTTCGTTGTCCAGATGTTAAGCCCCAAAACCACCATTCCGAGAACAATCATTCCTTGCTTAACGAGTACGTCTGAAATATCATTCAACTGATATAATGCCGCACCTACGGCACCAAAAATAAACATCAGGGTATTGCCGAGGAAGAAGGCAATAACGGTCGTAGATACTGCCACTTTCTTCGTTTTGGCAAATCGTGTAAAATCAGGCGTAAGGGTTCCTCCACTGATGAATGACCCTACACAAATACCAATGGCGGCAAATAAGGACATCTCGTGAATCGGCGTTACTGACTGCAGGGCATCAAAGCCAAAAGTGCCAATGGCATCCGTTACGGAATAACAGCCCAATACAGCGATGGCAGGAACGGCAATAAAGCTCAGGATCGTCAGCGCCTTGATCCCAAACCAGGCCGAGGAGGTCATCAGTAATCCTCCAATAATAATGAGAGCGTACACATTCCAGCCTGTGGCTTTAGCAATGGGAATGGCAAACATGGCCACCCCGACACCAAACCAGCCCACCTGGGTGAAGCTCAGCAAAAACGAAGGCAAATAAGAGCCTTTTGCACCGAAGGAATATCTTGCCAAAAGGTGCGTTGACAGCCCTGTTGAGGCAGCAATATAAGCCAAAGCGCCCGTGTATAGCCCCAGAATAAGGTTACCCGCAAGCACGGAAAGGAAAAAATCATTGAACGTAACGCCTGCACCGAGCTTTCCTCCAGCCCACATACTGGCAGAAAAAAAGGTAAAGCCGAGCATGACCACCAGCATTGAAAAAAAGCCTTTTTTACTTCCTTGCGCAACGTGATCCAACGCAAAATCTTGATCTACTACTTTAGCGGTAGTTGCCTCCATGAATGATATTAAATATAAGTTTTAAAGATAATTTTCAACATAAATTACCCTGCACAAAAAAATGAGGGTAAAAAAATATCCCCATTCCAAAAAAGAACAAGGATACTGCAATATTTTAATGAAGCCCTAAAGCCTTCAGTTTATCGACTTGCTGCTGCGCGACCGTCAATAAATCCACCTGACCGAAATCGGCGGCATCCATATCCGGGCACCTTTCCGTGAGTAAAGCCTGATAGCTTGTTTCTTTGGCCAAAGCCACCACCTGCTGCCAGTAGTCCATCACATCCTCCACATATTCCGGCACATTGAAAGCCCGCGAACCTGCATCGTAGATGGTGCATCGTTCCAGTGGGAAAGCGGGATTTTCCATTTGCGAAGCCAAAAACTCCGGCGCCAGCAAGGAATCCCTGCGCAATAAATCTGTACCTGTCAATTTAATAGACAAAGGAGTTTCTGGTGTTGCGATCGCAAAACGTCCTTCGATATAGCAGACCACCGTTTTCTCGTATTCCGGGAAAGTCGCTTTACATTCGGCATCAATTGCCGCCATCACTTCCTCGGTTTTCGGTCCGCCGAAAGTAAAGAAAACAATATTTTTCAAGCCCACCTGCTGCTGCTTTGCCTCATCGATCATACACTCCAGGCCGTGCTTCAGGCTGGTACCTGTTGCTACCACATCGCCAACCACCACCTGGGCATTGGCAGGAAAATATACTTTCTTATAACCATCCTCAGTGATTTCCCACTCTTCGGAATTCCCTTCTACCCGGCGGCGCTGCGCAGAGATAAACGCACTCCCGTGCATGTTCCAGTCATAGGCATCAGCAAGTGCTTCGCGAAGGCTAAAGTTCAGTCCTCCACGCAGGATATTGAAAATCAAAGACTGTCGCTCATGCAGGGCAAGCATCTCTGCCGCTGCAATTCCCTTAAAAAAAGACGCACAGGCCTTTTGCAGTTTTCGGGTGTAATTCAATCCCATCACCATCGGATCATTACAGATCGCTCGGCTCTCAGGTGTAGATAAAATATAACGTTCAATGGTAGTTTCAACCTGATCATCGATCGCGTAAATGGCGCAATCGCTTTGGTCATGAATTTTCTTCAACATCTCTCCCAATTTCTATAACTCAAAATCACTTTCATTTTTTTCTGACCACGCCCTTAAAGTATGGATCAAAAAAAATCCCGAAATGACCCTTTTTGGCATTCCGAGATGAACCCGAGAGGCGAAAATCACCTCCGTAATTTGATATCATAAGCCTCACTCAATTGAATGAATAACAATTACAGTTCGGGAGTGCAAGTTAATACAAGAAAGCCCGATTTACTAAAGTAATGGGTACATTTTAAATCGTTCTACATTTCCTATAATTAATCAACACAATAATCTTATATGTGACTTACGATTATTAAAAAATGATTAAAACAACATAAACCAAACATAAAATACAGGCCGTGGACTACAATTAACGACCTATTTACGAGCCAGAAACCAACTTAACCACCTGAGTTTCTACTACATCAAGCTCAAAGGACAAATCTTTAACAACAGCCGATAAGCATGCCTTTACTCAGCGCCACTATCACAATGCCTGAAGGTCAACCAAAACCACCTCAGTAAAAATTCCTAAACCTAAAAAAACAAATATAATTATCTACAAAACACAAATTTTTAGAGTGAATTTAAACAATGTCAGTTACCAAAATAAGCAACTACATAATTATTTCTATTTTTCGTACTGAAAGAAAATCGGCAACCCTCTCAAACCATTTAAAAGCGAAGTTAATCACCAAATAATCATGCAAAATAACTTACTCTGAATTTCACAAAAGAAGCAAACAAACGCTCTACCGCACTGATCTTTAGGCCGAAACACCAAAAAAAACACCCATTTCCACTCAAAAAAAGACCCTAAATTCATAAAAACCACAAATCCAAAACCACTTATGCTATTTTTTCAACCACCCATCACGAAAACCAATGTATTCCATCTGTTTTATATAATTTTTTATTATCATTGTTAAATATACACCGAAATCAATGATAATTTTTTTCTTATTTATTAACCAACTCTATAAGCAGGCACCGATTCAATGCATACCATCAATAGAAACGATGCCCAATACACAACTTTCAACCTTACATTTTAATCAACTATGAATCTTAATCAACTCCTATGGGGAAACCATGAGGTGTCTGAAGCTGAAAAGCTAAAACTCGTGGCGCTCAAGTTTATCGCAGGTTTACTTATTGTTTTTGACCTGATCATGTTGTACCAAACCAAAGGAACAGACCTGATACTGCTGCCGGTAATTCACCTGTTGGCAATCTGTCTAACAACCGGCCTTGGGGCAATGAAGCTTTACGATGTTTCCAAGAACATTGCCACTGCAGCTACTGTCGCATACTTTTTAGCCATTGCCTTTATCGACATGAAGATGTATTCCATCAATGGGCCAATCCTGATGTCGTTAATTTTTTGTATCACGCTGTCTTTCGTCGTTTATGGCATTGATCAGTACAAAAAAATGGCGGCCTATTTAGTGATCATCACCATTGGCGGGCTCATCGCTTATTATACCGACCCATTTATTGATCTGCCTACCCCACTTTATGGCACGCCTGATCAGAAAATCCATATTGTTTTTGCGCTATACTTGCTGCTTACGCTAAACTTCTGCTTGTTTATTGTTGATTATAATGGGTTTCATCAGATCAATAAATCCAAAGAACTGAATGATGAAATGAAGGCAGCCAATGCGTTGGTCATCACCAAACAAGAAGAAACACAAGCCTACATTAAAGAGATTGAGCAGGTTCGGGAAAAAGAAAATGAGCAAAAATGGGTAGTAGAGGGCGTTTCTCGTATTGACAATACCCTACGACAGGAGACAGAAGACTCACAACACCGTGATGATATTCTAAAGGAGATTATGAAATACAGCAAGCTGAGCCAAGGAGCACTTTACCTGCTTGCTGACGATAAGGATGACGATATTCTTGAACTGGTGGCGACCTATGCTTACGGACGCAAAAAGTTTGTGAAAGACTTTATAGAGCCTGGTATTGGTATTTTGGGACAGGTATTTTATGAGGAAGAGCCACTGTATATGGATGAAATCCCTGAGGATTACATCAACATCAGCAGCGGACTCGGCAAGGCGCGCCCGAATTACATCTACCTCATCCCACTGAAATATAATATGGAGGTGATTGGCGTAATGGAATTTGCCGGATTTGGGGTTTTGAAAGACAAGGTCATTGAATACCTGAATAAAATTTCTGAGTCGTTGGGGGCACATATCGCTAACCGAAAGGTTGCCCTGAGAACACAGTTTTTACTGGAACAGGCACAACAGCAAGCAGAGCAGTTACGGGCTCAGGAAGAGGAAATCCGACAAAATATGGAAGAGCAGCAAGCCGTCAATGAACAGGCGGAACGCGACAAAGAAATTTATATGAATCAGATTGCTGAACTAAAATCTGAGCTGAAGAAACGATCCAAGCAGGAGGCTGAAACCGCCTAAACACTGCCGCATTTTTCTTCACCGATACCCGCCGAACGCTGCTGTAATGTTCGTTGCGTTTGGGGACTTCGCGCTGAAACCCCTCGACGTTTATTATACTAAGCCATAGAGAAGCAGGGGTATTGAACTCGGACGACAACACTATCGAAAGCAATAAAACCGATGCAAACCACCTTTTTGCATCGGTTTTTTTATGGGGCGACAGAAGAAGTACAATATTAAACTGAAAGGACTTTGAGGTTCAGCATATTTTTTGTTTTCTTGTACCTTATGCTTGCATACCTTTTATTCATCATCAGCTTAATATCGCCTCCTCCGCATGGAAGATCCGGTAAACTTTTTTGGGACCAATCCTGCCTCCTGACCATTCATGGGGAAAGTAACGTCAGCAAATTCGCCTGTTCTTACAGCTCCGACCGCTCGGCCTCCGTTGATTTTCTTTTCAAGTTCACCTCTGATGAGTATCCGGTTTCCGCACAACTCAACGCCGATCCAATCAGGATTCCCATTACACAGTTTGACTGCAATATCCCCGGAATGCGATCCGACTTCCGCTCCCTCCTTCAGTACAAACAACACCCTTTCGTACGCATGAATATGAACGACATCAGTATGCGGGAAGGGCCCAATGCGGATATTGAATTCAACCTTGAGATTACACTTGAAATTGCCGGAGCACAACAAATCTTCACCGTTCCGGTAACCTCCGAACAGGGAGAAGATGGGCAGTTTTACCTCTTCGGTGAAATGAACGTTGACATTCGAAACTACGGACTCACGCCCCCCACCAAATTTTTGGGTACCGTAAAAGTATCCCCCTATGTGGTAGTGGCTTTTAAAATTGGTATTGAGTTGGAGGCTTAGCAGTATTAGAGCACAAAAAAGCACTTCAAAAAATCCCTTTTCTGAAGTGCCTTTACTGTTGTTTTACGCTATGGTAATTTCACTATTTTAAATTGCTGTACTCCACCTTCACCGCGTATCGTCAGTAAATAAACGCCTGCCGCCCACGATCGGCTGTCAATCGATAACTGTGATTGCCCCTCTGTGGTGAACGACATGATGGCTCGCCCTTCTACATCATGAACAAAAATCGTCAATCCTTCCTCTTCCGGCAGGTGCAGAAGTTCGAAGTTCGCCCTGAAAGGGTTGGGAGATAACTGCATCTGGTGGCCTGTATCAACATTCAGTACCCTCAGAATTTGTAAGCCAATAAGATGTGTACGACTACGCCCTAAATGGTCAGTCACCTCAATGGCCAAATCTTTAATACCGTCAGCCTTAGGAGTAATGGTCAGGGTTTGGTTATTGATTTGTGCATCGAAGTATTCATTCTCCGGACTGTTGATTTTACAAAATATGGAATCTCCTTCCGCATCGTAGAAAAGTTCATTCATCTGATACGATTTTGATTCTCCTACACTTAACACCAAAAGGTCATCTTGCATTTTTATCGGTTCCTCATTGTTTGTCAGTATCAGCCCCAAGTCAAGCAATACAGACTGCCCTATTTGATCTGTGGCTTTAATCGACAACGATCGTTCCTCTGCTTTATGATAGAAAAGTGTCAGGCTTGACTCCTTGACTTCCTCTATGGCACCATCCAAGTGGAAGTTCATCAGTTCGTAAGTTAAAGGTGCATGAACCCCTGCGTGAAACCACTGCTCAAGGTTGTATTCATACTGTACATGCGTACTCAATGCCACCTCTTCTGAGCTTAGGCGAACCGATGGCCCACTATTTTCACTGACCCCAAAAGAATACTCATGGGTTAGGCGCCCACCGTGTTCATCCTGAACATTGATTTGCAGTTGAGTACTCCCCTGTTCACGTGTCTGTAAAAACAATGTATTTCCCGACAGCCAACAAGCATTAACGGTGGCATCTGCTGAAAAACCTTCAAGTTCAAATGTTATAAGGTCATTATCCTGATCACTGAAGTAATCAAGTAAATTCAACTGAATATCTGCATGTTCTCCAAAAGACGTAGGAAGTGGGTGGGTAAGTTCAGGAAAATGGTTATCAGCCACCTTTGCCAAAAAGGTAGATTCTACCCATCCGCCTCGATGGTCTGTGGCTCGGACCGTCACACTACGCTCACCGGCTGCTATACCTGTCAATAATAATTGATCCCCGTTTATTTCTGCTCCCAAGAAACTTACATTATCCATATGCTGAACAGAGAAAGTCAAAGGCATTCCATTTCCTTTATTGAAATAGCTATATAAATATAATGTCTGCGCTCCTCCTCTTGGAATAATCTGTTCAGGGATCTGTCGTGTTACCCTTGGCTGTGTTGGCTCCATAAAATTAAGATAGACGCTTAACCAGCCAGAACCTCCCTTAATATCGGTAGCTTCCACCCGAAACTGGTATATCCCTGCTTCTCTACCCATCACCTTCAGCTTTCTACCTTCCATTATCACCAAGTGATTTATGGAATGATGACTATGGTGCAAGGTATAATTTAAAGGATCTCCATCTGCATCAGAAAAGATCGAATCCATATCAAACTCACGTAGCTCATTAACCTCAATACTCAAAGATAAAGTGGAATTAATAGGCATCGGTGGTGCATTAGGAAGAACGACCTGCTTTATTATTACGGTATCCTGATAACTACTATAACCGAGGCGGGAAAGTATTCTACCATAATTTTCACCTAAAGGATGATGAAAGGGGATATCGAAATCGAGTGACACAAATGCACTGTCTAAGCCGGTAATCGTTCTGTTACTCCAATCCAGCCTTAAATATTGCAAGTCATATTTCTGGAGATTAACATAAGCAGAATAATCCCCTATATTTTTAAGGAACAATTGATCTGAAACCGTTTTCTTTTGCCCTTGATAAACCTGAACCTCGACAGTATCCTGCGAAAACCTTACCGCTGCAGGGAGCATTCCCCGTACAGACAGCGGAACGACAAGCGTGTCTTTCCCAATTTCATTATGCGAGATCCGCAGGAAATATTCAGACACTCCTTGTTTGTCAGGGGTGATGTTTATGGCCACACTCTGATAGCCATTTGGTCGCGCAACCCGATCTACCCCACTAAGCACCAACACCTGTTCAACATCGCTGAACACACTGAACTCAAGATCATCCTCACCATCATTAAAAACGAGCAGGTTATATCTCATGGCCCTGTTTACATCAGATGAAACGGCAATGGAATCTGTACTCAACCTTATTTTTGCCCGGGTAAGCACTCCTGTACCCGTCAGGGAGACGGAATCCAGCAGGGGCGCTGCCAATAACTGTTGTACATAAAGCGAAGCTCGATAATCGAGTGTATCTTCTGCCCGCATGGAAACCGGCAGGTTTAGTGCTGTAAATGCCGGCACAATTACCGTGTCTGAGCTAACCGTGAAAACCCCAGAAGTTTGCAGCCTTAGTGGGACATCAAAATTCCCTGTATTCACAAAGTTTAACTGCCTTGTGGATGTTACCCCAATCTTGGCAATCCCCCAATCAATAGAATCCGCAAACTGAAAGCTGTGAATACTGTCGATATCGAAAACTACGGGCAACCTTGTAATTAATTGACTTGAATCATTACTATGAATATTGACCTGATATTCATGTCGCCCCCTCGACATCATCAAAGGGCTTTTATACAATTGTAATATCGTTGAATCTCCGGCAGCAACCACGCCCTCATTCGGTCCTTGTACTAATTCTTTCACCCGCTGATATAAGACTGCAAATGTATCATCATAGCCAGATTGCCCTGATGAGGAGGTTAAAATCCCTTCTGTACCATCTGCATTTTCAATACCAATCACCCCGGTTGTCGTAGAGCTGCTCAGTTCTCTATACTGTAATTTAATATTGCCATTACTGTAAAGGATGGCTTGAAAAGTATAAGTAGGCCCTCCGCTATAGGAGGAGATTTCATTGAATTGTAATATCAGGCGGTTACTTTCTTCTTTTGCAAAGACCCTTCCTGAATAAACGACAAGGTCTTTCCACATCATTGCAATTAAGTTATTTGGAGCAGCAGTGTTGGGTAAAACCTGACTGTTAAAAGTGGTACTGCCATTACCAAAACCCAATAGACCATTGGTAGAAATATACATACGACTGTATTCCTCTTCATAAAAGGGAAAATTAAAAGGTAGATTGATAAATTTATAGGTATCATCACCACTCAGGCCGACCGAATAACCGGTCGATGTAATGTCCTGCCAATCATATAGCTCAGGAAAATCCGTACTTCTCTTCTCAGTGTATTTTTCGCTATTTGAGTTTTCAACTGCCGAAGACGACAATAAATCCTTTGAGTCCAACACCTTACCGTCGAGAGAAAAAATCGGCATGCCTGTCTGATGTTCACCTTCAGTTAAGACCTCAACATCCACTTCAAATTGCAAATCACTTTCCCCTCTATTGTAAATAACCACTGTTTCCTCGAAAGCAGTCGTATCTCGTCCAAAATCGTGATAAAGACTGTCGGTATTCAAAGCTATTTCCGCGCCGGAAAGTACCCGTAGCAAATCCGTATAAGTCTGCTCATCGCTGCCAAGTATATTTTCGACCTTTAAACGAACGTCAAAACGGCCTGTATCAGCATACATAACCACCGGACGAGCCTCATAGCTCACCTCCGGAGATCCCCCTTCAAAATGCCATTCAAAATGTGCCACATCATCTTCTCCCTCTACCCGGAAAAACACCCGTTCGTAGGTCAATACTTCAGATTTACTTTCCACAACATTGGCCAAGGGGGCTGCCTGAGGCTGTAATACAAGCATCATGTTTTCTGCTTCGTAAACCGAAGTATCCCCCGCCGTGCTATATGCGGTCAGTCGAACATCAAATGCTCCTGCCTGTGGATAGGTAACCCATAAAGAATCAAGCGTCAGGTCTTCCGTTTCCCCCCCTTCAAACACCCACTCCAAACGATCTATCTCTGCATTAGCTTTTACTGTATAAAGGACCTGCTGGCTCGCTTTGATGGTCGTTTGTGAGGCCGTTGCCGTAGCACGGAAACCTCGGAATATAGCTGGAGAGTTTAGCAGCTCTTTTCTTCTCGGACTATTTTCCATTACCACCATTGAACGTTCCTTTTGATGGACGGTGAAAATATTTTTACAGGCATCTGCCGTGTAATCCATATAGTTCTCTACCATATCATAAGAGCCGCAGGAGTATTCGTTGCCACAAGAGCGGTTAGGCCCTGAGGAGTTTGGTGTATCTTCGCAATAATCATCCGCACTACAATCTCCATCGCCCCAAATATGACGCAAACCGATCCAATGCCCTACCTCGTGCGTCGTTACACGCCCAAGATCATAGCCAGACATCAAATTGAAATTCCCTTTTTCTTTCGACCCAAAAACTTCCGTATGCATTACAACTCCGTCAGTTTCTGCCAAAGTAGGCAAGCCCGGAATGTCCAAACCAGGCAAACCTGAAGCCACTGGAAACTGCGCATAACCAAGCAAACCTCCCGACAAAGGCACGACCCACATATTAAAATAGTGATCAGGATTCCAGGAAGTCGCTGCTTTAATCGTATTCTGTACTGTATTTTTATCTAATTCTCCGTAAAGTCCGAAGTCCGACAAGGGAACCCTGTTAATCCCATGTTCAGGCAGCTCCACACCTTCTTCATCAAACACTGCCAACACAAATTGAATAGGCATTCCCGTACCCACGGGATCATCATTATCCCCCCGGGTGCCCGCTATTTTCTGAAAATCTTCATTAAGCACCACTATCTGACTTTCCACCTGAGCACTGGAGATATTCGTTCCCTGCCCAACAGCACTACCATCATGGATCACATGCACAACAACAGGAATAAACATGGTATCGATCGTATTCTCAGCAAAACGATGGGCGCGACGAAAAGCCACTTTTTCATTGATAAATTGTTCAAATCGATCATCTGAAAGCGCTTCCGGAAATTGACGCTGCAACTGTTGCTGCATTTCCACCGTAGCACAAATTTCCTGCTCTTGAGCAAATAAATAGCCTTGCAAGCTCAGGAACAATAAAAGAAGTAGGTTGAATCGTAGGTGCATTTTAGCGTAGGTTGATAATAAATAGCCCTAAAAATAAATAAAACATTAAAATAGTACATTTTACTTTAATATCAAATTACATTCATTTGATTGACTTTTTCCACTTAGATTAATGTGAAAAATTTATCACCTCCCGATGCGGCCACTACCGAAGATCAAAAACAAAATGAGTACGATTATTTTAGGTAATACCCTGGGTGTCTTGCCCTATAATAACTTGGTGCCTTTTATCTGATTGAACGCCTCAGGACTTGAACTATAGCAAGTATGTATTTGGGTCGCATTTCGAGATGTCGCCGTGGGCACCGCGCTCCCTGTAGGAGTTTCAAAACTGAAGGTAACAAGTCGAGGCGTACGCCATTCAAAACACCACAACAGATCATGGACACCATCCATGATCTGTTTATTTTTATATTGATCACAAAAACATCAACTATGAAATACAAAACACTCTTTTTGCTCTTATTCATTTTTACGGCTATGAATAGCTTCGGGCAGCGTTATGTCGGTCGGAATATCATGTTCAGTAGTGGTCTGAATGAAAGTAATCAATAGGACCATGTGGGTAGTTTACCTAAATCCTCAGAATAATCAGAACGCCATTCATTCCCCCACTCAACAAGCCTACCCTTTCAGATTTAGCAACCACCTTGGGCAATACCTTGGCCACTTTTTAAAAAAAAAGAAAAAAAGCCCTCTGAACGATGCTCAGAGGGCTTTTTAAAGAGTTGTTGTGGAGTCGGCGAGAATCGAACTCGCGTCCAGAGAAGGTAACTGTCGAGCCTTCTACATGCTTAGTTTACACTTAAATTTTCGAGCAAGGGCAGGTGGAAAACAACCAACCGTTCGCCTTATCTGCTTGTATTCGGATTGGGATCGCAGCATCTCCCTTTCCTATTTTCTTATTAACGACACCCCAAATCCAACCGTAAGAAACCCCAGTTGGTGGGATGTGGCCCGGGAACCTTGGGTTCAACCGATTAAAGCCTGCTATCACACTCTAAGAGTAATGATTAGGCAGCCATGGCAAAGTTAGACTCGCCAAATAGAGTTTGCGTAAATTTATCACGGAAGTACACGCTCCTCCCGACATGCTTATACTCGCAACGACTCATCCTGTCAAAACCGATCGACCCCTATCGGATGATCCCACTCCTTGAAGTGGAGTGCGAATATCCGCTAATCATTATTCTTTTGCAAGTTTTCGGGCATCAATATTTTGTGATCAATGCCGATCCCGTGGTTGAAACGCTGATTCTTGCGAGTCCAGAATATCGCAACTCACTTGAGCCGCTCATAAAACCACTGATTTGCCGTTGGCAGCTCACGCCGAGGTATGCAGACCCCATCATATTGATATCCAGCTGCTGACACTGAAACTTCTCCCCATTCACGGCACTGCTACCACTGAGGGTGGCGTCCATTTGGTCGGTGAAGCCATACAGCCGCATCTGGCTTGCGCCCTCCGCTTTTATTTTTAGAATTTTTGTAAGGAAATCGCCTGTCATCACCGATGAACCTCCTTGATACAGGTCTGCATAAACTGCTTGGCAGTCCATCGACACATCTGAAGCGCCTGCCTGCAATATTTTCACTGTTTCGGTATTCAGTTGCCCCTTTAGATAGGAAGAGCCTGCGAGGGAGATCCGTACCTCGGTTGCATTATTGACAATAATACCACGCGCCTGACTGCTGCCTGCCAAATCAATCCCGATCAGGTCTTCAGCAAAACAATTCGCACTGTCGGCTTCAAAGCTACTTTCACCTGCAAGGCTGAGGTAGTTCAGTCGCCGATCTATTTGCAGGTGCACCTCCACCCCCTCATGCCGGTTCACATTCCGTTCATAGTCCACCGTCAGCATTCCATCCTGCACCTGCAGCCGGGTAACATCCAGAATATTGGATTGTCCCTTCAGAAAAATATGCGGTTCCGTGCCATAGGTCAAATATACCTGAAGGTCCTCCTCCACAGCAAGGGCATCAAAAGGAGCAAGGACTTGCTCCACTTCCCTTTCGACCACAGGGCCATCCCCGTTGATGCCTGCCCAATGACATCCCGTCAGTATGAGGGCAAAAAATAACACAATTATTCTCATGATATAAGTTGATATTGAAGTCGCAAGTTAGGGAAAAATCCCGCTTCACTCCTGCTCTTCACCGGTACTTTCTTACAAAGAAAAAGGCTGCCACCGCCTTTCTGACCGAATATCGATCTTAAATTAACCCTCTTGCCTTCAGCTCAAGATATTTATTTACCGTCGAGATGGTCAATTCCTCCGGACGACAAAGAATTGGGTGAATGCCATATTGCTGCAGGCGCCGAACCATCAGCTGCTTTTCATTCTGTGCCTTTTCAGCGACCCCACGACGGTAGGCAGAGGCGCTGTCGGTCACGGGATCCTGCAACATATCCTGCAGGGTGTTATTGATAAAAAGAACAACGACCAATAAATGTTGTCTGGCTATTTTCCTGAAATAAGGCAACTGGCGCTCAAGGCTCCGTTCGCTTTCAAAGTTAGTGAATAACAAGATCATGGAGCGCTGCCGAAGCTGATGCCGTAGGCGGGTGTACACCTGAGAAAAATCGGTTTCGGAAAAGGTAGGTGAAAATTGATAAAGCTTCTCCTGTATCAGCTGCATGGCCTGCGGATGTTTGGAGGGCTTGAGCCAGTCCTGCTGTTGCTGATCATGACATTGCAGCCCCACCAGATCCTGCTTCTTCAAGGCGATATTTAAAAATACGAGGGCCGCATTAATGGCATAATCCACCAGGTCCATTCCATCAAAGGCAATTTTCATGTTTCGCCCACCATCGATCAGCGCAATCACCTGCTGGGCTTTTTCATCCTGATACTGATTGACCATCAGGCTTGACTTGCGGGCAGTGGCTGCCCAGTTCACCTTACGGATATCATCACCGATCACATAATCTTTGATCTGATCAAATTCTTTTTGCTGACCAATTTTCCGGAATTTCTTTAGTCCCCCGAAAGTCAGGGCGGTATTCTGCGCCATCAGTTCATACTGCCGCAAATGCACAAACGACGGATAACAGGGCACCTCCTGAGGCTGTGCCAGTTTAAAATGCCGACGCACCAGCCCAAACATGGCAGTCACCTCAATATTGAGCATGCCGAACTCATACTTCCCACGCTCAAAAGGGCGCACCTGATACTGAAACTGATACTCCTGCGGCTTTCGGCCACTGAACTTCATTTCGGGATTATCAGTAGGCAACTGCCCCGGAATTTCATCTACCCATTTACCTGTAAAAGGAAAGCGATAGTCGATGTTGATGGTCAGTCGCACCGGGTTTTCATCGCCATTGCTCAGCCGCTTGGGCAGATACCTTTCCGCACTGATCCCTCCGAAAACAAAAAGCAACAGCGCCTCAAAAATCACCAATACCCCTAAAGCCCAAAGACCAACGTTGGCAAGGTAAAACAGTACCGGCCACCAGAAACTGAACACAAAAAGTACCGACAACCCCATTGCAGTGACATAAAACCGCTGGCTGAAGTTGATCCTGTACAGGGATTCCAGCTGTTGAAAAACAAATTTGAAAAATCGCTTCATGCCTGACTACCTTGGTGCTTCCACTGATTTGATGATCTGATCGAGGGCCATCTGAACAGTAAAACCTTCCATTTCTTTTTCAGGGGTGAGCATCACACGGTGCTCCATAACAGCGGTAAACACAAAAATAACGTCTTCAGGCGTTACGAAATCCCGCCCGTCCATGATGGCCTTAACTTTGGCAGACTTCATGATCGCAAGGGAAGCACGTGGCGAAGCACCATAATACAGGTGTGCCGACTTACGGCTTTCCTGCACGAGTTTACTGATGTACACAAACATCTCATCAGCAATAGTAACCTGATCAACCACCGAACGAATATCCTTCAGCTGTGCCGTACTGAACAGTGCATTTACCTGCTGATCGTCAGCGAGCATCTGCCCCCCGTGGTGGCGTTTCAGTACCTCCACCTCTTCTTCAAGTTTGGGGTAATCTACTGAAATTTTAAACATAAAGCGGTCAAGCTGCGCTTCAGGAAGCGGATACGTCCCCTCCTGCTCTATGGGGTTTTGCGTAGCCAGCACCATAAAAGGGTCACCGAGCGGATACGTTGTGCCGTCGTTGGTAATTTGCCCTTCTTCCATCACTTCAAACAGTGCCGCCTGTGTTTTTGCCGGCGCCCTGTTGATCTCGTCGATCAGTGCCATATTGGTAAAAATCGGCCCTTTTTTAAATTTGAATTCACCCGCTTTCTGATCAAAAATCAAGGTACCGAGTACATCAGAAGGCATCAGGTCTGGGGTAAACTGAATACGGGAAAAATCAGCCTCCACCATTTTTGCCAGTAATTTTGCCGCCAGGGTTTTGGCTACTCCCGGCACCCCTTCAAGCAACACATGCCCCTTTGCAAGCAAGGCGATGATCATCATATCGACGACTTTCTCCTGCCCTACGAGCTGTTCGCCAATACGGACCTTCATGGCATTCAACTGCGCTTTAATTTCCGTCAGGTCGATTCTATTTTCAAAAATTGGTGAAGTTTCCATATTATAATTTCTGTAAATGCTATTTGTAAAAATGATTGATGGTCTGATTGACATGCACAAAAGGAAGCGCAAGGGTGTCGGCTCTGCTGGTGTGAAGTTGCTCCCACAGGCGCTTCAGAAACAAAGGGGTGTGCCCGCTCTTTTCTGCCAGCAACCTGAAAAAGTCCTCATCGGGCTGCGAAGGATCAAGTAAATAGTGTTTCTTAATATAATCCATCAGGTATTGCTTGCGGTGCAATAAGATGGCCCGCTCAGCATATTTATGCTCATACAGCTTGGCAAGGGTTTCGATATACGCGCGGCTTTTATTTTCCTTATAGGGCTTGCGATACCGAACACCAATTCGGCGCTGGGCACCAAAAACAAGGAATAAAAATCCACAGACGACCACCACCCATTTGGCTCGCCGTAGCCCAGGCGAGGCATCAATGAAACCAAACAAGGAGTTGGTTTCAGTGGGCCCGAGTAAAAAGTAACTGCTGATTTTCCACGGATAGGGTGGCATCTTTGAGAGCAGTCCTGCCACCGCCTGCCGGTCGTTGTCGATCATCAGGTGATAGTTACTCAGTAGGCAAGGCAAACTGCTGATCATGATTTTCCCCTCCCCATACTGCCCAACGAGAATCACTGGCGCATTGCTTTGGGTGTTTCGTGCCAGAATTTCCCATTCCACAGGCGAGGAAAGCTGTGGGGCCAGTTCCGACCACAGGTCAAAATCTGAAACCGCCACCTGTTGGTGTTTCATTTGAATGATCAGTGAATCACTTCCGGAAGAATGCCCCCCTGAGGAAACTATTTTTTCTACACGATTCCTCATCGTCTGCTTCAGCCCTATTTCCTTCAAAAATTGCTCATTAAACCGCACGGCAGAGAGCACAATATTATGCCCACTCCCAACGGCCCCAAGTAAATCTGACACTTCATCTTCACTCAGCCGAATATTTGGCGCAATACCAAGCACATTCACCAGCTCACCTTCGGGCAACGAATACTGACTGATCTCGGCGCGGATAGGCTCCCCCGAAGATCCCACATACCAGTCCTGCAACAGCATTCTGATAATTTTAGTCCCGTAAGGGGCCTTTGAATAGCTTCGGTAATGCTTCGTCCAGTCATGTTCCTGGCTATAGAAGAAAACAGAAGTCAATAGCGCAAGCGCGACCACAGCAAGAATTCTTATCGTACTTTTCGGCATATCACTTTCTTATTTGCTGTTCAAGTTCATGGTAGGTTGCCTGCATGGCAGCAAAGTCCACCTCGCTCACTTCGTAGTTCCCATAGCATACATACTGAAAAAAGTAACCCAAATCATTGAAGCTCTTCCTGATATGCGCTGCGGAAATCTGTCGTGCAATTTGAGTATGGAGCTCCCACTGCCCAAAGTCGATCGTGTTTTTTGCGGCCAGCAATTTCAGCCCCTGAATGTAGGTCAGCCGGGTCGCCTCCCGATAATCTCCCTGAGCGATGGCCTTCTTGAGCAGCATCGCCAAATCGTGTTCCGAAACCCGCAACTGTTCGGGCAACGATATTTTTCGCTTGCGCCCCTTTTTTCTTCGGGACATGCGCAGCTCAAACCACTTCAGCCGGAAGCCTATAAACAAAATAATCGATAAGCCTGCGGCACCCCATCCCCATACCGCATAGTCGGAATCAAAAGCCACATTAAAAATGGTCAACAGCCAGTCCTGCAGTACCCCCATTATGGTATCCCACAGCTGTTCAATGGCCGTTGGCGTCTTGATGACCGGTGGTGCATACTGAAAAGAGGCGTCCTGCTTGAGGTGGGCTATTGTTTCAGAATTAAAAGGCAAAGTTTCAGCTCCCTGCGGAGTGCCTTCAAGATGTTCAAAGTTTGGCATAAGCTCAAAAGGAAGGTGAAAACACCCTGACAATCATTAAAACTGGGAAATCTCTTCCGCTATTCCCTGAGGTTCTTTCAGTGCAAGCAGATGATAATACTGAACCACTACGCCAAAAGCATAGAATACTGAAATGATGACACTAAGCACCGACACAATCGGGCTGAACACATAAGCAGAATAAGCCCAGGCATTTCCTAAAACAAGCGACAAGCCTGTGAGCCCGCCTAACATGGCCGTGAAAATAAAGCTCAACACCCATACAATCACCGAGAGTAACATCACAAAACCGGCTGTATTCCACCAGTAACCCTTCACGAGCTGATAGCTTCTATTCAAACTGTCTGTTACTGATTTGTCCTCAATCATATAAACAGGTAAAGCCACCGAAAATGCTATAAAAAGAAAAATCCCTGGAATGAGTAAAAACATCATGCCCAAAACAACGCTGAGGCCTGTCAAGAAAGAAACGCCCACATAACCCCAGAACGAGCCATCAACACGATCAGAAACCTCCTGAGGTGTAGGCACCTTTCCCGTTTCCTGATACAGCTGCATCAGCGTCATGGTCTGCAGGTACATATGCAGCATTCCTCCATAAAGGAGAAAAGACCCAATGCCATTCATCAATAAATAGATAGAAGATGATTCCCCTGCAAGATTAAGGGTGTGGTAAACTCCTCCGAGGCCTAAAATCGACCCGATGATCACCAAGGGCAGCCCCCCAGCCATATAAATGGAGAATATTTCCCGAAAATTTACTTTAAAAAATTGAAATGAAGTGTCGAGTCTTTGATCTATACTTCGTACTTGTCTTAATTCCATGACTTTTAATTTCTGGTTGAACGATTAAATATGACAATAGGCCTGACCACATAAAATGTCAGAATAAAAATAGCCGAGACCACCACAATAATGGCCCGCCAAAAGTATTCCCACTCTGTGTGTCGGGTTAAAAAACTCTCAATGAAGCCTGCCATTATAAAGACAGGAATTAAACTGATGATCACCTTCAGTGCCGCACGCCCATAAACTTTGAAGCTCTCGAAACGTGAGTAATCGCCAGGAAACAGCCAGGAAGTGCCAAGCATCATGCCCGCTCCTCCTGCAAGAACAATGGCCGAAATCTCCAGTGTACCATGCAGCCATACCGTCAGGATGTAATCCTTCATGGCCACATTTTCAAGGATGAAAGTCTGAAAAGACCCCAGCATAATGCCATTATTCAGCAACACACTCACCGTCCCGAGGCAGGCAAATATGCCATAAATAAAAGCGATAAAACTGACCATGATATTGTTGGTGGTGATGCCAAAAAACATCTGTGTTGCCTCCGTTGATTTATAAATAGCAAGCGGGTCACCACTTGCAATATTGTCCAGCGTTTTATTCACATAGGCATCTCCAAGCACCACCCTGACGAAGGAGCTGTCGTAATAACTGGAAATATACCCCACTAAAAATGCCAGAATAAAAATCAAAAAAGCCGACACGAACGGCAAGGGCCTGCGGGCAATCACCGAAGGAACTTCTGTCCAGAAATAATCTATGAAATAGGCATAATCTACCGCCCGTTTTTTATAAATCATATAGTGGAGCTTGCGAAGTAGTGGGCTCAGAAAAGCCTGAGATTCGCCTTCAGGAAAAAAGGTCTGAGCATATGACAAATCATCATTCGTGGTATGATACAAAGCGGACAACTCATCCGCATTCGCCTCTTCTCTCCCATCCACAATATCTTCGAGCTGTTGCCACTTAGCCCTGTTTTTAAAAATAAAGGTTGCTTCCCGCATTCGCTAAAATATAAAAATACGGTGTAAAATCTATAAAAATTATTTTATAATCAAGTCAAATTAATGTTAATTTAACAATCAATATGATTTTTATACTATACACTAAATATGGCAACCGTTGATTTTTCCACTTCACAAAATGTAGGTATCACCACACAGCACGCGGGTATTGGTCGGCGCTTGCTTGCCCTGATCATTGACTACCTCGTATTGCTAATTTTATTCATGGTAACTTTTTTCCTGTCGTCCTACATCTCCACCGTCCTGTTGTCACTCCTTGCGCCGGTAATGCTCTACTCCTTTCTTATGGAGTATTTTCTCAACGGACAGACACTCGGCAAAATGGCCATGAAAATTCGGGTGATTTCAGAAGATGGCTTCGGTCTTTCGGCAAGTCAGTGTTTCAACCGATGGATCTTCAGAATTATTGATTTGCAAATCTCACAAGGGGCTGTGGCTGTTACTTCCATCGCCCTGACGGCGAAAAACAAAAGGCTTGGCGACATCTCTGCAGGCACCATTGTGATCAAAGACAAATATGACAAAGGGCCGATTATGAGCAATACTGCATTTAACGCCAACTATCTTCCCGTTTATGAAGAAGCCGCCCTGCTGACCAATACGCAGGCCAACATTATCCAGCGCGTACTCGCCATGCCCGAAGGCAACACCAGCAAAGACCTGAATAAAAATATGCTGGCAAAACAGATCGGCAAAACATTCAGCATGCCCGATGACACCTTAAAAAGACCTGATTTCCTTGACGTATTTTTGGAAGACTACTATTTTTTCTGTTGGGAAATCGCCCAAAACCAACAACAATCCGAAGCGGCTTAAACCAATTCCGAACATTGCCGAACATCCCTAAAGGCCAATGGGTGCTATTTACGCTTCCCGCTGAATTTATTTTACATTTCCATAAAATCAGTCTATCTTCGCCCTAATGGAAAAATTTGTTGTCTCTGCCCGAAAATATCGCCCGGCCACCTTTGATAGTGTTGTCGGCCAAAAGCACATCACAACGACGTTGATCAATGCGATTAACAACAACCACCTTGCGCAGGCTTTCTTATTCTGCGGACCAAGAGGGGTGGGTAAAACTACCTGTGCGCGTATTTTAGCAAAGACAATCAACTGTACTGATCGGCAGGAAAATGGGGAAGCCTGCGGGAAATGTGATTCCTGTACCTCATTTCAGAACAACGCCTCTTTCAATGTTCATGAGCTCGATGCGGCCTCCAACAACTCCGTGGATGACATCCGTAACCTCGTAGAACAGGTACGCTACGCACCACAGTCGGGGCAGTATAAGGTGTATATTATTGATGAGGTGCACATGCTCTCCAATCAGGCGTTTAATGCCTTTCTGAAGACCCTCGAAGAGCCGCCATCGTATGCCATTTTCATTTTGGCAACCACCGAAAAGCACAAAATTATTCCGACCATTCTCTCTCGTTGTCAGATCTTTGATTTCAACCGCATTACTGTGGGCGACATGACAAGCCACCTGATGAATATTGCCGAAAAAGAAAGTATTGATGCTGAGGATGAAGCCCTGCACCTGATTGCCCAAAAGGCGGATGGTGCCTTGCGTGACGCCCTCTCGATCTTTGACCTGGTCTGTACTTTTGCCGCAGGAGAAAAGGTTACTTATAAGAATACCGTGGACAACCTCCACGTACTCGATTATGACTATTACTTCAAAATTGTAGACCTCTGCCTCGCAGAAAATCATCCGGAAATCCTGATTACCTTCGATGAAATTCTTCGCAAAGGTTTTGATGGCCATAATTTTATTATCGGATTGGCGGAACACCTGCGCAACCTGATGGTTTGCCGCGACAAACAAACGGTACAACTCCTTGAAGTATCAGAAACCGTGCAGGAGAAATACCGCAGCCAGGCGATGGAGGCTCCAATCTCTTTCCTTTTAAGCGGACTGAATTTACTCAGCAATTGCGACCTGCAGTATAAAGCGGCAAAAAACCAGCGGCTACATGTAGAGCTTTGCCTGATGAAGCTTGCCCATCTGAATGCGGCCATTACCCTGAGCCGTGCGGCAGCAGCCGTTGAAAAAAAAAAAGCTGAATTAAGGGCCGCAAACCCAAAGCCGGCAACGGCAACGGCAAAAAGTAGCAGCAACAAGCTGGCGGCTCCAAAATCTACCAATACGGTACAGGAGCCTACGCCAAAGCCTATTGCCCAAAGTGCACAAACGGCGCCCAAGCCGGTGGCAAAACCTGCAGCACAGACGCCCCCACCGCTTGGCCGTCCAAGCATCGCTACACGCCCTACCACCATCGGTAATGCCCAAAAGCCTGGAGGAATGCCCTCTTTTGCTGACCTGAAAGCACGTGTTCAGCAAAAGTCCACACAACAGGAAAATCAGCAGGAACAAACAGAAAACCAACAAACGGCCGAACTGCAAAATCGCCCTTTTACCGTTCAGGATGTTGAAAAAGCCTGGAATTTGTTCAGTGAGCAGCTCCGCCATGAAAACAACCAGACTGCTTTGAGTGTGATGCACCAAAAATGGGCTCTTGAAGGCACGGTCCTCAAATTGCAGCTCTCGAGTGTTTTGCAGCAAGATTTACTGGAAAAATTCCGAATGGAGTTGGTGCAGTTCATGAAACTGAAACTCGACAACAGCAACTTCAAACTTGAGGTGAATATTGTAGAAGGGGAAACCAGAAAAATGATCTACACCCCGAAGGAAAAGTACGTTCACCTGATGGAAAAATACCCCGAGCTGGATAAATTCCGTGAGTTTTTGAATCTTGATTTCGACATGTAATCATCGCCTTGCCATTGGCAAATCAGTAAGCCAGCATAACACCGCTATCAGCGCAGTCGGCACGAAAATCATTCAGCGAATCCCCCTGAAGTGGGTTCCCCTTCAGGTTCAGCCATAAATATTTAATCGATTGTTTCTGCCACCCTGGCGTTGGCCGCTGATCAATCCTGTTAAAAGACAAATCGCAGCGCACAAGGTTTTTAAAATCAAAAACCTCTACCGGAAAGTGTTCAAAAGCATTACTTTCCAACTGAAGCCCTGTCAGCTTATCCATATTTTTGGCGGATAAGGATAAGGTGTAAAGTTTATTGTGCGATAAATCCAGCCGTTGCAAAAGGGGCAAAAAAGCAATGCCGCCCAGGTCATCTTTCAACTGATTATAACTCAAATCAAGATCCGTGAGCGATTTCATGGCCTCGAAACCATTTGCTGGCAGGCGGTCAAGTTCATTAAAAGACAGGTTGAGGGATTTCAGTTTGGCCATTCGCAAAGCAACCTGAGGAAATGCATGCAACTCATTCCCCTTCAGGTTAAGGTACTGCAAACTGCCCAGCGCCATCATTCTGCCCGAAAGCAACTCATCAGAAATTTTGTTGGAAGATAAATCAAGGGAAATCAACTTAGGAAGCTGCTCGAAATTATCGGGCAAATCGGCCATGTCATTCTTTGACAATGACAGCGACTTCAGTGCTGGCAGCTTTGGAAATCCACCCTGAATTTCCAGCTCGTTACGGTCAAGGCTCAGCTTTTCAAGCGCCCGAAAACGACGCAAGAAGGAAGGTAATTGTTTGATTTTATTATCCGAGAGATCAAGAGATTCCAGGGATTTCAACTTGCGAATACTGCCTGGAGCGTGTACCCAGCCATGAAAGCGCATCTCAAGATGTTTCACTTGTGGCAACTTCGGAAACTGCGGATAACCGTCGATCTCCGGCGCCGCCATAGGCACCATACTTGATGCTTGCCGAGGCTCCACCAAACCATTATAAACGATTTTTTCAAGCTTGGAAAGCCCTGCCATCCATTTCGGGAAATACTTAATCTGCGTTCCAGAAACATCCAGCAGCTCGATATTCTCACACTCTTTCAGCCACAAGGGCATCTGAACAAGGGTAGAATCATGCAAATGCACCACTTTAAGCGTATCCTTGCGTTGATTCGAAACCAGCTTCAAACTCTCCGTTTTGAAATAATAGTTGGATCTACTGACCACCTGGGCCTGGGTGGAAAAGACTGAAAAAGCCATCAAAGTTCCTAACAAGCATTTACACCACCGATTTCGTTTCCAAACAATCATAACTCAGAATTATCCTACAAAAAAACTCTCATTCACAATTACGGCAATCTTTTTCATATCCGCTATACCCATAAAAGGAAATATGTCCTTATAAATTCAAAGTTCCTTTCCTTTTTTATGTGCGGTTTAAAATCTATCTGTTATTTTTGCGCATGGCTGAACAGATTCTCATTATCGATTCCGGATCACAGGTGACGCAGCTTATTGCTCGCCGCATCCGTGAAATGAACGTTTATTGTGAGATTCACCCTTACAACAACATCCCTGAAATCAGTGATGACGTTATTGGCGTGATTCTCTCGGGTAGTCCTTGCTCAGTAAGACAAGACGATGCCCCACAAATTGACACCAACACCCTTCGTGGAAAATTACCGCTTTTGGGGATTTGCTATGGGGCGCAATACCTTGCGCAGGCACATGGCGGCGAGGTGACTGCAAGTAAAATCCGTGAGTACGGACGTGCACACCTTGAAAGCTTCAATGCTGAAAACCCTTTATTCCAGGGGATCTCTCCAAAATCCACTGTTTGGATGTCGCACGGAGACACCATCACAACCCTTCCTGAAAATTTCGAAATTATTGCTTCAACAGAATCTGTTGAGGTGGCGGCTTTTCATGTAAAAGGAGAGGCTACCTATGGCGTGCAATTCCACCCAGAGGTAACCCACTCTGATGAAGGGGAGCAATTATTGAAAAACTTTGTGGTCAATATTTGTGGCGCATCCCAAAACTGGACTCCAGACGCTTTTGCCGACACCATGATCGCGGAGCTGAAAGAAAAGTTAGGCGATGACCGTGTAATCCTTGGACTTTCCGGCGGGGTGGATTCTTCCGTTGCCGCGGTATTGATCCATAAGGCTATTGGCGAAAACCTACACTGTATTTTCGTAAATAACGGGCTTTTGCGTAAGAATGAATTCAGCGAAGTGCTGAAATCTTATGAAGGCATGGGCTTGAATGTAAAAGGTGTAGATGCCTCTGAGCGTTTTTACGATGCACTGAAAGGGCTGAAAGATCCTGAAGATAAGCGTAAAGCAATCGGGCGTGTATTTGTGGAGGTTTTCGATGATGAATCTCACAAAGTAGAAAATGCAAAATGGTTGGCACAGGGAACAATCTACCCTGATGTGATCGAGTCGGTTTCTGTAAACGGACCATCAGCCACCATTAAATCCCACCATAACGTAGGCGGTTTACCTGACTTCATGAAACTGAAAGTTGTGGAGCCTTTACGCAGCCTGTTCAAAGACGGTGTTCGCCGTGTGGGAAAATCTTTGGATATCGACCCGCAGCTTTTGGGTCGCCACCCATTCCCAGGGCCAGGTTTGGGCATCCGAATTTTGGGTGATGTAACCCCAGAGAAAGTAAGCATTTTGCAGGAAGTAGATCACATCTTCATTCAGGGCTTGAGAAAGCACCACCTGTATGATTACGTATGGCAGGCAGGTTCAATGTTGTTGCCCGTACAATCTGTTGGTGTGATGGGCGACGAGCGTACTTACGAATCCGTAGTTGCATTGCGCGCCGTAACTTCTGTAGATGGAATGACGGCCGACTGGGCAGAACTTCCTCACGAATTTTTGAAAGAGGTTTCTAACGACATCATTAACCGCGTAAAAGGGGTTAACCGCGTTGTTTATGACATCTCTTCCAAGCCACCAGCAACCATCGAGTGGGAATAATCTTCCCTTCTTTATAGATATTCAAAAGCCAGAAGCGTCGTGTTTCTGGCTTTTTCTTTTTTAAAGCCCCCTTCTTTTCGCCCCTGCTCGCCTCTGCTCGTCTCTACACATTCAGTAAATCCCTCAAAGGCTGTTTATTTACACTCCTTATTTGCATCAGTAAAGAAAAAAAAAGAACTTTACAGCCATAACATGCATAGGTGTGGCCTGTAACCAATCAGCTAACCTTTAACTTCAATGGAAACCAAGACACATACCATGAAAAATAAATACCTTTTACCGCTTATCTTGCTGATGCTGTGTTGCTCAACACTTACATTTGCACAAAAAAGCAACCCTCAGCAGGTTTTTCTTAAGGGAAAGGATTTTTACAAGAACAAAAAATACCTGATGGCTATGGAGGTCTTCCGACCTTTTACTGAAAATGCCTTCAATTCTGACATCAATCCGTATGCGCAATTTTACTACGGACTTTCCGCTTATCAGGCAGGACAAAAAGAAGTCGCGCGTAATACTTTCCGTAACCTGAGCAACAGTTATCCTTCCTGGAAGCAGATTGACGAAGTTCAGTTCTGGCTTGGACGTTCCTACCTTGAAGAAGGTAATTACGCCTCTGCTTTTGCCAATTTCGCCAAAATCAAAAACAGTAAAACCAAACAACAGGCACAAGCCTTTCAGGGACTGAATTTTGAAAAAATTGACCTGTTCAAGCTTCAGGGACTACAGGAGCGTTTCCCTTCTGAAGCAGGATTGGGCGAGGCACTGGCCAACAAAATTATTCAGCAGCCGATCACCGAACAAGACCGTGAGCTATTGGCTAAATTGGTCGCTGACTTTAAGCTTGACGGCAGCCGATATGCGCATTCTGATATCAGAAAGAGCGAAAGAAAAGCGGTTTACCATGTGGCCGTGATGTTGCCTTTCAGATACGACACCACCCATCAGTACCAAAACAGAAAAAACTTTTCGTGGCAAATTTATGAAGGTGTGAAGCAGGCCAAAGAGCAGCTTGGCCGCATGGGCATTCAAATTCAGTTGATGGCTTATGACACCTACAAAGATGAAGCAAAAACCCGTGAGTTCCTCAATGATCCAGCACTGAAAAAGGTAGACCTGATCATCGGGCCGCTTTATCCTGGACCATCAAAGGCGGTAACCGAATTTTCCTTTGCGCATCAGATCAACATGATCAACCCGATTTCCCAAAATACCGATATCATCGCCCAAAACCCGTTCAGCTTCCTGATGAAGCCAAGCAGCAAAACGGTGGGCATTGCAGCAGGGCAATTGGTCAAAAAAACAATGCCTGAAGTAACTCTTGATGAGCAACTCGATACGCTCAAGCAAAACGTTGTGATCGTTTACACTGATAATAGTAATGACTCCACAACGGCTTATAACTATATGCAACAGCTTGAAAGTACACATTACCATATTAACCACATTCTGAAAATCAGAAAAGGGGAAGAGCAGTCGGTCATCAACTACTTTACTGAAAAGGAAGAAGTTGCCATTCCTGACAGCGTTCTGGTAACTTTGCCAGAGGATGCCCCAACGACTGAGGAAAAGTTCGTGATTCGACAGGACAGCATCGATCAGGTGATGGTGGCTTCAAGCAATGCCAACCTTGCGGCAAGTGTTTTATCAGCCCTAACTACCCGCGACGATAATATCTCGCTGATCGGGGAGGCCTCATGGCTCTCTAATCCGCAAATGCCACTCGATGCCATCACCAAACTGGACACTTACCTGATGGCGCCAAATTATATCGATACCGAAAGCAACAGTTATCAGGCGTTTGCACAGCGTTATACGGAAAAGGCGAATCAGTTCCCTACCAAGTTCGTTTGCGCGGGCTACGAAGCGCTTTTCACTTTCGGAAAGATGATGAATGAATTTGGAAACCGTCCACAATTGCAACTCACTGACGGCCCTGTAAAAGGTGCCCTTGTCAATAAACATATTTTTTATTCCGCCAACGATGACCGTTGCGTTCCTGTGCTTCATTTTGAAGATGGTGACTTTAAAATGGTCGATCAGGTAATCGTCAAAACGGAGGATACTGCCTCCACAGACGACAAATAATTTTAGCTATGATTACTAAAGACAAAAGCCAAGCCTTATTTGAAGAGGCTCAAAATTATATTCCTGGAGGGGTAAACTCTCCTGTACGCGCCTTCAAAGCTGTTGGGGGCAATCCATTATTCATCAAAAGTGCCAAAGGGGCTTATATGTATGATGTGGATGGCAATGCTTATGTGGACCTGATTAACTCTTGGGGGCCAATGATTTTTGGTCATGCCGACGATGCCGTATTGGAAGCGGTACAAAAAGCCATTCCTGCATCGCTCTCTTTCGGTGCTCCGGGCGCTTCTGAAGTGGAAATCGCCGCTTTAATCACCGACCTTTTCCCATCGATAGAAAAAGTGCGCATGGTCAACTCCGGAACAGAGGCAACCATGTCGGCCATTCGTTTGGCGCGTGGCTACACTGGCCGCGAGAAGATGATCAAGTTTGAAGGCTGTTACCACGGTCATGGTGATTCTTTTCTGATTGCTGCCGGTTCAGGTGCGATCACAATGGGAGAACCTAACTCACCGGGGGTAACTGTCGGCACAGCCAAAGATACCCTTACAGCACCTTACAATAACCTTGAGGCTGTAAAAACTTTAGTAGCGGCCAACAAAAACGAAGTAGCGGCGATCATTCTTGAGCCTGTTGCAGGAAACATGGGCTGTGTATTACCGCACGAGGGCTATTTGCAAGGCTTGCGTGAAATTTGCGATCAGGAAGGAATTCTATTGATTGTGGATGAGGTAATGACAGGCTTCCGTTTAGCGGCAGGTGGAGCACAGGAGGTATTTGATGTTCGTGCAGATATCACTACTCTCGGAAAAATTATCGGTGGCGGTATGCCCGTAGGTGCCTATGGAGGAAAGCGCGAAATCATGGATTACGTTTCTCCTCAGGGACCGGTATATCAGGCAGGAACGCTTTCTGGAAACCCAATTTCCATGGCCGCAGGTTTGGCGCAGCTGAACAAGCTGAAAGCTGACAAAGACCTTTATAACCGTCTTGCAGAGAAAACAGAACGCATTGAAGCAGGGATTAAAAAGAACCTTAAAGAACTTGGGCTGAATTACACGACCAATCGCATCGGTTCTATGTTCACGCTATTTTTCACCGATCAGCATGTAACCAATTTCGAGGAAGCCAAAGCATGTGATCTGACCCTCTTCGGTAAATTCTTCAACACCATGCTCGAAGAAGGCGTTTACCTTCCACCGAGTCAGTTTGAATCATGGTTTATCTCTGACGCCCTTGGTGATAAAGAAATCGATCAGATTATCAGTGCCTCTTATAAAGCACTGAAAAATTTATCCTAAAACAGCGGTGGAGCAAATAAGACTTCAGCAGTATTGCATACCATGCAACAGCTGATACGTGCGTGGCGATCGGTGGACTCCCCTCCTCCGATCCCTACGCACAAGTCTACTCCTGACTTTTTGTGGAACGGCAGTTCGGTCGCCTTTAAAGAAACCGACTTTGGATTTCCATGAATAATATTGGATAGGACACCTTAAATACACCGCTTTTTTTACCTCAAATATTACATTTAAATATACTGCTCACTCCCCTTATTCGGTGACTTTGTCTTTAAATGAACGATACTCCATATACTCTTTTTATACTAAAAATGGATTATCACACTTTTTTAGTATATTGAGGCTTAAAGTTAATATTTTTATAATATTACATGAATCTCAACATTAACCCAACAGCTGTGCTTATGGCGCGGATACCTTTTATCTCGACCGTCCTTTTAGGTCTCCTATTTCATATTCCTGCTTTTGCTCAATCTGTAAAAAGCGTGACTTACGATGAACTCTATGACGAACCATACGAGATCAATAAGTTATTTATGAAACTTCAGCCCGTAATCACAGAATACAACAGCATTAATATGTATGTTGGTTTTGGATTGGAGGCCGAGTATTACCACGAGTCCCTACTGGACATCAAGGCCAATTTCAGAAGATCCTACGGGCAAAAATTTGACCTGATGCAGGACCTTTCCAGCAAGAACAATATCCAGACGGTGAATAATATCCCTACGGTCACCAAAGCGGCGATGTCGGGAGAATTAATCGGTACTTACCATATCAAAGACTTTGAAAAGGATACTGAAACCAAGATGATCCTTTACCGAAGCAGCTACCGCCGCAGCAACAAGTGGCGATCAAAAGTACCTGATCACATTAAGGTTCCTTCAAAAGTCCGCAAAATTATCGGTGGACGTTTCGGTCCCTATTTTCAAGGTTCAGGTATGGATGTCAGGCTGGCTATGGACAAACAAGGTATTGAGAGCCTTCAGGGCGCAGGACCTGAAAATGTCGATCAAACCCTGACCCCTAACGATCCAAACCAATTCCCTGATGGCGTTCCGTCATTATACACCAATCAGTCGTCACTCGGCTTTGCATTGGGGGGATCACTCTCCTGGATCAAGAATTTTGCAATTAAGCCGACAAGAACGTTCGCCTCTACAGCAAGTGACATGATCATCACGACTTATTTTGATGTGCTGATCGCCCCTTGGAACACGATAGAGAACTTCAATTATAAAGGTGTAGAATATGACGCTTCAGTAATTAAACATACCGCTGTAGGGTTCCGAGCAGGGGTCGACGGAAAATTCAACCGAGAATTTGGCTGGGGTTACGGCGCCGAAATGGGGATGCGCCCAGGTGTTCAAAAACAAACATTTTTTGCCGTTATAAAAATCAGTATTCCAATTTTCAGCACCAACCTGAACCACGAAGTGGAAGCGTTCAGCAAGTAAGAAAATAACATAAAACAAAAAGCCTGTTGATCAACAGGCTTTTTATTTGACAAAACCAACATTACGCAAATAGTTTTAGATTTTATTCGTATTTTTACAAAAGACCAATCACCTATTATTATATGTTCTTTAAAGTGATCAAGATTTCTCTCGGTTTAGCATTCGTTAGTTTGCTCTTCACAGCAAATAGTGCTTTAGCCCAACTGATTGACTCCAAAGAGAGTACCATTTCAGTGGAAGCTACAGGAATGTTTTCTGCGAGTCCTGATATTGTCAATTTATCCATTAACCTTGAAGGGCGTGACGAGATATTTGCCCGGGCACTGGATTTACTCAATACCAAATCCGAAAATATCACAGAAGCATTGCTTAAAGCAGGCTTGAAAAAAGAACAGCTGTTTACCGCCGATTATCAAATCAGGCAAAATATGCAATACAACAAGGAAAGCCGTAAAAGTGAAATTGTTGGATATATTGCCAGCCATGCACTGACGCTGCAACTTCCTTTAGATAATCAGCAGATCAAAAAAGTCATTTCAGCCATCAGTAAGGCAGATGCCAACGCACTCTTTCACGTCTCTTTTGCCCTGAAAGACGCCAATAAAGCCAAGGAAAAAGCGCTTGCCAATGCAGTGCTGCAGGCACAGCAAAAAGCACTGATCATTTGCAAAGCCGCTGACCTCAAACTTGGCAGCATTAACCGTGTGGAATTCAACGAACAGTTTGGCGGAACACCTTACCAGCGATTAAATGGGGCGAAAAAATACGATATGGAAATGAGTGGTAATATCCCTGAATTTACCCCTTCAAACATCACCGTAACGCAGTCTGTGAAAATTCTATATAATTTTGAGCAATAGTTACGGTTTTCTAACTTAGAAAGCACTACTCATAATAGAAAGACAATAAGTGAATTACCTATATTAAATATCCCGACATGAAAAAAAGTATCTTCCTTTTTGGGGTTGTACAAACGATCGTTTGGGGATTGTTTTTTCTGAACACTGACAAGGAAAATAATGCGAATGAATTGGCGAATCCACAACAATGGACACCCGACCAGCAGGCTAATTTTCCCTTTCTGACTAAAAACACCTTAGAAAAACAATTACAAAAAGATCAATTGGAGCAGGCGAAAGAGCCGCTTATTTATACCAATTAACTCCATCGGAGGCCCCCCATTTTAGTCTCCACCTAAATAACAGTCCAATAATCCTTAGTGATACTAAGTATTATTGGACTTTTTTTTGTGCCTGCGCACCGCTCCGCCCCACCTATCAAGGTTATGCCCCGCTGAACTGAAATCATTTTGAATTCTTCAATCAATCGTTCAACTTGCCGGTGTGTATCCATCAATCATCAACCTCACCGAACAGGTGTACGCCTCCGACCATAATACTGTCCGGAAGCGTACACAATTTAATTTTGCGTCCGCCAAAATAGGCCATAGGAGCTCTAAAACCGCCTATAAAGTAATTGGCACACCTTTTTCAATAAAGACGGAAACAACTATTTATTCAACTCAATTCAACATGTCGAAATACCTCTACCTACTTTTATTATGCTGCCTACCGATGGTTTCCAATGCGGCAAATAGCACCGGAGAAGAATTACTGAAGGGATTTATTAAAGGGCGCATCATCGATGCCAGCACAGAGGAAGGCGTACCCTACGCATCAATTATTATTGCACAGGACGGTAAAACAGTCGGTGGAAACATCACAGATACCGATGGTCGTTTTATAGTGAAAGACCTTCAGGAGGGCAACTACCTGCTGACGGTTCAATTCATGGGCTATGAATCTAAAAGCCTTCCTGTTTCTGTAGGAAAAAAAGCTGATCAAAATGTCGGACTCATCAAAATTAAGCCGTCGGATAAAGTCCTCGATGGTGTAACAGTAAGCAGCGAGCGCATTAAAGTACAGCAGCAATTGGGTAAAAAGGTCGTTAATATAACGCCTGAACTCATCGCCGGAAATACCAATATTGCTGAAGTGCTACAACAAATTCCGGATGTCAATATTGATGGCGATGGCAAAATCAGCCTTCGTGGAGAAAGTAATGTAAGGGTACTGATCGACAATAAACCTACACAGCTCTCTGCTGAAGAGGCGCTGAAGTCCCTTTCCCCTGAACTGGTAGACCGCATTGACGTGATCACTAATCCGTCAGCAAAATATGACCCTGAAGGGCTTTCAGGCATCATCAATATTATCACCAAAAAGAACAACATTAAAGGCTTTAATGGAGCTACTCGCCTTTCGCTGGGAACCAACGATAAATATATGGGAGGCATGAACTTTAATTACCGGGTCAATAAGTTCAACTTTTTTGTTGAGGCCAATGCCGCAAAAAGGCGTTTCGTCAACGAAAAAGGATTTACAAGAACTTTCGATAATACTGAAAATGTACTTTCCCAAAATCAGACCGTGGGCGAAAACTCAGGCTTTCAGCAATACAAAATCGGTACCGATTATTTTATTGACTCGGTTAACACCCTTTCCTTTTACTACCAGTATTTTAAATGGCAACAAGAGGGTAAAAACCCTTTCGAACAAAACCTGGAAGATGCACAGAATAAATCTACCATTTTGGGTAACAGCACCAGCAAAAATATCAATGAAGGCCATCAGTTTGACCTGAATTACCGACGGGATTTTAAAAATGGCTTTCTGGAGAGTGATCTTTGGGCAATGGATGGACATGGGCAGTTCAGCACCAGTAACAGCCAACATGAGCATGGTGGTACGGGAACACTGAATCAGCGCAACTCCAACTTTTTCACCTTCCAGATATTTGTTCCTTCTTTTGATTATACGCTGAACATCAATAAAAAACACAAAGTGGAACTGGGCTACAAAGGAGAATACCTTGATGCTTTCTCGAACAGTGAAAACTTCAATGGCAGTGAACTTCACCAGTTTGGCTACGATTACAACGGGGCAATTTCTGGGCTGTACAGTACCTATTCCACACAAATAAATAAATTGCAATTGCAGGCAGGTTTAAGAGCCGAACGTGCAAGTCAAACCGGAATCATCAAAAAAGAAGGCCAGGACACCCCTTTTACTTACAGTTATAACAGCCTGTTCCCAAGCCTGACGATCGTAGAACCTCTCAATAAAAAATCGACCATCGGCTTTAGTTACAGCCGCCGTGTTCGCCGTCCGAACATTGATCAGATTGCGCCTTTTGAGGTATATTCAGATCCGCAGAATGTTCAACGAGGCAACCCCAATCTAAAGCCTTCTTTCACCAACTCTCTGGAGTTAAGCTATAACCTGAATGGTGAAAAATACTCCTTGTCGGTCAGTCCATATACCCGACTCGGCAATGATGTGATCCGTTCCTACAGCTTTTTCGACGAGCAACTACAGGCCAATGTCTCTACCTTCGATAACCTGGGCTCGGTACAAACTTATGGACTTTCACTCAGTGGTGATGTTACCTTGTTCAAATGGTGGACAACTTCTGGTGGTGTTGATCTCACTCACATCGATTTCAATGACACAACCTACAACATCCCCAACCGCCCGAACATGAACACCAACTTCAAATGGAATAATACCTTTACACTTCCTGCGAAATTCAAGCTGGTGACCAATGCCAATTACAGTGGTTATAATTACGGGCTGCAGAATACTTCAGACCCTGCTTACGCACTGACCATGACCCTGAGTCGAAATATCCTTCAGAATAAAGGAAACCTTTCTTTGAGAGCACAGAACATCGTTTATTCAGGCTACCGCAACCACGTGTACGGACTCGGATTTGAGGAAGAAAATTTCTATATCGGCGAGCAGCCGATTTATACGGTGAATTTCTCTTACCGATTCGGCAACATGAAAATCGCTGGCCGTAAACGGAAGATCAATACACAGGGAGGACTATAAACCACCTGAAAGCAATGGGGCAGATAAATCGGTATCGTGCTGAGAGCGGTTAATCTGCCCCTAAATCACAACATTTTGATTCATACTGATTTTATAAACATCCTGAAAAAAGTTAAAGAATTGGATGAAGCGGCATATGATTCTTTAATTTCAAACTTTCATCATGCGCACTGCAACAAGGGCAAACACCTCCTTCGTTCGCAAAATACCTGCGATGCCATTTTTTTTATTGAGTCAGGAATACTCCGAGAATATACCCTGGCCAACGATAAAGAATATAATATTTGGTTCTCATTCGAAGGAAGCATCGTCTGTGATCTTCAAAGCTTTACCCATGGACATCGGTCAAAAAAAAATATCCAGTGTTTATCAGCAGTTCGTTATCGCTACATTAAGCGACAAGATCTTGTAAAACTGGCTTCACAATATCATGTTATTGAAACCTTTTACCGCAAGATGGTCGAAGTGTACTTTATTGAGGTGGAAGACCGATTGCTGAGAATGCAAACCCTCAACGCTAAATCACACTATGATTACCTGCTGAAGCATTACCCACACTTCATTAAAGCGATTTCATTAACTCACTTGGCCTCTTTCCTGGGGATCACCAAAGAATCACTAAGTAGAATTCGCCGACAAAAATAAGGTCAGCGACATTTCCCTCCTGATTTCGCAGCCCTGGCCACCATGCAAATAAATCGATTTCAAGTAGGCATATATTTTATCAAATGATAATTTTTCGGTGAACACAACTCACTATCTTTACTTGCAAACCAACGATAAAACACCATGAGACTCGCAACAAGGGCAGACAAGGAAACTGTCGTAAACATCCTCAAGCTTGCATTTAATGAATACCGACAGACACACTGGGCACTGAAAGCGGAGGAAAACCCCAAACGACTGGAATACCTTTTCCGATATACTTTTGACGAAAATATTGAAATCGGTAAAATATACCTCAACGCTGAAAATAGCGCTGTTGCCATCTGGAATACCAACAAAAAAAGTCCTTTCAACTTCAGGCTGTTAATCGCAAAGTTAAAGCTGATTTTTCGCATGGGGCTTCCGGTGATCTTTCGGCTGATCGAGCTGGAGAGATTACTTTACCTCAAATTCCCAAAAAAATCAGATTACGACCACCTGCATATGCTTGGGGTGATTCCTACTGAACAGGGAAAGGGGCACGCAAAACAATTATTACTTCCCATACTTGATAAAATGGCGACTGAAGGGAGACCTGTTTACCTTGAAACTGGCGCTAAAAAGAATGTCAATATCTACAACAAGCTGGGCTTTTCGGTCATTCATATCCAAAAATATGGAGATTACGATCTGCACATCATGAGGAAAGCCCCAACACAAGTTCCCGCCGAATTAACAAAGTAATTTCCAGCGTCGATCAACGTCAGCTTGATCATAAAAAAGGTGCCTTCCGCAAAGCGAAAAGCACCTTTTTTTATTTTTGAAGATATTTCAGAAAGTGGGCATTGGAACGCATCAGCAGGTCAAACACCAACTGAAAACCCTCAGGGCCACCATAGTAAGGATCAGGAACATCCGCCCCCCGATCCTCGGTATCAAAATCCCGAAGTTTCATCAGCTGCCCTTTACTGCCTGCAGGCTGAACCCGCTGAGCATTGGCGAAATTCTGATCATCCATCACCAGCAGGTAATCGAAATATTCAAAATCCCTGGGCATCAGCTGCCGCCCCCGGTGCTTAATCTCCACCCCTTGCGCACGAGCATTGTCCATTGTGCGGGCGTCGGGTAACTCGCCGATATGGTAGTCGGAAGTTCCACAAGAATCCACTTCAAACTGGTCGTTCAACCCTGCTTCACTGATCATTTTCTTCATGATCGCCTCTGCAAGTGGTGAGCGGCAAATATTGCCCAAACAAACATAAAGTATCTTCGTCATGCTTTTAATCAATATCGGTGTTTAGCCAGTTGCTTCACCGCAACAGCAAAATCTTTTGGATAAGGCGCCTCAATTTTCTGAAGATCCCCCTTTACATTGGTAAACTCAATGGCATAGGCATGCAAAGCAAAGCGCTTCAGCAAAGCTTCCTCCTCCGTTCCTCTTTTCAGGTTGAATTTCCTTTTCAGGGCTGAAAGGTATAAAGGGGCGCCACCATAGGTATCATCGCAAGCAATGGGCGCTTTCAGTGTAGAAAGGTGAATACGGATCTGGTGCATTCGGCCAGTGTGCGGTACGGCCTCCACAAGGGTATGCGATTTATAAGCCTCAAGGGTGGTGAATACCGTACGCGACGGCTTACCCTTGTCAAAATCAATCTTTACAATTCCTTTGGTACCTGGATAAATCGGCAGCGTATTGACCTTCTCATCAAATTCGTGAATGCCGTCGGCAATCGCATGGTAGATTTTTTTTACTTTGCGCTTTTCAAACTGAATCGACAAATGACGATAAGCCTCAGGCGTCTTGGCAATCATGAGCACCCCTGAAGTTTCTTTATCCAGTCGGTGGCAATTCTGTGCAGTTTCGCAATACTCCCGCGCCATCATCAGGATATTGGTGTAAGATGCGCGATCTTCGAGCGTTGCCACATAAGGTGGCTTATTGATTGCGATATAGTCCTCATCCTCAAAGATAATGAGGTCTTTAAATTTTATTTTTTTCATATATTCTGTTCTTCCTTATCTAATTCTGTTTGCACATCGTGCTCTTCAAAGTATTCTGTGGAAAGGTAAAAGCTGAACGTTGACCCCAAGCCCACAGAAGACTTCACAAAACATTGTGTTCCGTGTGCCTGTAAAATATGACGGACAATCGCCAGGCCAAGCCCATTTCCTCCTTTGGATTTTGCGCGGCTTTTTTCTACCCGATAGAAGCGTTCAAAAATACGCTTGACATCCTCTTCAGGAATACCAAAGCCATTGTCTGTTACCTTCACCAAAATCTTGCCGTCTTCTTCCTTCAGGGAAACTTCCACCAAGCCCGCTTTGTTGTCCTGATATTTTATCGCATTCACAATCAGGTTGGTCATCACATGCCCAATCCTACGGCGATCAGCATACACCAGCACCTCAGGGGCGGTATCTTCAGAAAAACCTAAACTGACATATTTCTTATCGGCTTTATTCTCCAGCTGATCAAAGATTTCTTCAACCTGTTCGCGTAAATCATAGCGCTCAACCACCAGCTTGGCATCCCCCGACTCCAGTTGCGAAATCGACAGCAAGTTGTGCACCATATTGTCGAGTCCATCAAGGCTTTTGGCGGCCTTTTTAAGGAATCGCTTGGCAATGACCTCATCTTCCAGTGCGCCATCCAAAAGCGTATGTACAAAACCCTGTGCGGCAAAAATCGGGGTTTTCAATTCATGGGATACATCTGCCAAAAACTCCCGACGGTAAACTTCCATCCGCTTCAGATCCGCAATTTCCTTGCGTTTAGCCGAAGCATAAGACATGATTTTTTTGTTGGCCAGCTTGATGGGGTTGGTCGATTCACCCACCTGTTCTTCGATCAGGGAAAAATCATCTGCATGAAGCTTATCCAATACCTCGTACATCTTTCCCAGCTCCCGAAATACCAGAAACTCCATGGTTGACATCACCAAAAGATAGGAACAGGAAAAGGAAATTCCCAAAGCTACCAACAGGGCGATATCCGAAATACCAGGCACCAAAGAAAGAAAAAGGGTCGTTACGACGGCGATAATGGCACCAAGAACTAAACCGACACTACGTGAATTAAAAAACATTTTATGTAATTGTTAAGACAGATTGAATTGTTAGCCTATGATAAAAAAAAATCTGATAAGGAACACTGCCCTCATCAGATTTTTCATGGCTGCCTACATTCAAGCCTTAAAAGATATCTTCAAATTTATAGCCAACACCTTTGACCGTTACAATATACTGGTCACCGATTTTTTCCCGCACCTTCCGCACGTGTACATCTACTGTACGTGCCAAAACGTAAACATCAGCCCCCCAAATATTTCTCAGCAATTCATCACGGCTAAACACTTTTCCGGGATGAGTGGCCAGAAAATAAAGCAATTCAAACTCTTTGCGTGGCAAAGATACATCCTGCTGATCCACCTGCACGGTATAGCTGTCCCGATCAATCAGTAAACCACCAATAGCGATCTGATCCGCATTGGCGGTCATCTTACTTTCTCGGCGGAACATGGCTTGCATTCTGCTGAGCAACGCTCTCGGTTTGATTGGCTTATTGATGTAATCATCGGCTCCGGCCTCGAAAGCGGCAACCTCGGAATACTCTTCTGAGCGAGCGGTAAGAAAGACGATATAGGTACTCTGAAACTCCGGCAATTCCCGTAACTGCCGGCAAGTCTCGACCCCGTCCTGATCAGGCATCATGATATCCAGAAGAATTAAGTGGGGTTTGAAAGCTTTGGCTTTTTCGATCCCTTTCCTGCCATTTTTGGCCGTCTCTACTTCGTAACCTTCTTTCGCAAGGTTATATTCCAAAATTTCGCGGATGTCTGATTCATCATCAACCACCAACACACGATAGCCTGTTTTTGCCATTTAAATCTTTATATTTTCAGAAGACAAAATTAATTAAAATACAGGACTAAAAAAAGGCCAAAGCCAACTGAATGAAGCGATATATTGAAATCAAAAAGAAAGTGTATTATTTTATCGTTAAGGATTCTTGAAGGCTTTTTTATGTCCCGGATAATATTTTTTGATCGTTACCTCCGCAGAACCCACCAGCAGCTCTGCCTTTACTTTCAGGGGAATCTTGTGCTCATCGTCTGAAAGGTAGGCCGTGATCGGGCTGTCCTTCTCGAAGGTTTCATTATCCGGCATGACAGGCACCAGAATCAGGGCTTTTCGCTTGCCCATATCCGTCTTAATGGTCGTTCTTCCATCAAATCGGATTTTCATGTGATGCACTTTTTTATCAAAGAAACCCGTAAATTCCATCAGGGTACCTTTTTCTATTTTACTGAAATCGATATTTCTGAGGAAATAAAAGCCACTCACAATATCCTGCACATGGTCAGGAATACTAAAACCCTCCTTGCCCTGCAACTCCCCCGTTTTCCGGTCGAGTTTGGAGAGCACAACAGTATCCATCTCCGATTTAAAATCCAATAATTCCTTATGTCGGTAGCCCGCCTCCTGAATGTCCATCCGAAATTGTACGGGTTGTAATTTTGCGGTATCGATTTTCGAGCTCCAGTTATCCTGAATACGAACCACCTTGCGCCAGAAGCCCGTCGTGCGTCCTGTTACCTGAACATCATAGCAGGGGTGCCCATTGACATACTCCACCTGATCACCCACGCGCATTTCTGCTTCTCCGGCATTGATAATACCATAATGCACCCGATAGACCATCCGTTCCCCGAAATCAAAAGCCACAGGCATCGTCAGGTGCAATTCCCTGGAATTAAGCACCCTGTGTTGTGCCGTAGCATGATCAGACGGCATCCATAACACCAACAAAGTCAACAAATATGCTATCATAGTTTTTGGGATCATTTTTACATCGATGGATATTTTTGCTTATAGTCCTCCAGCATCCGCTCTACATCACCACCATATTTGGCATTCAGCTCCTGCTCTAAAACATCAAAGTATTCTTTATATCTTACGAAAGACATAAAAAATGCGTTATTGGGCAGGTGTTTTTTGAAATAGGTACGAAAACGACTTGCGCCACTAAAACTGACCGTATCCATTCGGTCAACAATTTGCTGGATCATGGCTTGCTTCAGCGCATTTCGCTGCTGCTCGGGCATCTGTTCCGGAAATTGCTGATAGACGGAATCAAGCTGATGTGCCGCGCTCAGCATATAATTGGAGAACTTGCGCTCATCGGTCCACTCTGCAATATATTTACGGTAGGGAGCTGAATTATTTCCATATTTTTCAGACAAAAATCTGATCGCCCCTTGATGGCCGATGAAAGTTGCCAAATTTTCGTTGAACGTTACACTATCCTTGACAAACAAAGTACCGTGGGTCAGCTCATGCAAAATCAGCTCGGTCAGCTGCCCTTCATTGTTATTTAAAAAATTCGACATCACCGGATCACTGAACCACCCTAAAGTAGACCAGGCCGAAACCACCCGCAGGTTGGTGTCCAGCCCCAGAGAATCCAGCCTGCGCCTTTCAGCCCGGGCTTTGTCCAATTCAAAAAATCCTTTATAGGGGAAACTGCCAATAAGCGGAAAACGCCACTCACGGGGCGATAATTCATAAGGCTTACATGCACTTAAAACCCACAGTGTTGGTTTTCCCTGCTGATCATACATCTTGGTGTAATTGTCGTTTTTAAAAATCCCGAGATGATCGAATCCATAATTGCGCACCTCCTGAATGAGTCGCAAACGCGCCTTCAGACTGTCAGGGTAATCCGCTGACTGAAGGAATTCGGTGATTGGCCGGGCACCCACAAGTACTTTCAACTGACCTTTCCCTTGCATAATACCGTAGCTGATCAAGTCGCTGTAACTCCAAATAGCCAAGACCACTACGAGCATTACAACCCAAAAAATATTCCTTTTCATGCTGCCTGAGTTCTGTTTTTGGTAATTAATGAAATTATATGATTTAATTGAACTATCATGTAATTATCTAAACTTTAATGGGGAAAATTGCACAAATTGTTGAGGAGAAATACAAATGGCGGAATTCCCGACTTCAAAAAGATGTTTTTTCGTACATTTTACTTAAAAACCTTTCACATTGAATTTATCTTTATTAAATTTCAACTTTAGAACGGTAAACCCTACCTTCTCAACGAAGATTTTAACTGCGAAATATATATACAATTATGAGTGACGAAAGAGCCGAGAAAATGAAGTCGCTGCAGGTGACTTTAGACAAACTTGACAAAGCTTACGGAAAAGGTACTGTAATGAAACTCAGTGATGAGCGCGTTTCAGATGTACCTGCGATATCTACAGGATCCTTAGGGCTGGATATTGCCTTGGGTATTGGCGGGATTCCCCGTGGCCGTATCGTAGAGATCTACGGGCCTGAGTCGTCTGGTAAAACGACCCTTTCGATGCACTGTATTGCAGAGGCACAGAAAGCAGGTGGTATTGCCGCCTTTATTGATGCTGAACACGCCTTTGATAAATTATATGCAGAAAAATTAGGCATTGACACCGAGAACTTGCTGATCTCTCAGCCCGACAATGGTGAGCAGGCGCTTGAAGTTGCTGAGCATTTGATCCGTTCAGGAGCTATTGATATTATCTGTATTGACTCCGTAGCGGCACTGGTTCCTAAAGGGGAATTGGAAGGCGATATGGGAGACTCCAAAATGGGTCTTCAGGCACGTTTGATGTCACAGGCACTGCGTAAACTAACAGGTGCGATCAACAAAACTGCCTGTACCTGTATTTTCATTAACCAGTTGCGTGAAAAAATCGGGGTGATGTTCGGTAACCCGGAAACAACCACAGGTGGTAACGCCCTGAAATTCTACTCTTCTGTACGTCTGGATATCCGTCGTATTGGTCAGATCAAAGAATCTGCTGACAATATCACTGGTAACCGTACGCGTGTTAAGGTAGTGAAGAATAAAGTGGCACCTCCATTCAAGCAAGTAGAATTCGACATCATGTATGGTGAAGGAGTATCGAAAGCCGGGGAAATCCTCGATTTGGGTGTAGCCTTGGAGATTGTACAAAAATCAGGTTCTTGGTTCTCTTACGAGGGCAACAAATTAGGACAAGGCCGTGATGCCGTGAAGAAAATCATCAAAGACAATCCTGAATTGATGGAAGAACTGGAAGCAAAAATTCGCACGCAATCTGGTTTAGGTGGTGAGGTGGAAGAAATCTCTCCAGAAACTGAAGCATAAAAACAACAATCATAGCACTTTAAAAGACCACTTTCCTGTGGTCTTTTTTTTGTCTAAACTTTTTCGATTACCGGTTACATCAAGTTGAACGCAGTTTAATCTTCGGATCAACAAAGCCACCGAATGCAACGCAGCGTCCCTATTGCCTGATCGCCTGTACGGGATCCATTTTTGCGGCAATGGCTGCCGGAATCACCCCTGCCAATAAACCGATAATGGATGATACCACCAAGCCGACCATCACATTCCCAAACGACAGCCCAAGTTCCAAACCTGATATCGGTATAAAAGTCAGCCCAAACACCAACACCAGCCCGACCGCCCCACCTGCAAGACTCAGCAACATGGCTTCAAACAAAAACTGAAAAAGAATATAGAAACGCTTTGCGCCAAGGGCTTTCTGAATACCGATTAAATTGGTTCGCTCCTTTACCGATACAAACATAATATTGGCAATACCAAAGCCGCCAACCAATATGGAGAAAAAGCCGATCACCCCGCCAGCCAATGACAACACGGCAAAGATATTATCAATCGCTCCCGCAATGGCTTCGGGCCTGTTGATTGCGAAATTATCATCATCCTTTGGACGCAAACCCCGTAAGCGACGCATCACTCCCCGCACTTCTCCTTCAAGATTCATCAGCCCAGGGTCTGTATCAAACCCCTTAATGGCAATCGATGGGCCCACACCGTTTTTACCCACGAAGTACAGCTTGGTGAAAAATTTAAAAGGAACGAAGCAGGCTTTGTCTTTATCCACAAAACTGAACAAGTTCTCCCCTTCTGAGCGCAGGACGCCAATAATTTTACACCGATGGCCCCGAAGCGTTACCATAGAACCCACAGCATCTCCCTGCGGAAAAAGTTGCTCCGATAACTCATGACCAATAACCGTTACATTACGCCCTCCGTCGGCTTCCACCTGGGTAAAATACCGCCCCTCTTGCATGTTCAGCTCCATGATCTGATCATACTGATAACTAACCCCAAGCAGTACCATTCCACTCGCACTGTTGCTGCCTTTTTTAAACGTTACCCCATCTTTTACCGCCGAAATAGCAATACTTGACTGGTTATCGAGGTTGGCTTCAAGTGTTTTGAACTCTGCAAAAGAAGCTTCTGGTCGGTTCAGGTAAGTCCACCAAGGGTAATCGCCACCAAGACCATAGGGCCACTTTTCCACATAAATGAGGTCGCCCCCTAAAAAATCAAGACTTTTTTTGATGCCATTTTGCAGCGAGTCCACCAGCGTAAACACGCCTATGATGGCAAATATCCCTACGGTTACCCCTAAAAGTGATAAGATTGTCCGTAATAAATTGGACTTTAAGGCATTTAGGGAAGATCTGAAACTTTCCCAAATCAAAAAAAGCGTTTTCAAGGTTGTAGTCTTAATTAGTGCACTGTTAAGTTGCAAGAAAAAAAGAAATTTACAAAATACTACATTCTAAGGAAGGGTTTTATTAAATTTACATCTTGCATTTTTATGTGCAATAACTTGAAGAAATTGCCAACCCATAAATTTTGTCGTAATACATGAAGCTTTCAGAATTCAAATTCGAACTTCCATCCGATCTGATTGCCCTACATCCTACTGATAGTCGTGATGATTCGCGATTAATGGTTCTTCACCGCGATACGGGTAAAATCGAACACCGCATTTTCAAAGATGTCGTAGAATATTTCGACGAAGGCGATGTATTCGTAAATAATGACACCAAAGTTTTCCCTGCCCGCCTTTATGGTAACAAGGAGAAAACAGGTGCTCAAATCGAAGTATTCCTGCTTCGCGAATTGAACAAGGATTTACACCTTTGGGATGTTCTTGTAGACCCTGCGCGTAAAATCCGTGTAGGTAACAAGCTGTATTTCGGCGAAGGAGAATTGGTCGCTGAAGTTGTTGACAACACGACCTCCCGTGGCCGTACGATTCGTTTCCTTTGGGACGGAGAAGATGAGGCTTTCTACAATTTGATCGATACTTTAGGAGAAACGCCATTGCCAGATCCTATCATTGAAAAAAGAAAAGTAGCCCCTGAGGACCGCGAGCGCTATCAGACCATCTATGCTAAAAACGTAGGGGCTGTCGCTGCACCAACAGCTGGTTTGCATTTCACGCCTCAAATCATGAAACGCCTTGAGATCGTTGGCGTAGATATTGAGTCGATTACACTACACGTAGGATTAGGAACTTTCCGTCAGGTAGATGTAGAAGATTTGACCAAGCATAAAATGGATTCGGAGAACTTCCGCGTAACACAGCAAACTGTTGAAGCCGTCAACCGTGCTTTGGATGCTAAAAAACGTGTTTGTTCTATCGGTACTACTTCTATGCGTGCCTTGGAGTCTTCGGTATCTGCAAGCAACCGCTTGAAAGTGAACGAAGGGTGGACTGATAAATTCATCTTCCCTCCTTACGATTTCAAAATCTGTAACGCGTTAATTTCCAATTTCCACATGCCTGAATCAACCTTGTTGATGATGTCTGCGGCCTTTGGTGGTTATGAGTTTGTTATGGAAGCTTATCAGGAAGCTATTAAAGAAAAATACCGTTTCTTCTCTTACGGAGATGCGATGTTGATTCTTTAATCCAACATATTTAAAAGAAACGGCAGTCGATTCGGTTGCCGTTTTTTTTATGTGTTTTTTATTTTTCTGGTTACAAACGAAAGCAATCGAATGTTTTTGTACCTGACGACGCGGGGCTGTCGCATCATTTTCAATTACTGATCAAATTTTATTCTCCCACTTATGTATCTTGGGTTAAAACCCGAAGCTATTACAAAATGCACCTTCGGCACATGAGTCCTGAAAAGACTTTTTGTAATAGACATGGCATTCATTCCATGGTAAAAATAGGCGTGAGTAAATTTTATTTGGTGTGATAAATCACGAACATAGTTCTGCAACGTCCCTACAAACCATTAAAATCAAAATCCTTTTAATCTCATTAATCTGTGGACAAAAAAATATCCTATAAATGAGTAACAAACAAAAATATGCCGTGATTGTCGCTGGGGGCAGTGGCAGTCGCATGCAAAGCGATATCCCCAAGCAATTTTTACTGGTAGATCAACTGCCAATATTGATGCACACCATCAATGCTTTTTATGCTTATTCCAGCGAAATCAATGTTATTGTGGTATTGCCTTCGGCAGAAATTCCTTATTGGCACGAGCTCTGCACGAAACATCGGTTCGATAAAAAAGTAACCGTCACTGCTGGCGGTGCATCGCGCTTTCAGTCGGTAAAAAATGGGCTTAGCATCATTAAAGATTCAGGGCTGGTTGCAATCCACGACGGTGTCAGGCCCTTCGTAAGCACGGCCGTTATTCAGCAGAGTTTCGCTGTGGCTGAACAAAAGGGCAATGCCGTGGTCGCTGTTCCAATGAAGGATTCCCTACGACAGGTAAACCAAGACGACACCAACAATAGCGTTGACCGTGCGGCCTTCAGGATTATTCAAACGCCGCAGACTTTCCAGACGGAATTATTGATCGGCGCTTACGACACTCCCGAACTGACCACCTTTACCGATGACGCCAGCGTGATCGAACATGCAGGTCATGCCATCCACCTGATCGATGGAACATATGAAAATATCAAGATCACCACGCCAGAAGATTTACCGATTGCAGAGGTGCTTCTGAAGCGAAAAAACGGATAAAAAAAAAGACTGATGCTTATCATCAGTCTTTCTTATTTCAAACCTAATATTCATCTTCATTAAAGAAGAAGTCATCCTTAGTCGGATAATCGGGCCAAATTTCTTCAATACTCTCGTATGGTTCGCCATCATCCTCCAACTCTTGCAAATTTTCCGATAATTCCAATGGTGCTCCAGAGCGGCTACAGAAGTCAATTAGTTCTTCTTTAGTGGCTGGCCATGGTGCATCTTCCAAATACGATGCTAATTCGAGCGTCCAGTACATTATATACCTCCTTTTTATTAATCTTAAAAATACTTTGCTAATTCCGTTTACTTAGTTAGACTGCATCACTATTAACAGGTTTCACTAAGCCTCGCAAAAATAGCAAAAATAATAAGTGAACAAAGCAAAGCAACTATAATTTATTTCAACAAAGCAATGAATGAATATCCTTTTTCCAAGATTTTGAAAACTTTCTATACTTTTTGTCTGACTTTGTCATTTATGATATGCCTATCTGTTCAAAGTTTTGCGCAATATAAATGTTCAGCCCAAGACAGCCTGATCTTCAATAAGCTCATGCAAAAGGCTGAAAAACTACAATGGAAACAGTTTTCGATCGGAAAAATCATCACCCTGACAGGTGAGCAATTCATTCAGACCCCCTACGTTGCCAGCACCCTGAACCAGTCTGATCAGGAGTCCGATTTGATCATCAACCTGACGGGTTTAGATTGCACGACCTATGTGGAACAAGTGCTCGCCATGGCGCAATGCATTAAAAATAACCAAACCCACTTCGGGGATTTCACAAAAGCCCTGACCAGTATTCGTTACCGAGATGGGAAACAGCAGGGTTATTTATCCCGACTCCATTATTTTACCGACTGGATTTATGACCACCAAAAACGGGGAATGATTGAAGATATCACGCCTCAGCTTGATGGCCTACAAATGGATAAAAACATTAATTTCATGAGCACTCACCGCAAGAGTTACGCGCCTTTGGCGGATGCCGAAATATTCAAGGGTATTCAGGAAATTGAACGACAGATCAATCAACGCCAACAATGTTATTTACCTAAAACTGAAATCCCCAAACATCAGGCGCAGATTCAGGATGGCGACCTGATCACGCTCGTAACGACGATCAAAGGGCTCGATGTTTCCCATGTCGGTTTTGCCCATTGGATGGGTGATGAACTCCACTTCATGCATGCCTCCAGCAAACACGGCGTAATGATCACCTCCGTTCCACTGGTGGATTACCTGATGAAATTCAAATCCAACAAGGGCGTGATTGTGCTTCGGGCATTGTAAACCTCAGCCCTTGGCCTTTCGGCCAAAATCCGCAGGAATACCTAAAAATGGCACCAGCAAAATCGCTGGAATACCACAAAGAAACACATAAACAAAGAATCCTGTGTAACCTATTTCTGTCTGTACCCAACCGCTTAACATCGAGGGCAACATGACGCCGAGTGCCATAAAGCCTGTACAAAGTGCGTAATGACTTGCCTTCATGGCACCATCAGCAATATAAATCATGTACATCATCAGGGCTGAGAAACCAAAACCATAACCAAATTGCTCAATAATCACGGTAATGCTGACCCAGAATGCTTGTGGCGGCTGAAAGTGCGCAAGCAGTGCGTAACCGAGATTCGGAATATTCAGCAACAGGCACATCCATAAAATCCAGCGTTTGAGTCCAGATCTGGAGATTAAATAGCCCCCAATAACCCCCCCCGCAAGCAGGGAAAGCACCCCGTAAGTCCCGTAAATTATCCCTTGGGCTTCATTCGACAAGCCCAGCCCTCCTTTTGCCACGGGATCCAGCATAAACGGGGCAACCATCTTCACCAGTTGCGCTTCGCCAAGTCGGAACAACAGAATAAAAGCCAAGGCAACACCAATCCTCTTTTTAACAAAAAAGGACAGAAAAGTAACCATGAAACCATTCCCTTCTTCCGTACCAACCGCGCGGTCAGTTAATGGCTTTGGGCAGATAAAGTAATGGTAAACACCCATCAATATCAAAATCAGCGCTACAAGCGAGAAGGTTACCATCCATACTTTGGCATAATCGGCTGTCCAGTGACTTGCAAGGTATCCCGTAAAAAACACCAGCGGTCCCTGCATCAGCAACATACCTACACGATAAAAAATAGAGCGCACCCCCACAAAATAAGACTGATCGTCCTCCGTTAGCCCCACCATATAAAAGCCATCTGCGGCAATATCATGGGTTGCTGAAGTAAACGCCAGCAACAGTAAAATAGCCATGGAAGCCTGAAAGAAGAACGGTAAAGGCAATACAAAGCCCAGACCGCCCATCAGTACCCCCATCAGCAACTGTGCGGTTACCATCCAGTAACGCTTGGTTTTAAACCAGTCGACCACAGGACTCCAAAGCGGTTTTATAACCCAGGGCAAATTCAGCAAACTGGTATAGGCGGCAATTTTCACATTGCTCAATCCCAGGTTTTTATACATCACCACCGATACGCTCATCACGAGCATATAAGGCAGGGCTTGCGTCAGGTACAGTGAAGGCACCCATGCCCAAGGCGAGGTTTTATCAGTTTTCAATCGAAACATCTACTCAGTAAAAAAATGAATAACTTGGATTACAGCTCATGGCCCGCACACCGCAAAAAACAGATTATTTTTGCGCTTCGAAATGGTGAGCAACAGCCTTGCGGACACTCCCCTCACGCAGCAAAAGTGCCTCCGCCTGAGCGTAAGACAAACCCGTAGCCTCAACGATCATCTTGGCCCCACGGTCCACCAGCTTTTCATTGGTCAGTTGCATATCCACCATGCGGTTACCTTTCACCTTTCCCATGCGAATCATGCAGGCCGTTGAGATCATATTCAATACCAACTTCTGCGCCGTTCCCGCTTTCATACGGGTACTTCCAGTGACAAATTCAGGCCCTACAACCGCCTCAATGGCAATATCAGCCGCCTCACTCAGCTTCGAACCTGCGTTACAGGTAATCCCTGCGGTAAGCAATCCATGCGCCTTGGCTTGCGCCAGACCACCCAGCACATAAGGCGTACGCCCCGAAGCGGCAATCCCCACGAGTACATCGTTGGCATTGATCTCGTAAGCTTTCAAATCTTCCCACGCCTGTGTTTCATTGTCCTCCGCAGCCTCCACCGCCTTACGGATAGCGCGGTCACCGCCAGCAATCAAGCCAATCACCACACCTTCCACGCCATAGGTCGGAGGGATTTCAGAAGCATCCAGCACGCCAAGGCGTCCGCTTGTTCCCGCTCCGATATAAAACAGACGCCCACCATTTTTCATGCGCTTCACTGTCTGTTCCACCAGCTGCTCAATGGCAGGAATGGCTTTGGCAACCGCCTGATGAACTTTGGCGTCCTCTTTATTCATATTCACCAAAATCTCCTGCGCCGTCATTTGATCTAAATTCTGGTAGTTTGATGATGCTTCCGTTGTACTCATATTATATTTTAATTGATGCTAATACCTGATTTTTTCACCTGAAGGTTCCTAAAAGTATTCCGCCTACTTTAGCGGTCAGGAACTCGTTTTATGATATTCCACCAGCCCGTTGATCGGTGCCTGTGTTACCTTGCCAAGGTGCAATTGATGCTCAGAAAGTACCTCCAGAAGTTGATCCTGAAAATGGTAAGCCACACTGCCCACAAAACGCACTTCAGCAGGATAAACCGTTACCATCGGCTTCAGGTACTCCGCCACATAAGCAGACAATTGCCCTGTTACGAGTTGCGAGATTTCTGGGGCCTCGATATGTAATTTCAGGAAGGGGGTAAACTGAGCCATGAACCGCTGCTGCAATTTACTTTGGTACAGTAAAGGCACCAAATCGGCTACTGGCCAAGGGGAAAACCGAGCAAAATCTTCCAATAAATTCGAGGATAGTTTCCGCCTTAACACCCGCTCCAGGAGCGCTTGCCCCAATCGGGCACCACTGCCTTCATCGGACAACAGCCAACCCAGCGAAGTAGCTTTTTCCTGCAACTGCCCCTGCGCATAGTAGGCCGCATGGGCACCTGTCCCGAGTATGCCCACCAAGCCATTGCCTGCTCCCCAGACTGATCGCGCTGCGCCCAGAAGATCATTCTCAATCGTAATACGGGCAGCAGTAAAATAAGTGGAGAGTACCGTATGTATGGCTATTCTCCCCGCCTCCGTTCCACAGCCTGCGCCATAAAAGTAAATTTCTTTCACTGATTTTTTAGGCACTGGCCAGGAAGTCTGATGCAGCAACGCACGCAGTTCCTCTGTTCCGCGCAGCAGCGGATTCATGCCTGCAGTGGTAACCTGCTCCCCGAAGGTTTCATTCTCAAAAGCCCAGACGGCCTTCGTCCCTCCGCTATCGACGATCAATGTGGTTTGTTCCATGGTGATATTTTCGCTTACCTGTGCTGCTCGACCACATACTCGATGGCGACAAAATTTATCGACATCCTTTTCCTGCAGCCACCAGCCTGCTGTAAGTTAATTATTTTAAAACAAAAAAAATCCCACGCTCGAAAAACGTGGGATTTGATCATATCTGTAAGGGCGAATTACTCTGCTGCTTTCAATTCAGCATTCAATTGCGCCAACAATTGCTTTTTCACTTCTACTTTACGGGCTTTAAGGTCCGTTTTGTTGTCTACCAATTTACCAAAAGCAGCGCCAAATTTTTCGGCATTCTCCTGATAAAGGGTCAATTCGTGCTGATCGCGGTTATACAACTCACGCAACATACGAATCAATGACTTCAGTTGCTCAGCAGCCGTTTTTTCGCTAAACCCACGCACTTTCTGCGAAGTCAAACGATACAAGAAGGCCCGCTCAGAAACCATGTCGCAAGCGGCAAAGAAACGATCGTTCAACTCCTTAGACTGCCCCTTAGGCAAGCGGCCGGCGCTTTTCCAGGCATCCTGAAGGTTACGCACCTCTTTTGCAGCATCCTGATCTCCACGTCCAACCAAAGCTTCGGCTTTTTCCACCAATGCTTGTTTTTCCTCCGCAGCGGCACCTTTCTTCTGCTCTCTGCGGCTTTTACGCAATGGCTCCAACTTCGCATATACAGCATCCGTTTCGGCCTTGAAGCGTGTCCAGAGTTCATTACGAACTTTTACAGGAACAACAGGCAACTGTTTCCAGTCAGGGATTAAAGTCATGAACGCTTTATCCACCTGCTCAAGATCTTCCTCTTCGAGGAGTCCATGGGCTTTGGCGATCAAGGCTTCATACCCTTTGGTTTTTTCTTCAAGTTCTTTCTTACGGGACTCGAAAAAAGCATTTCTCTTCTCAAAAAATTCATTCAAGATTGTCTCCATGCGTCCTTCAACCTCCTGACGGTGTTCATCAGCTACAGCTCCTGTTTTCAACCATCGCTGTTTCAGGTCTTTGAACTTCTCTCCAGCATCACGCAGGTCTTCCATTTCACGGATCACCTCCGCTTCCGCAAGCAGAGCAGTCTTGATTTCCAGGTTTTTGGCACGGTTACGGTCAATCAGGTCGCGAATCAACACCTCGTAGCGGTCGAGCGTTTCGAATAACGGCTCGTAATCCCCTAAGGCATCAAATTCCGACAATTGCTTACGCAAGTGCACTAATTTCATTAAAAATGACCCCTTGTTGGTGGCCTCCTCGATAGTTTTAGCGAGGACTTCTACTTTTTGTTTTGCGAGTTCAAAGCGGTCTTCGAAATATTTGATCGAAGCAGCTTCATCTTCTTTTACGTCTCCGATTTCACGCTCAGGAAACTCTAAAAATCCGTTGCGAAAAATTTTCCCGTCTTTGATGTACCCGTACTTGTTCGGTTCCAATGCTTTGTGGATTAAGTTATCGATAGATAAGTACGTCGTTTAAATTGACTGATGCAAAACTAATTAATTAGAGTAAAAGAAACATGGTTAAGGGTAAAAATTAGCATATTTGCATGTGGGAAAAGTGAAAATTTCCCAAAAAGCGGTCAACATTCACCGCATATAGAGTATTTTAGTAAGAAAATAAACGCCAAACTATCTGATAATACAATGAGCGATAATAAGATCATCTTTTCAATGTCAGGGGTAACGAAAACTTACCCTCCACAAAAAACAGTGCTAAAAAACATTCACCTGTCGTTTTTCTACGGTGCCAAAATTGGTGTTTTAGGACTCAACGGTTCTGGTAAATCGAGCTTATTGCGCATTATCGCAGGGCTTGACACCAACATTCAGGGCGAGGTTGTTTCTGATAAGGAGTACTCGGTAGGTTACCTGGAGCAGGAGCCTCAGCTTGACCCAAGCAAGACTGTCCGTGAGATTATTGAAGAGGGTGTTCAGGAAATTGTGGATCTTTTGCAGGAATTTGAGGACATCAATGCCAAATTTGCCGAGCCAGAGATTTTGGAAGATCCAGACAAAATGAATGACCTGATTGTTCGTCAGGGTGAAGTTCAGGAAAAAATCGACCATATGGACGGTTGGAATCTGGACAACCGCCTCGAGCGTGCAATGGACGCACTACGCACTCCTCCTTCAGACCAAAAGATTGAAGTTCTTTCTGGTGGTGAGAAGCGCCGTGTGGCTTTGTGTCGCTTATTGTTGAAAGAGCCTGATGTATTGCTACTCGATGAGCCTACCAACCACTTGGATGCCGAGTCGGTTTACTGGCTGGAGCAGCACTTGCAGCAATATAAAGGAACCGTAATTGCCGTAACACACGACCGTTACTTCCTTGATAATGTTGCGGGATGGATTCTTGAGCTTGACCGTGGTGAAGGTATTCCATGGAAAGGAAACTATTCTTCTTGGCTGGAGCAAAAAGAGAAGCGTTTGGCGCAGGAGAAAAAATCAGAGAGCAAACGTCAGAAAACACTGGAGCGCGAGCTGGAGTGGATCCGTATGTCGCCGAAGGGCCGCCATGCAAAATCCAAGGCACGTATCAACTCTTACGACAAACTGGTTTCGCAGGAAAATGGCGAAAGAGAGCAGTCGTTGGAGCTTTTCATTCCTGCAGGTCCGCGTTTGGGCTCCAAGGTTATTGAAGCCCATGGTGTATCAAAAGGCTTTGGCGACAAGCTATTGTATGAAAACCTGGATTTCATGTTGCCTCAGGGTGGAATCGTTGGGATCGTAGGTCCTAATGGTGCAGGTAAAACAACGCTATTCAAAATGATCACAGGCCAACTTCAGCCTGATGCTGGTACTTTTGAAGTGGGTTCAACGGTAAAAATTGGTTATGTAGATCAAGAGCATGACAATCTTGACCCTGAAAAAACAATCTGGGAAGTGATCTCCGACGGCAATGAATTAATGATGGTAGGCGACAAGGAAGTCAATTCCCGCGCTTATGTTTCTAAATTCAACTTCTCTGGAGGCGAGCAACAAAAATTGGTGGGCGAACTTTCTGGTGGGCAACGCAACCGCGTACACCTGGCCATGACACTAAAAGAGGGTGCCAACTTACTGCTACTCGATGAACCTACCAACGACCTCGACATTAATACCCTTCGTGCACTGGAGGAGGCCCTGAATGAGTTTGGTGGCTGTGCGGTAGTTATTTCTCACGACCGTTGGTTCCTTGACCGCGTTTGTACACATACTTTGGCTTTTGAGGGAGAATCTCAGGTAAAATGGTTCGAAGGAACTTTCACCGAGTACGAAGAAGACCGAATTAAGCGCATGGGAGAGCTTCGACCAACGCGTATTAAGTATAAAAAATTGACGAAATAATTTATTTCGAAAAAAGATGTTCCTCTATTTTGAGGAACATTTGCTCCTTTTCTGGAGTATTTAACACTAACTTAAACATTTTCAAGGTGAAACCGAGCTTCACCTTTTTTTCTTCCGATTGTTATCCTATCTTTGCGCAACTCTTACGGAATTGCAAGAAAGGAAATTTATTTTCCGCAGTTTATTTGACTAACAATCTCGAAAACACTACATTTGCAGTCCTGTATTTCGAAGAGGAAAAAACAATTAAAAAAAAATATATAAGTAAAGCATGGCAAATCATAAGTCAGCGTTGAAGAGAATCCGTTCCAACAACGCAAAACGTTTGAGAAACAGATATCAATTGAAATCTACTCGTACTTTTATCAAAAAATTGAGAGGTTCTAAAGATGCTGCTGAAGCTCAAGAATTGTTCGTAAAAGTAGTTTCAATGATTGATAAGCTTGCTAAGCGTAACATCATTCACAAAAACAAAGCCGCTAACAACAAATCGAAGTTGGCGAAATTTGTGAACAGCTTATAAGATACTTAAGAAAACCTCGCTACAAATAGTGAGGTTTTTTTGTATCCAGCCCATTTTGGTACTTCAGCAAAACCAACATTTCTGAAGGATTTTCTTTTACCCAATAAAGAAAATGTAAACCTATGGACTACCCACAAACCCCAAACCCGATCAGTAACTGGGCCGAAGAAGACCGCCCAAGAGAGAAAATGCTACACATCGGCAGGCAAAACCTCAGCAATGCCGAACTGATCGCGATCCTGCTTGGCTCTGGCAGCAGAAACAAATCTGCCGTTGATCTTTCCAAAGAAATCCTGCAAGCGAACAACAACAGCCTCTACGAATTAGGCAAATGCTCCGTGGCCGATCTGACCAAATTCAACGGCATGGGACCAGCAAAAGCCATCACACTATTGGCTGCCATGGAACTTGGCCGCAGACGAAAAGCCGAAACTATCCAAAAAAAGCCTGTTATCAAGAGCGCCAAAGACGCCCATCAGGTATTGGCACCCTACCTTACAGACTTACCCCACGAAGAATTCTGGCTCCTTTGCCTCAATCGGGCAAACCATGTAACAAAAGCCTTGCGCATCAGCGAAGGCGGCATGACGGGCACTGTTGCCGACCCGAAGAAAATCTTCCTGAAAGCCCTTGAAATGCAGGCCGCCAGCATTATTATTGCTCACAATCATCCTTCAGGCAATACAACACCAAGCGAGGCCGATCTCAAAATCACCAAGAAAATCAAAGAAGGCGGTCAGCTACTTGACCTCCCGATCCTTGACCACCTGATCATCACCGACCACACCTACCTCTCCTTTGCCGATGAAGGCTTACTCTAAGCCTGAAACTCCCATTAAATATGAATTCTTGCCCACAAGGCTCCAATTTTCATCCGATATAATCTTCAGCACAAAAAAAATCCCACCTTAAAAAAAGTGGGATGCTTATGCTTTATTGAAAATCAGTGTAATTACCACGACAACACCAAGGCCGTCCAAATTGCCAAAGGAACCACCGTCCCCAGAACAACTTCAGTCGTTCGTGCATTACGATAAGCACGCTCCTGCGACTGTTGCGCGGCAAGCTGCGCATTTTGGGCATCGATCTCCTGCTGACGCGCAGTGAAATACTGATTTAATTTTTTCTTATAGGCTTTTGCTTCCTGATTCGATGGGTAATCCACCAAATAGGTATTGATATCCGACTGCGACTGCTCATATTCACCAATATGGTAAAGGGCAATTCCCCGAAGGAAAAACACCTCTTTTTTATAAGGCTGACGTTCGGCCACATAATCGAGGTCTTCAATTGCCCCCTCGAAATCCCCAACCTGCAAGCGCGTCGCGCCCCGATCAAGGTGAATTGCCGTATAGTAAGGCATAATTTCAATTGCCTTGGAAAAAGAAGCGATCGCCTCTTTATATTTTTTTTCCTTCGCCAGCTCACGACCTTCTTGGTGATACTGCTGATATTCTTCCACACCCTGCGCAAAAGCCACACTCACACACAGTAGCGTCAGGAAGAAAGTAATCGCAATATTTTTACCTTGTTTCATTGGTCTTCTACTATATTTACCTTTAAACAACAAAAATCTTACCATAATATCTAACCAAATGGCTAAAAAAATATCCTACATTGTACTATCGATAGTCGTTATTGGTATTTTACTGTATAGCTTTCAGCACTCAGATCAATTTAAGTTACCTGAGCACTATCTTGAATTAGTTCAGCAGCACCGAAAAAATCAAAATAATTTTTTCAGAACCAATAAAAACTCCCCTCTTTCTATTAACGCAAAAAAGGCGTTTCAGGGCTTAAAATATTTTGATATCGACCCCAGCTTCAGGGTCATTTGCCGCCTTGAACACACCCCCAATGCCGCAATCATGAGGCTCAATACCTCCTCGGGAAAAATCAAGGAATACAAGCCTTACGCAACGTTACACTTCAAACTATCGGGCAAAGAACTACAACTACTCGCGCTTCAGCCCCTCACGCACCCCGACATGCTTTTTGTTCCGTTTACCGACCAAACCACAGGCTTCGACACCTATGGCGCAGGCCGATACCTCGAACTCCCAATGCCGGATGGCGATCAGATGGCGCTTGACTTCAACTATGCCTTTAATCCCTACTGCGCATTTTCCGATGGATACTCCTGCCCTCAGCCCCCTCAGGAAAATTTTCTGAATCTTAAAATTACCGCAGGAGAAAAAAGCCCAAAAAAGCATTAACCAAGCTGATTTCCACAAAAACAGCCCACCAATTCCCGAAAAATAGGCGTCAGAAATATTCTTCCAAAGAAAAAACGGCGCTTCACATTATTAATAACGGCGGAATCTATTAATTTTGTTCTCAAGTACATCTATATATAGAAGAGCATTTTCTTATGAAAATATCAGTTAACTGGCTAAAAGAATATATCAATATAAATCTTGCTACGGAAGCTTTGGGCGATGCCCTTACTGCTGGTGGCTTGGAAGTTGAAGGTTTGGAGACTATTGAATCCGTAAAGGGTGGTCTTCAAGGCGTTGTCATTGGTGAAGTTTTGACTTGTGAGAAGCACCCAGGTGCCGACAAGCTTAACAAAACAACGGTAGATTTAGGCGATGGAAACATTGCCCCAATCGTATGTGGAGCGCCAAATGTGGCGGCAGGCCAAAAGGTTGTGGTGGCAACAGTAGGTACCACTTTATACCCTGACGGTGGCGAAGGCTTCAAAATCAAAAAAGCAAAAATCCGTGGTGAAGTTTCCATGGGGATGATCTGTGCCGAGGACGAACTGGGCTTGGGCGTATCGCATGACGGCATTATGGTTTTAACCACCGACCTGCCTAATGGAACACCTGCTGCCGACTATTTTAAGCTGAAAAGCGAAGAGGTTTTCGAAATTGGACTGACACCAAACCGCGCAGATGCGGCTTCGCATGTTGGTACTGCCCGCGACATCGTTGCCCTTACAGGAGAAACCTTGCGCATGCCTAATATCGAGGCTTTCAAAATCGACAACCACGACCTGCCAATGGAAGTGATCGTTGAAGATCAAGCAGCTTGCCCACGATACAGCGGATTGACCATCTCTGGAGTAACGGTTAAAGAATCACCGGAGTGGTTGAAAACCCGCCTGACTTCTATTGGCCTTGCACCGATTAACAATATTGTGGATGTAACCAACTTCGTATTGCACGAGCTGGGGCAGCCATTGCATGCTTTTGATGCTGCTGAGGTTACTGGTAACAAAGTTATTGTCAAGAAAATGGCCGAAGGCACCGAGTTCATCACCTTGGATGGTGAAACCCGCAAGCTTTCTGCTCAGGATCTGATGATCGCCAATGAAACAGCACCAATGTGTATCGCAGGGGTATTTGGTGGCGCACAATCAGGCGTTTCTGATAATACCACGAACATCTTCCTTGAAAGTGCTTACTTCAGCCCTGACTCCGTGCGAAAAACAGCACAGCGTCATACCCTGAAAACAGATGCCTCTTTCCGATTTGAGCGCGGAACAGATCCTAACATGACTGTTTTTGCACTGAAACGCGCAGCATTGCTGATTCAGGAAGTTGCTGGGGGAAGTATCAGCTCTGAAATTACAGACATTTACCCTGAGCCAATTCAGGATTTTGTAATTCCTGTAACTTACGCTTACATCAATAAGCTTATCGGTATTGAAATTCCTAAAGAGCGCATTCAAAAAATCCTGACCGATTTGGAGATCAAGCTCGAAGCACTCACCGAGGAAGGCTTCACGGCAATCGTTCCACCATACCGAGTAGATGTTACCCGCCCTGCAGATATCGTAGAAGAGGTTTTACGGATCTACGGATTGGATAATATCCCGCTTGATGATTTCTCTGGCGCAGACTATCTGGCTGATTTCCCTATTAAGGACAAGCAAAATAACGAACGTAAAGTTGCTGAAATCCTGAGTGCGAATGGTTTCTTTGAGATCATGACCAACTCCATCACCAATTCCAACTACACCGCAGAGGTTAAGCCTGAGGAGCAGGTAAAAATCTTGAATTACCTCAGTGAGGATTTAGATGTGATGCGTCAGCAAATGGTTTTCAACTTTTTGGAAGTGGTGGCACGCAACAGCAACCGCCAGCAAAAAGACCTGAAGATTTATGAGTTTGGAAATACCTACTTCAAAAAAGAAGAAGGTTATACCCAAAACAGCCGTTTGGCCATGGCCATGACGGGTAACTTTGAAGCTGAAAACTGGGTAGCCAGCAGCCGAGCGGTAACTTTCCATGATTTGGCATCGCACCTGACGAAAATTTTGGAGATGTTCAACATCACCAAAGTAAAAACAGAGCAGTTCAGCAACGATATTTTTGCTTATGGCTTAACCGTAGGTACAAGAAAGCAAGCATTGGGCTATATTGGTCTGGTGGATCCTGCCTTGGCCAAACAGTTTAATATCAAAGAGGAAGTTTTCTTTGCTGATTTGGATTGGGATGCGATCATGGAACTGATCAGCAACGACATCGTTTTCGAAGCTGTTTCAAAATTCCCTGCCGTACGCCGCGACCTTTCGTTGGTCATCGACCAATCGGTGAGCTTCTCCCAAATTATGGAAGTGGCCAAGAAAAGCAGCAATAATTTGATCACCAACATCAATTGTTTTGATGTTTATGAAGGAGATAAAATTGAGGCTGGAAAGAAAGCTTACGCGCTGTCTTTCACCCTACAAGACAAAAATAAGACCCTTAACGACAAGGTCATTGATAAAACAATGAACAAATTGCAGGTCAATTTTGAAAAACAATTAGGAGCGGTGATCCGTAAATAAAGCCTGTTTTAAAAGAAATTATTTTCAAGCAGTAGCCTATTTTTTTTCGCTACTGCTTTGAATTACCTTTAATGTTTCTGTATTTTTAGAAACAGAAATATAATCTTCGGATTATTACATTATAATTAATTCATAAATCTGAAATCTCCGTCTTAACTGCTGACTGGTAATCCACATATGTTGAACAAAAAGATTCATAGTGACCTCCAAGCCATGGAGCGAAAAGTGAGACTCTTACTCGCAGAACATCAACAACTCAAACAAGAGGTGTCGGAACTGCGTGCGGAAAATCATACGCTTCAACAGGCGGTACAAGCTAAGGATGAGCAGATTTCCGATTTCAAAAACCAAATAAATATAAGTACAATTGCAGGTAACCTAAAGGATGGTGTTTTGGATACATCTGGCCTGAAAGTACTGATAGATGAATATATTTCGGAACTGGATAAGTGCGTAACGCATTTAAGCAAATAATTATGGGGGACTTATCGATCAAAATTAAAATCGCTGACCGAGAATACCCTATGAGGGTCGCCGAGAGCGACGTAAATAAGGTTCAGAAGGTTGCGGAGCTTATCAACAACCAGATCAACGATTACCGCAGCAAATACCGCTGCGATGACCGCCAGGATCTTTTAGCAATGGTTGTTTTTGATGCTTTAATGAACCAAGTTGAAAGTCATGAGTACGAAAGTACCATCGACCAAAAGGTAAGCTTCCTAAACGAACTACTGGACAATAACTTATGATCAGACAAAACTGACCACGACATATATATTTTTTTTCAGCACTCACAAGCCAAGAACCCTATCCCTCATCACCCAACCATTAGAGCTGCTAAAACGATACGCTAATGGAAACTTTCATTTACGTTGCGATCACGGCGATCGTAGCACTTGGTATCGGTGTTTTTATCGGGCGTAGTATGCTTTTGAAATTCTTCCAAGCTCAAGAGCGGGAAGCACATCAGAATGCAGAGCGCATCGTCAAAGACGCCAAAATTGAAGGAGATTCAATTAAGAATACCAAAATTTTAGAGGCTAAAGAAAAAGTCTTGAGCATTAAGGCGGACTGTGACAAGGAAGTCAACAAGCGCAAGAATCAAATTAATGTCATTGAGAACCGCATCAAACAAAAAGAATCCACTTTAAACAAACAGATTGAAGTGGGTAAAAAGAAAGATGCAGAACTGAACAGAATCAAGAAACAACTTGACAATGAACTTCAGTTGATCGACGACAAAAAAGCAGTTGTTGAAGCTGAACGAAGCAAGCAAATTGAGCTTTTGGAGCAAATTGCAAGCCTTTCAGCCGAAGACGCGAAAAAGCAGCTGATCAAACAAATCGAAGACGAAGCCCGAACTGCTGCATCTGCACAGGCGAAGGACATCGTTGACGAGGCGAAAATGACCGCTAACAAAGAAGCCAAAAAGATTGTCATTCAAACTATTCAGCGTACTGCCACTGAGCATGCGATTGAAAACTGTGTATCGGTATTTAATATCGAAAGCGATGACATCAAAGGAAAGATTATTGGCCGTGAAGGTCGAAATATCCGTACTTTGGAAGCCGCAACAGGCGTGGAAATCATTGTTGATGATACCCCTGAGGCGATTATCATTTCAGGTTTCGATCCTGTACGTCGTGAGGTTGCTCGTTTGTCGTTGCACCGATTGGTTGCTGATGGACGTATTCACCCTGCACGTATTGAGGAGGTTGTTGCCAAAACAACCAAAAATATTGAAGAAGAGATTGTTGAAATCGGAGAGCGTACCTGTATTGATTTAGGGATTCACGGTCTTCACCCAGAGCTGATCAAATTGGTTGGACGCATGCGCTTCCGTTCCTCTTATGGTCAGAACCTGTTACAGCACTCTCGCGAGGTGGCTAAACTTTGTGCTACATTGGCATCAGAGCTTGGCTTGAACTCGAAAATGGCAAAACGTGCTGGATTGCTGCATGATATTGGTAAGGTATGGCCTGAAGAGCCAGAATTGCCACACGCAGTGTTAGGTGCTGAATTGGCCAAGAAATACAAGGAACACCCAGATGTTGTGAATGCCATTGGTGCTCACCACGATGAAATGGAGATGACCACCATGATTGCGCCAATCATTCAGGCGTGTGATGCCGTTTCTGGCTCTCGTCCTGGTGCTCGCCGCGAAGTCATGGAGTCGTATATCAAGCGTCTGAAAGACATGGAAGCACTGGCGATGAGCTTTGAAGGCGTCAACAAATGTTTCGCTATTCAGGCGGGTCGTGAATTGCGCGTGTTGGTAGATTCTGAATCAGTAACTGATGATCACGCAGGATCATTGTCATATCAGATTTCTCAGAAAATTGAGAAAGATATGCAATACCCAGGTCAGATTAAGGTAACTGTTATCCGAGAAATGAGATCTGTAGCCTACGCAAAATAGGCCAAGTATAAAACACCTTAAATCCCCTTTAGCGAAATGCTGAAGGGGATTTTTTTTGGCTAAATATGGCAAGGCTACCACAGCGAAAAACCAGGCACAAAAAAAGCCATCTCAAATGAAATGGCCTTAATCTTAAACTTAATATATGACTTCTTAAACTTCTTCTTTTGAAAGCGCCTCAACAACCACTGCACCAATATCTGCAGGCGATTGTACCACTGAAATACCACATTCAGCCATAATGCGCATTTTTGCTTCTGCGGTATCATCAGCCCCACCGATAATCGCGCCAGCATGTCCCATACGCTTACCTTTTGGTGCGGTCTGCCCTGCAATAAAACCTACCACAGGCTTTGGATTACCTTGCGCCTGAATCCAACGAGCGGCTTCTGCTTCATAGTTTCCACCAATCTCACCGATCATCACAATAGCGTCAGTCTCCGGGTCGTTCATCAGTAACTCCACAGCCTCTTTGGTTGATGTTCCGATGATCGGGTCACCACCAATACCGATTGCTGTTGAGATACCCATACCTGCTTTTACTATTTGGTCTGCCGCTTCGTAGGTCAAGGTTCCTGATTTTGAAACCAAGCCAATACGTCCTTTCTTGAAAATAAAGCCAGGCATAATTCCTACTTTAGCTTCCTCAGGTGTAATAACTCCTGGGCAGTTTGGCCCGATCAAAGTCGCACCTTTTTCTTTCACATAAGCTTTTGCCGCCTGCATGTCCAATACAGGAATTCCCTCTGTAATACAAATGATTACCCCGATACCTGCTGCTGTAGCCTCCATAATTGCATCTGCTGCAAATGCTGGGGGCACAAAAATAATGGATACATCCGCACTGGTTGCATCCACAGCTTCTTGAACGGTATTAAAAACGGGTCTCTCAAGGTGTGTGCTTCCTCCTTTTCCTGGGGTTACGCCGGCCACCACATTGGTGCCGTATTCAATCATCTGACCAGCATGGAAACTACCTTCTGTGCCAGTGAAGCCTTGTACTACTATTTTTGAGTTTTTATTTACAAGTACACTCATGAGTTTATGTTTTTTAGTTTGATGTCGATATTTGAACAAGTTAAAACCACTGTAAAAAGCGGCGACCTGCACAATCTTATAGTAAGTTAAAAGATTAATTCAATAATTAAAAGAAATATAAAGCTATGAGGGATCCTTATCATCATCAAATCATCTGTTATAAATAGACAACGTCAAGCAGAAAGGTTTTAAATAAAACAAAAGGCTACCCAAAAATTGAGTAGCCCATTGAATTACAAGATGTAATAAATGACTTAGAATCGGAATTGCATCTGGGTAATGAAAAGTCCTTTGCTTGAATCAAGCTCCATGTTTTCATTGTAAATAGGTCTGGTAGAATAAGCCATTGACAGCTTAATATTATGCCCTACGATTAAGTAGTGCATACCAATATCATACTGCATGGATGCATCTTTAAGCCCCTCAAAGTCTTTGTACTGAAGTGCTGCCCAAGGCTGCAATCGCCCAACCTCACCAATAGTAAATGGCAGAATATAGGCTGCATTCAAATAGCCTACATTCCCCGTTCCCAAATAATATTGCGAGATTCCCGCGCCTTGTGGCAGAGCAGACCCATCAGAAATACCGGGGTTCATCACCCCAATAGTATTCAGGTAGTTGGGACCATAATCGAAACGGTAAAAGGCTCCATATAAATTCAGGACAGCCCCTTTGGCCATCGGTTCCTCATAGAAAAGGTCTATGGCAGTGGCCAGGCTTCCTGTGGTTTTTACATTTTCCGCACTGAAATCACTCCCTTCTTCAATATACCCCATAGCACCGCCATCGTATCTGAATCCTGCTCCCAGGTTCAGAAATCGTCCTTTTCTCCCCAAATGGGACATCGTATTAAAAGGGGTGAAGCCGGGTTTCTCTTTGGTGAAAAAGTGGTATTCGAGATAAGCATTGTAGCTTAAATCCGCCGTGCGGAGGTTAAAAGCCTGATCCGCCACTTTACGCGATGCCAGTTCTTCTTTGGTCAGAATTTTGGAAGAATTGCTTGGCTGAAATGGCTGATTGACCGACGCCATATACTTGAACCGGCCGGTCATCCCCTGAAAGAAAACCCCCATCTGGCGAACAAAATCATCCGTTACATTCACCTGCGGAAAGTTGAAAGAGGGGTTGTCCAGGGTATTGGTACGCCAGTAACTCACCAGCGACAAACGCGACAAACCCATAAACATGTGCTGGCCCGCACCAATAAAGTTATTGGTGTTCCCCAAACGAATTTTCCCCCAGAAGTCGTGAACAAAAATCGGCTGGTGCGCCGTCCCATCTGTCGGGTGCGACGTAATCCCGATTTGGGTAAAGATAAAATACTTGTTTTCAATGTTTGAATAAGCCAGCAAACGCAATCGACGCATGGCAAAATCATTGACATAAGAAGTGGGTTCCTTGGTGTTGCTGTTCAATGTACCAGGGTTCATTTCTCCTGATCGGAACCAGGTTTGCGCCCCGATGCCATATTTAAAATAAGACTTCCCCCCGACAGGGATGGTCAGACCTTTGGTAAATTTTTCAAGCGCTTTGGCTTCAACACTTTTTTCTTCTTCGGTGTGTTCTTGGGAGGTAGATGATGCAAATACAGTGGACAGGCTGCCACAAAAAAGCAATACAATAAGTAGTGTATATCTCATTTTAAATAATTTTTCAAACCGCAAATATCAAAATTTAAGTAGTGAGGCTTCACTAATATGAATCATGTTTTACTTTTTTTTCTGATGCTTTTTGTGGTTTTAAAACCTGAATAAGATATTTCATGGCTGTTTTCCTGTATTTTACACCATTGTAAAATGCATGCAGGAATATTTTTGCAAATTTGCTTCAGGCGTTAATCCTGCCTAAATTTCTAAAAATTGATCCTAAAATAATGGAAACAAACAAAACATATACCCGATCGCAGCTCGCGCTGCGTAACGGTCAGGATAAAGAACAAATCTGGGTCGCCTTTGAGGGGATTATTTATGATGTTACACATTCAAGAATGTGGCGTAATGGCAAACACTACGAGCATTGGGCAGGGCAAGACCTGACCGAGGAAATGGCCGATGCACCGCATGCTGAAAAGGTTTTTGAGAAATTCGATATCGTAGGTGAGATAAAATAACTTTCCGCCCGACATCACCTTCATTTTTTCGTATTCTTGACAAGACAGTACACCCAACCCACAACTATGCGATTTATCTCTGCCATCTTCATGCTTCTACTGCTTTGTTCAAGCATTGCAAACGCCCAAATAAAACTCGCCAAACTAAAATACAACGGCGGCGGCGATTGGTATGCCAATAAGACTGCCCTGCCGAACCTGATTGAGTTCTGCAACAAAAACATGAAAACCGATATTGAAAAAAATGAGGAGATCGTTGAGGTGGGCAGTTCGGATTTATTCTTGTTTCCCTATGTGTACCTCACGGGGCATGGCAATGTAGTTTTCTCGGATCAGGAAGCGGATAATCTTCGCCGATATTTAATCGCTGGAGGTTTTTTGCATATTGATGATAACTATGGACTTGACCAGTTTATCAGACTGGAAATGAAAAAAGTCTTCCCTGAACTGGAGTTTGTTGCCCTGCCTCATGATCACAAGATTTACCATACCCAGTATGATTTCAAGAATGGTCTACCAAAAATTCACGAGCACGACGGCAAACCTGCGCAAGGTTTCGGGTTAATTTTCGAAGGACGCCTGGTTTGCTATTACACCTATGAATCCGATTTGGGCAATGGCTGGGAAGATCAGCGACTGTATGGCGACCCCGAAGAGGTACGCCAGCAAGCCCTAAAAATGGGCGCCAATATTGTTTCCTACGCTTTCACGGAAGAATAGCCAATAATTTTCATCGGCTGTTCATCCTGTTTCAATACTTTTTCCGATTTATCAACGAAACCACAGGCGCCCTCTCTGCCTTTGGGTGCTTCAACCCTCAATTGTTGGCTCGTCCTTTTATTACAGACTAATTATTGGGCTGATAAGCCTTGCATCATTCAACTCCTCCGCCTGAGTCAGGCATGTGAAAAATAATGTGTGAATTGTTTATGAATGGCAACACTATTTTAGTACTGATCACGCCTTATTCAATAATCCACCGATTTTTTTTCGGATCGCATGCAACCCCTCCCCCCTTTTGTGCATCATGGTACTGAATAGTATATCATTTAATGAACACATCCATGAAACGCAGTCTATTTCTATTGATTATTTTGTGTGCGGCGCTATTTGCGAAAGCAGAAAAGCGTAGCATTGACATCACCTCCTTCAAATTTCTGAAGGTGAACGGTGCTTTTCAGGTCTATTTCACCACAGGCGCTGAATACAAAATGACCATTGAAGCTTCAGCTGATGACTTTGAAGGCATAATAATAGATCAGAAGGACAGCACCCTTCAAATCAGCCGAAATGCCAATCGCATCCACGGTAACATCTACTTACAGGCGCCCTCCTTCAGTGCCTTGCTTTTAGAAGGGAGAAACCACTTTTACACCAAGAATGCCATTGTTGCCAAAACATTTAAGGCGGAAATCAATGGGGCATGTCAGGCAAAAATAGAAATCAACGCTACTGATTTTGAGCTTTCCAACAACGGCGCCACGGAAGTTATGATGGTCGGAAAATGCGATAATGCCCAAATAAAATCCGACGGCGCATCGACCTTCGACGGGCGAACATTGATTTGCCAACGCATCAAGGCTGATGCTTACGGAGCGACCAAAGTTCATGTTTTTGGACAGGAGTCCGTGATTGCCAAAGCGCATGGTGCTTCCGCCCTCTCCTATAATAAAAGCACCAAATCACCTTACATCACCAATGAGCCTGCCGCTTCGGTAAGCCATTACAATTAATCGATCCCCCATATTCTCAAATTCAATTGACCATGAAAAGCCCTGTTATTCTTATTTTGTGCCTCCTCCTTTTTGGTACTGCACAGGCAAAAGATCAATATAAAGAACACCGCACCGTTGGCGACTTCACGAAAGTTCAGCTTGAAGGTGCCTTTACCCTGTTCATCACCCAAGGCAACAGCAACGCCCTTGCCCTGGAGGCCAAAAAACAGTCTGTCATTCATCGCCTACATACCGAGGTGAGAGGAGAAACCCTCTACATCACCACCGACGACAATATGGATAAGGCCAAAAAACTGACCGTCTATTTACAGGTGAAAGATTTAAGCCTGCTCAAAGTTCTTGGGGCTACGAAAGTATATTCCAAGAACCCACTAACAAACGATCTCCGTGTGGAATTGCTCGGCGCCGCTAAAGTGCGGCTGTTAGTCCAAAATAAACAGTTGGAGTTTCACGCCCAGGGGGTGTCTTCCTCCATCATCAAGGGAAAAGTACAGCAAGCCGATTTTCAGATGGAAGGCATGGGCAAGCTCGATGCCGAGGAGCTCATTTGCACCGATGCGCACGTTTACCTTGCAGGCTTTTGCAAAGCCAATTTGTATGTTAAAAATAAAATTATGGGCAATATTGAAGGGTTCTGCAAACTCGCTGTTGCAGGGACTGAAAATAGCGCAATTGTTTCCAGTGAATTCAGTAAATACGATATAAACTAATTATGAAAAAACTTATCCCTATCATCCTGATCATCTTTACTGCAGTGTACTCCCTGCAAGCCAAAGACCTTGAAAAAAGAACCATTGAAGTGAGCAGCTTCAATAAGTTGCATCTCGGCGCTGCCTTTAATGTCTATATCACGCAAGGAAAAGACTGCCAGATGGTGATTGAAGGCCGAGGCAAAGACCTTGATTTGGTTAAAGTGAAAGAAAGCGCCAACAGCCTTTCGGTGAACATGAGAAACGGCAGTTATAACACCAAAAAAATCAATATTTACCTGCAACTGAAGGATGTGAATGAAATAGAGGTTTCTGGAGCATGCAGTGTATATTCCAAAAATGCGATCAGGGCGAGCGCCCTAAAAATGCGTCTTTCGGGTGCATCGAACCTGAAGCTTGAGTTGAATGCAGAAAGCTTAGACCTGCGCTCTTCGGGGGCAAGTAATGCCATGCTCGTTGGAAATGCAGAGAACTTTTCCGTGAACCTTTCAGGTGCGAGCAATGTAAAGGCTAAAGACTTAATCACCGGACAGGTGAAAGTTGCTATGAGCGGGGCTTCAAATTTAAAAATTCACGCAAAAGATGCCATAGAGGGCAACTGCTCGGGCGCAGCTTCGGTGAAGTTTACTGGCGATCCTCAGCGTGTCTTGGTGAATACTTCAGGCGCAGGCTCGGTACAGCGATTGTAAGGCTTTATTGGATGTTTTATTTGTCCACAGATTATTTATTCCTTGTTTTTAGTTCAAGTGTCTCGCTTGGACTAAAAATTTAGTGACCTTTGATCCAAGCGGGACGCTTGAACCAACCATTATCACGAGCCGGACTCTCGCGATAGTGGATTCATCCTAACCACAAAAAATCAAATAGGGTAGATGGCTGGTGAAAGAAAATTTCCTCTTTCACCAGTGCACCTCCCACACCACCCTGCGTACGGATCCGTACAGGGCGGTTCTTTAATTCAGTGTACAGAGAGATAGTATGTCTTTAGAGAGACGTAGCCTTGTTCTCGAAGCACTTCATCAGTCAGGGTTTTGTGTAATACAGGGCTCTTTGCGATCCGCCAATGTCCTTTTCTTGTGTTGGCGTGTTCCCAGGCTTTCGATGTATCGGCACCCAGTCGCTTTAGTTCCTTGAACCGTGTTCTTACCCGCTTCCAATTCTTCCAAGTAAATGCCCGAATTCGTCGGCGTAACCACTCGTCGAGTCGTTGCATGATGGTTTTCATCTCGGCAAATTTGTAGTAATTGATCCACCCTTTTATCGTTTGAGATAGCAGGGTTTTCCGCCTTTGATAGCCCAGACCATTACTTTTATTGGTGATAGCACGCATTTTATCCTTTAGCCGATTGATACTTTTGGCTTGAACTCGAAAACGTGCTTTTCCCTTCCACATGTAGAAGGAGTATCCCAAAAATTTGATTTGCCGTCTTGGTACTACCTGCGTTTTCTCCTTGTTTACCCTCAAATACAGCCTACCTTCAATAAATCGGGTAACTGTTCTTTTGAGTCGTTCCGCTCCTTTTCTACCTTTACTAAAGATAATCATATCATCAGCATAGCGCACGAATCGGTGTCCCCGCTTGGTCAGTTCTTGATCCAAAACATTAAGCATTACATTACTCAATAATGGACTCAATGGACCGCCCTGCGGTACGCCGTCGGTGCTTGCCTCAAATTTATGACCGATCACAACACCTGCATTCAAATATTTGTGAATGAGTGAAATCACCGATCCTTCCTTGATTTGTTCTGACAGTAAAGTGATAAGATAACTATGATTTACCGTGTCAAAGAACTTCTCCATATCTAAGTCCACCGCATAGCGATAGCCTTCTGATAAAATCTCTTGGCTTTGAAGTAATGCCTGATGCTGACTGCGACCAGGACGAAATCCATAGCTATGAGGTGAAAATTCCTTTTCGTAAATCGGAACTAAAACTTGGCTGATCGCCTGTTGTACCCAACGATCCACTACCGTTGGTATCCCCAAAGGGCGTGTCTTCCCATTGTCCTTCGGTATTTCTACACGTCGGACTGGGTTCGGGCGGTAGTTCCCTTGACGTATGGACTGCACAATCTCCCTTCCATGAATTTGCAGATATGACGCCAAAGCGCCGACCTTCATTCCATCAATTCCATGGCTCCCTTTGTTCTTGACCACTCGCTGATAAGCTCGGTTCAAATTATAAGGGCACAAGATTTTGTCTAACAATCCTTCCTTTCTCTGTGTAACTGTGAAATCATCCGCTTCAGTTATCCAAACAAAAGTCGGCACTCGTTCGGCTTTCCCCTGTTCCGCAGGTGCTTTTCCGAACAAGCTACTATTTCTTCGTACTTTCTGCTTTCTACCTTTCATTCGGTAACTTTCTGTAATGATTCCTAATTAAAGTTCAGTCCTTCGCCGTCGGTCTCGACTACTATGACTTCGGCTGACTTCTCGCAGTAAACCTTTTTCGAACGTGTCCTTTACTATTAGTAGACACCCCTGCGAGATCTCCCGCGGTAAGACGATTAACTTTCTCCCCATCTACCTGCACCATTTACAGCATTGCCTTCCGAGTAGTTTTGGACTTTACTTTGTTATGCAAGCTTATCCAAACAATACTGCCTCATGATGTTTGTGTCCCTCAGGCCAGAGATTTGCATACGGCTTCCTTCAGATTATACCTCACGGTATACACCCTTGCCTTCTGCTATGTGGTTGGCACTACTAACCCCCACTACGGACTTGCACCGATTAGTTAATCGCCATGCACGGCGCACATAAAAAAAAAGCCTGGCAATTTGCGTTGCCAGGCTTTTTTTAGGTATAAATTAACGGGAGGTCATTTTCAATTGCTTATTGACATCCTTGATTTCAGTCGTCATAGGCTCCCGTTTACTGCCACTTATTTTTTAAAACCTTGATTTCCTTGATTGAAAGGATTAACATGATTTTTTTCTTCCTGTAATAGCATAATTAATCACTTCTATATTCGGCCACTTTGGTTCAAGCGTCCCGCTTGGACCAAAGTCAATTCAGCGCCTCTGCCCAATCACTACATTTACACTAATCGTGGACTGTCGAGTATTTTTGTACCTCACGGTACGGACGTTGCATGCAACGTCCCTACGGCACTAAAAATGATGTTTTTGGATAAGCTAATGGAATATTTTCGACAGGCTACACTAATCGTAGGTTTATACCTTCAACCCACAGACTAAAAATAAATATTTAAAAATTTTCACCACCATGCAACCCTTCCCAACTTTTGCGCATCATGATGGTGAGTATATTATAAATTTATACTCAAAAATATAAATAAAAAACACCACCTATCACCTTTTTTCTCTTTTGTAATTGGTTGGTACTTTTTTTATCAATTTTTTTTAAAAACTTGAAATACTATGAAATATTTTTTCCCACTAATAGCATTTTTTTTACTGCTAAGCCAAACCTCCTTTGCACAATCAGTAATGTTAAAAGGAAAGTTGGTCAATACCGATCAGCAACCAGTAGAATTTGCTAATGCTTATTTGATGTCTTCCCAAGACAGTACTTACATCGAAGGAGATGTTACGAAAGAGGACGGTTTATTCTCTATTAGCACTACTCCAGGCAAATATATTCTACACTTGAACATGATAGGCTTCCAGGACGAATATCTACCAATAACAATAACCAAAGATACCAACATAGGAACGAAAGTACTTCAAGACAATATTCAACTAGATGAAGTTCAGATCACCTACAAAAGAAGCAAAATCGAAAGCCAGGGAAATAAAACCATTTTTCGGGTAAGTGATACCTTTGAAGCCAATATCAGTACCTCAAGCTATGACCTACTTAAAAGAGTACCAGGCTTAATCGTTGATACCAATAGCAATAGTATATCTATTGTTGGAAGAAGTGTTGCCAGAATATTAGTTAATGGCAGAATGGTCAATTTATCAGGTGAACCACTTAACTCCTATCTTAAAAGCATTAACCCTACTAATATTGAAAAAATTGAACTGATGCAGAACCCTCCTGCACGCTATGATGCCGAAGGAAATGCGGGGCTTATTAATATCGTACTAAAACATCGCACATCCGATTACCTTGGTGGAGCAGTAGGCTCAACGTATAAAAAACGTAACAGAGGACAAGATCTCTACAACAATGTGGCATTGAACTACTCTAAAAAGGATTGGAACCTTAGTACATCTCTTAACTATGACTTGAGCAACCCACAAAGAAAATATGACATCACGCAAGAAAACATTGGGAAATTAGTTAATCCTACCGATGGTCTATGGAGTATAGATGGGAAAGGCTTGGGCTTTAACCTGGCAACAGATTATAAAATTAACAATCGTTGGTTTGTTGGTTTGGGATACACTTTTAACAATAATGATGAAGACGAAAAGAATACAGGTGTTCGAAGTGCTTATGACCTCACAGAGAACCAAAAAGACCTTACCTATATTAACCATTACTTCAACATAGGTAACTCACTCAATCGTACCCATAACCTAACAAGTTTCATTGATTACAGCATCGATGACCAAGGAGGGAAATTATCATTAGAAGCAGGTACGGTGCTTTCTGATGGGAGCTCTGACCAATTATTTGATAACCAACTTGACCATCAAAACGGCAATATAGAGCAAATCAAAAAACAAAACCAATTTGGCTCTGAAAGTAAAGTTTATACTTTAGGGCTAAATGCCTCAAAAAAAATACATGGCGTACAGTGGTCTGCTGGTCTTAAATACACCCAAAACCAAAGAACAAACGACTTCAAAGACTTCGATTACCAAGACGATCAACCCATACTCAATTTACCGAACTCCAGTGAATTTGATTATAATGAATCAATTTCAGCGATATACACCGAAGTCAACAAGAATTGGAAAAATATCAGCTTACAACTTGGACTGAGAGGAGAATACACAAAAATAGCCACAAAAGAACACTTATTAGACAGTGCCAATAACAGTGACTATTTCAAAATATTCCCAACATTCAATCTAAGCTACACAGACTCCTCAGGCAGTTACTTTGGATTATCTTATAATCGAAGATTAACCCGTCCTGGTATGGGAGTATTATCTCCAGCCGTCATGTTCTTTGGAGAACAAGCCATTGTCGTAGGTAATCCATACCTCACACCGATGTATATCAACGACCTGTCCTTTAAATATCAAAAAGGGAACCTATCAGCAGGAGTAGGTTACTCGATAGAAACAGACATGTACAACGCTGAAGTGCAGTATTTTGACACTGAAAAACAGATGTATGTCAATACCCGATTCAATAATTTTGAGCAACATAACATCTATGGATATATCAACTATAACTACCGAAAATTCTCTTGGTGGGAAAGTAACAATACCATATATGCTAAACACTTTTTAAATACGAATACCAATCAGGAATTTGATATCGCTGACAGTGAAGGTTGGGAAGCTTATTTCAGCACCCAAAACACATTCTTCCCTATCGCAGACAACAAAAACTTTTCACTCAATTTTCATTATTGGTTCAACCCAAGAATAGTAACAGCACGAGAAACCACTTATGGAAAGCAGAACTTAGACATAGGAGCTAATCTATTATTGCTGGACAGAAAGTTAATATTTTCAGCACAAGTGACTGATATTTTTGACACGAACATCGATAGACAAACGACAATACAGAATGACGTCATTTTGAGAACAAACTTTAACAATGATGTTAGAAGCATTCAGGTAGGCGTTCGCTATATCTTTGGAGGAAATAAAAAAGAATCTCGCATGAGACGTGTAAATAGAGATTCAATGAGAAGACTTTAGGATTACTTGTAAATCTAATCGCATAGATCTCTACTGGTAATAGGCTCCTGTAAATTAATAGGAGGTGGTGCCCAAAGATCCTCCGTTACTGCAATTGATTTCGTTAAATATACAAAAAAATAATCATGAAAAAATTACTCCAGACTCTTCTAATGGTCTTTGCTATAGTTAGCACTGTGGTAGCTAAAGACATTGAAAAAAGAACCATTGAGGTAAAGTCATTCAATGAACTGCACTTCGCAAGTGCTTTTGAGGTGTTTATTACCCAAGGTAAAGATTGTCAAATGGTGATGGAAGGCCGTCCGCAAGACTTGGATTTAGTTAAAATCAAGACAATTGACAAAAGCCTAAGTGTTAGCATGCAAGACGGTCGCCACAAAACAAAAAAAATAACCCTCTACTTTCAAGTCAAAGATATCAACGAGGTGCAGACTTCGGGAGCTTGTAATGTGTATTCTAAAAATGTACTGAAGTCAGATAATTTGCAAGTCAGGGCGTCAGGTGCATCAAAAATGAAGCTTGAACTTAACACAAAGAACGTTGAAGTTCGCTGTTCGGGTGCAAGTAATGTCATGTTGGTGGGGACTACAGATAATTTTATAGCGAAACTTTCTGGTGCGAGCAATGTAAGAGCCAAAGATATGATTAGCAACCAAGTGCATGTTTCCATGAATGGCGCATCAAACCTTAAAATCCACGCCAATAATTCCATAGAAGGTAACTGCTTAGGTGCATCGTCTGTGAAATTTGTAGGCGATCCTCAGCGTGTCTTGGTGAATACTTCAGGCGCAGGCTCGGTACAGCGATTGTAAGGCTTTATTGGATGTTTTATTTGTCCACAGATTACTTATTCCTTGTTTTTAGTTCAAGTGTCTCGCTTGGACTAAAAATTTAATGGCCTTTGATCCAAGCGGGACGCTTGAACCAACCATTATCACGAGCCGGACTCTCGCGATAGTGGATTCATCCTAACCACAAAAAATCAAATAAAAAAGCCTGGCAATTTGCGTTGCCAGGCTTTTTTTAGGTATAAATTAACGGGAGGTCATTTTCAATTGCTTATTGACATCCTTGATTTTCTGTTTCAACTCATTGTCCTTTTCCAACATATCATTGACCGACTGCACGGCGTGAATCACTGTTGAGTGATCTCGGCCACCGAAATGATAACCGATGGACTTTAGCGAATGATTGGTATATTCCTTAGAGAAATACATGGCGATCTGCCTTGCTATCACGATTTCCTTTTTACGGGTTTTCGCTTTCAGGTCCTCCACTTTCAGTTTAAAATATTCCGCTACGGTCTTCTGAATGAAATCAATCCCTACTTCCGTTTCGATATCATGGACGATATTCTTCAGGATTTGCTTGGCCAAAGGCACATCAATGTCCTGCCGAACCAATGAAGCGTGGGCGATCAAACTGATCAGCACCCCTTCCAACTCACGGATGTTGGTATCGATCGTATGCGCCAAATATTCCAATACATCTTCAGGAATGTTGATTCCGTCTGCCTGCATTTTTTTCTGAATAATGGCAATTCTCGTTTCGAAATCTGGCGTCTGCAAATCTGCGGTCAGCCCCCATTTAAATCGAGACAACAAACGTTCCTGCAAGCCTTTCAACTCTCTTGGCGGGCAATCGGAAGTCATGATAATCTGCTTACCCGACTGATGCAAGTGGTTGAAAATATGGAAGAACATCTCCTGTGTTTTTTCCTTTCCCGAGAGAAATTGCACATCATCAATAATCAGTACATCCACCTGCAGATAGAAGTTCTGAAACTCCCGCATTTGGTTGGCCTTCAAAGCCTCAATAAACTGATTGGTGAATTTTTCAGAAGATACATACAAAACGAATTTGCCTGTAAAGTCCTCTTTCCGCAAAATCTCGTTTCCTACCGCCTGTACCAAGTGTGTTTTCCCAAGCCCAACGCCTCCGTAAAGCATCAAAGGGTTGAAAGAGGTAATCCCTGGCTTTTGTGCCACGGCAAAACCTGCCGAACGCGCCAAGCGATTACAATCGCCTTCAATGTAATTTTCGAAAGTGTAATTGGGGTTCAGGTTAGAGTTTTTCACACTCTTATCTATGGCCTGAATATAAAATGGGCTTGTATAGTTATTCTGGTTTTCGGATCCGTCTTTTTTCGGTCCTGTTTTGCTGGACTTGGAGCCGTTGGGCAAATTAACCGTGTAAGGCTGGTTGTTTTCATTACCACGATCCACGATCACCGAATACTCCAGCCGACCATTTTTACCAATCTCTTTATCGATTGCTGCACGCAACAAATAAACGAAGTGCTCTTCCAGGTATTCGTAAAAATACTGGCTCGGCACTTGAATGGTCAAAACAGTACCATTCAGACGCAACGGCACGATAGGATTAAACCAAGTGGTAAAAGCCTGTTCTGATATATTGCTTCTTACAAATTCAAGGCAGCGTTGCCAAACCGATTGCGCATCCAAATTCATTACCGAATAAAAATTAACCCGATCTTGGGAGGTTCCAAAAAGGAAACCAAAATTGATAAAAAATCCCTTAAAAAAAAAGAACTATCGATTTTCGATCACTAAAGTTGAACGTTTTTCCCGTTAATTCCACTTTTCTTTTTCTTTCGATCAAAAGTAACTTGAATTTTCCCAATCCTTACCCCTGACCAGCCCGAATGATTTATCAGTACCTCTTCGCCTTGTGGGTTTTTCACATACACTGGTGCGTCCATAAAAGTATGAGAATGGCCTCCCAGAATAATGTCGAGCCCACTGACCGCCTGCGCCACTTTTACGTCATCCATTTTTGGACCATCGTACTTATAGCCGAGGTGACTCAGACAAACCACCAAATCACAGCCTTTATCCTGGCGTAATTCCTTCACCATCTTTTGGCTTACCTTTATAGGGTCAAGGTATTTGGTTTTGCCATAGTTTTTATCCCAAACCATGCCGTCGAGCTCTACACCAAGTCCGAACACGCCAATTTTCACCCCCTGGCGCTCAAACACTTTATAAGGCTGAAAGCGATCCTTGAGAATGGTTTCGCTGAAGTCGTAATTCGAGCAGATGAATGGGAATTCTGCATATTGCAGCATGTTGCGGATGCCCTCCAGCCCGTTGTCAAATTCGTGATTCCCAAGATTTGCCGCATCATAATGCATCTTGCTCATCAGCTTCATCTCCAGCTCTCCTTTGTAGAAGTTGAAATAAGGTGTTCCCTGTACAATATCGCCAGAATCAAAAAGCAACACATTTTCATGATCCTGACGGATTTTCTCTACCAAAGCCGCCCGAGCAGCATAGCCCCCTTCATTGGGGTAATCGGCAGAATTCTTGGGAAAAGCCTCAATGCGGGAGTGGGTATCGCCAGTATGCAGCAAGGTAATACTGATATGGTCATTTTTCTTGCTGGCAGCCTTCGTGATCGTCGGTGCCGCCACAGAAGCAAACAGGGCGCCTAAAGCGGATTTTTTCAAAAACTTTCTTCTTTCCATCGTTGTATCTGTTAGTCGATTTTCACTCGGCCTTCCACTTTCGCCTCCACAGGTTTCCCCTGACTTTGGAAGGATTTCAAATAATCAAATATGGCATCGCGAACATTGTAGCTGGATGCTTTCAAAACTCTGCAGTCACGGAAGAAGAACATTTTGTCGCCACCCCCTGCAAGATAATTACTCACCGACACGGTATAGGTTCTTGAAGGATCGAAAGGCTTACCGCCAATTTCAAGATCATCAATTTTACCATTGATAGCATGTACATAAGTATTGGAAACTGACGCCAGGCGGGTGTCCACCAAATACTGCATCAATTGCATCACCTGTTCGCCGTTCAGTTCAAGGATATACACTCGGTTGTCGAAAGGCATCAGCTCATAAACATCCCGAGTGGTAATAGGCCCCTTGGCAATCGGCTTGCGCAGGCCGCCGTTGGTCATTACGCCCATATCCACAGGCTTTCCAAATTCTTTGGTTCCCTGCACCTGCATTAAATCAGCCATAAAATTCCCCAGGTTACATTCCACTGGCTGCGAGAACATCCGTTGTGCACTAACGGCCACCACATCACTCATGCCCTTATCCAGCTTTTCCTTGAAAGGGGCAATCATCTGTGTAATTTCCGCATCGGTGCCCTCCACCGCTTTCACGGGCTGATCCACACCTTGCACTGAGGATTTCACCAGTACCTTTGGCTGGCAGCCCAACATGGTTACCGCAAACAACAGCATCACCCAGAGGCTGCCAGTATGCGATGCATGCTTCGTAAAATTTTTCATATTCTTCATCAAATTAATCTGGTGCGCAATTTACAATCTTTCCCGCTCCTCTGCGCACCTGAAAACTATAATTTATTAAATCGAATTGGCACAATACTTACAAGAAGCTCGCCAAACCTTCTATTAATTATAAAAATGGTAAAACCATCACTATTTCAAGCCTTTTAAAAACAACACTCCCGATTCCGCTTTGTTGAGAAAAAAAAGCAATTCAAATTATTGTTCAACACTTTAGCAATCTGCGCAGAGGAAACCGAGCGAGGTAAAAATATTGACGCCTACAGATTTTGATGGTATCCCGATTGTTTGATGATTGAATTTTTTCTTATACTTTTACGTTAGCGGTCAAGTAAAAAATTTTTACGGCCTATATATGATCAGATAAAACTAATTTTTAGAATGACTGAGATCAGAAATAATTGGACGAGAGAAGAAATTGCTGAAATATATAACTCACCGATCATGGACTTGATTTACCGTGCAGCGACGGTACACCGTGAATTCCATGATCCGAATGAGGTGCAGGTTTGTACATTGTTATCTATCAAAACTGGTGGGTGTTCAGAGGATTGTTCGTACTGTTCGCAGTCGGCAAAATACAATACCGAAGTAAATGTGCATAAATTAATGCCGAAAGACCAAGTGGTACAGGCGGCGCAAAATGCCCGTGCAAATGGCAGCACACGCTTCTGCATGGGGTCAGCGTGGAGAAACATCCGTGACAACCGTGACTTTGACCGCGTGCTGGAGATGGTTTCTGAGGTAAACGAAATGGGCCTTGAGGTTTGCTGTACTTTGGGTATGCTTACTGAAGAGCAGGCACAAAAGCTTAAGGATGCTGGTTTGTATGCTTACAACCATAACCTTGATACTTCAAGAGAGCATTACGACAAGGTGATTACCACCAGAACTTATGACGACCGCCTGGAAACGATCGAAAATGTTCAAAAGGCAAAAATTTCGGTTTGTTCAGGAGGAATCATTGGTTTGGGAGAGACCAACAAGGACCGTATCAGTATGTTACATACCCTTTCGACACTGCAAACGCACCCCGAATCTGTTCCTGTAAATGCTTTGGTACCTATTGATGGCACACCAATGGCAGGAAATAAGCGTGTTTCTACTTGGGATATGGTAAGAATGATCGCTACGGCAAGAATTTTGATGCCTAAGTCGATGGTTCGCCTTTCAGCAGGAAGAAATGAAATGAGCTTTGAAGATCAAGCATTATGCTTTATGGCAGGAGCGAGTTCTATTTTTGCTGGCGACGAACTACTAACGACCCCTAACCCTGAGCAGGACAAAGACAAAGAAATGTTTCAGGTACTGAATTTAAAACCGCGTGCTTCGTTCAAGGAAACCAAGCATTTTGATTTGAATATGCAGTAATATCAACAAAAGATATAGAAAAAGGCGGTTTGTGTAATACAAACCGCTTTTTTTATGTTTGATCGTAGGGGGATACCGTTAAGAACGACTCATGATATTGAATTATCGTAATCCCAAATAAAACACACCTCACTTATGATCATTTCTGTCAATACGATTCAGAAAGTTTTAAAATATATTCCGACGAGCGTCTATTACGGCATTGCCAATGTGCTCTACTTCGTCGGCTTCAGATTGTCGGGTTACCGCAAAGCGGTGGTTCGAAAAAATATCCGCCAGGCCTTCCCTGAAAAATCAGAAAAAGAGTGCCTGAAGATTGAACAGCAATTCTTCCATCACCTTTGTGACTATATCGTCGAAACAGCCCTGCTTTCCAAAATGGATGCCCAGGAGCTGAGTCGCCGCATTACCTTTAACAATGCAGATTTACTGAACGATTATTACGATCAGGGAAAAAATGTGGTGCTCACAACCGGCCATCAGGCCAACTGGGAATGGATGGCGCTCATGCCCAAACTCCTCAAGTTTAAATCCTCGGCGGTATACCGTCAGCAATCTGCGGATGTTTCCGATCAGATTATCCTGCAAAACCGCAGCAAGTTTGGCTTTAACATGATTAAGGACAAAGAACTGATTGCATACTTGAAAAACCAGCCCGCAGATTCCCTCGAACTGATTTATATGCTGTGCGATCAGCGCCCACAACCCACCAAGCGCCCCAAGGTGCTGAAATTTATGCACCAGCCGACGGCTGTATTTCAGGGGTTGGATTTTATTGCCCGAAAGTTTGATTACGAGGTGGTGTATGCGCAGCTTGAGAAAACCAGCCGTGGCCATTACGAAGTAACCTTCCGCCCACTGGATCCTCAGGAGGGAGAAACACCTGTGGAATGCTTTTTCCAAAAACTTGAAGACAGCATCCGCCATCAGCCATTTACCTATTTATGGTCGCATAACCGATGGAAAAACCCGCCAGTCGTTGAATAAATTTGAAAGCAATCACTGCTGTTTATAAAAAAAGGGAGCCATAAGATGGTTCCCTTTTTTATGCATTTCAAAAATAATCGGTTGTTTAGAAATAGTAACGATAATAGCCTCGGCGTCCCTTTGCGGTAACACCTTCTATAATTACTCGGCCCCGAATTCGGGACAAAATATCCACGAGCTGTTCTGGGTCTTTAATTTTGATATTATTGATCTCCGTAACCACAAATCCTTCGGCAATCCCGAGTCGTCGGAACCACCCGTTGCCAATTTTCACGACGCGCACGCCGTAGTCAATACCAATCATATCACGCTCCACAGTGGGCACCCGCTCAAATGCTGCCCCAAGCTCCCGATCGGCATACACTTCCTTTTTCACCAGGCCTGTTTTGCCATCAATGTTGGTCAGCACCAAAGAGGCGCTATAAATTCTGCCCTTACGTTTATAGGTCAACTTAATGCGGTCGCCAGGCGAGCGGTAGCTGATCAGTTCCTCAAATTCTGCCTGCGAATCAATTTGCTGCCCATCAATGTCCAGAATCACATCGCCCACGGCCAGCCCAGCCTTCAATGCAGCACCATTCTTCTGAACATCAGCAAGCACCACCCCATCATAAGCTTTCAGTTCCAGTTTTTTGACGATCTCCTGGGTAATATCAACCACCTGACCGCCAAAAAAGGCCTTCTGTACCTGTCCATATTTAATGATATCATCCACCACCTTGGTGACAATATCGACGGGCACGGCAAAACCATATCCCGCATAAGAGCCCGTCTTGGATAGAATAGCGGTGTTAATACCCACCAAACGCCCGTGGGTATCCACCAAAGCGCCTCCCGAGTTCCCTGGGTTAATGGCGGCATCGGTCTGAATAAAGGATTCCAACGGGAAATTCCCTGCATTAACATGAATCTGCCGACCTTTGGCACTGACAATCCCCGCAGTTACGGTGGAGGTCAGGTTAAAGGGATTTCCGACCGCCAGCACATAAGCGCCAACGGGCAAATCCTTGGAACTTGCAATTTCAATATTGGGCAATTGGTTACCTTTGATTTTCAGCACGGCCAAATCCGTGGAAGGATCTCGCCCTACCACCTTCGCTTCGTAGGTTCGCTTGTCATGGATCACCTCAATGCGGTCGGCGCCATCAATCACATGGTTATTGGTCACAATAAACCCGTCCGTGGAATAAATTACCCCTGAACCCGAACCTACTCCCTGATAGCCAGAGCTGGAATCTCCGCCACGCATAAAATACTCGTACCACGAACTCACCGCTCGCCCCTGCACAAAAGTTTTGATATAAACCACCGAAGGCAAGCTTTTCCTTGAAGCCTCCACAAAGCCGTTTTTGGGCATGGTGGTTTCATCGGCATTTATGCCCGCCCCTTCGGAGAATACCGATTTGGCGATAGGTGTTTGATATTTTTGACTGACCATCCGGATGGCAGGACCAGTATTTTGATCAGAAAAATCATTGATAAAAAATACCGTCGCCAAGGCCGTCCCTATCGCGACAACCCCAAGTCTTATCCAATCTTTCATTGACTGTTGTTCTTTGGTGAAACAAGATTTCTTTCTCAGGGGCTTTCCACACTTCCAACAACACCCTCCCCTGCGAGACCGCTAAATTAACAAGGGAACAAAACGGCACAATAATTTTTACATTTTTTAACCTTTATGCTATAATTTCAGCAAATTCAACCTTAAAATTACCAACCATTTTTCTGCAAAGGGTATTCAATACATAAGTATTTATTATATCCTTATTTTTACTACTTTTGTAATCTATGGGATTGTTATCTTTTTTCTCTAAATATGTTGCGGCATACACTGTCCGGCAACAAAACAAATGGGCTTCACGCCCTATCGAAAGCCAATACAACGTATTTCAGTCTTTAATTAAAGGGGCAGAAAATACGGCTTTTGGCAAAGACCATGATTTTGAAAACATCAACACCTATGAGGATTTCAAGAAGCGTGTACCGATTCGTGATTACGAGCAATTGCGTCCTTATGTGGATCGTGTTGTCGCAGGTGAAGCTGATGTGCTCTGGAAAGGTCGTCCAATTTATTTCGCAAAAACCTCTGGAACGACTTCCGGGGTAAAATATATTCCCTTGACCAAGGAGTCGATTCCCAACCATATCAATTCAGCAAGAAACATGTTGCTCAATTATATGCATGAAACCGGGAATTATGACTTCGTGAGTCGAAAGCTGATTTTCCTTTCAGGCTCGCCTACACTGGAAGATAAAAATGGTGTTTTCCTGGGCAGACTTTCCGGGATTGTCAATCATCATGTTCCGGAATATTTGCGCCGCAACCAAATGCCCTCCTACGAAACCAATTGCATTGAAGAATGGGAGGAAAAACTGGATGCCATTGTGGCCGAGACCAGCAAGGAGGACATGTCGCTGATCTCTGGGATTCCTCCCTGGGTTCAGATGTATTTCGACCGGCTGCAGGAAAAGCATGGGGGCAAAAAAATCATCGACATCTTCCCTAATTTCAGTGTATTTGTATGGGGAGGGGTGAATTTTGAACCTTATCGTGCTAAACTTTATCAGTCAATAGGAAAAGAAGTGGACACCCTGGAGACCTACCCGGCTTCGGAAGGCTTTATTGCCTATCAGGACACACAGGATCAGGAGGGGCTTTTGCTGAATATTTCTTCGGGAATCTTCTTTGAGTTTATTCCTGCGGATCAGTATTTTGACGAAAACCCAGAACGCCTGAGCATCGGAGAGGTGGAGCTTGGTGTAAATTATGCGGTCATCATCAACAATAATGCAGGCCTTTGGGGCTATTCTATTGGTGATACCGTGAAGTTTGTCAGCAAAAAACCTTACCGGGTGATTGTTTCCGGCCGTATCAAACACTTTATCTCCGCTTTTGGGGAGCACGTCATTGGTGAAGAAGTTGAGAAAGCCATGAAGGCAGCGGTGAATAAATTTCCAGAAACAGAACTGACGGAATTTACTGTTGCTCCGATGGTGAGCCAAAGCGAAGGGCAATCCAAGCATGAGTGGTTTGTGGATTTTGAAAACAAGCCCAAAGATATGGACGCATTTTCCCTTTACCTTGATGAGCAACTGCAGCAACTCAACGTTTATTATAAAGACCTGGTGTCTGGAAATATTTTGTTACCGCTACAGATTGTCCCACTGAAGAAAAATGCTTTTCAGGATTATATGAAGTCTATCGGGAAGCTCGGAGGGCAAAACAAAGTACCTCGCCTTGCCAACGACAGAAAAATTGCTGATGCGCTGATGGATTACGCTGAAAAGTAAGCGCACATTGGAAATTGAAAATTCGTGACAAAAATTTAGGGTATGGCCACAATGGTGAAGGAATGTTTTGAAAATAGCATCGCTATGGTTGAAGAATAATTCAAATCCATTCCAGTAATCTGAATTTGCAATAGAATAATCGATTTTCAAACCCGTTCTAATCCTTAAAAAAAATACTAAAAATTTAACGATTCAGTACCTCCATCCCTGGTGTTGGCGGTATGCTTTATAATGGAACCACTTTTTGAGAAAAAAAGACACATTGCCATCCTCGGTTCTACGGGCTCAATAGGCACGCAGACACTGGAGGTCATTGCAGAACAACCTCAGCACTTTCAGGTGGAGGTTTTGACTGCCCGGCGCAATGTGGACTTATTGATAAAACAAAGCCTTCAGTTCAAGCCCAATGCGGTCGTGATCTCAGAGGAATCTTTGTATGAGAAAGCTTTTGAGGCCCTCGACCCACATGGCATAAAAGTATATGCCGGCCAAAACGCCCTCAACGCTGTTGTGCAGATGGAGGAAATCGACATTGTCCTTACCGCTTTGGTGGGTTACAGTGGGGTATTGCCGACCATTAAGGCCATTGAAGCCGGAAAACACATTGCCCTGGCCAACAAGGAAACACTTGTAGTGGCCGGTGAGATCATTACTGAACTTGCACAGCAACATCGGGTATCGATTTTCCCGGTGGACTCTGAGCACAGTGCCATCTTCCAGTGTTTGGTAGGAGAACATCCCGACAGCATTGAAAAGCTGATTCTTACCGCTTCAGGAGGGCCATTCCGTGGCATGAAAACCGACGAGCTGCGGAAAGTTACCAAAGCACAAGCCTTAAAACACCCCAACTGGGACATGGGCGCTAAGGTAACGATTGATTCTGCCTCGCTGATGAACAAAGGGCTTGAAGTAATTGAAGCCAAATGGCTCTTCGGGGTAGATGTTGATCAGATTGATGTGGTCGTTCATCCACAATCCATCGTTCACAGTATGGTACAGTTTAAAGACAGTTCCATTAAAGCACAACTCGGCTTGCCCGACATGCGCCTGCCGATTCAGTATGCCATTGGTTTTCCGCATCGATTACCCTGCAAATTTGAGCGGCTGAACTTTATGGATTACCCTACCCTGACTTTTGAAAAGCCAGATATGGCAACTTTCCGCAACCTTGGGCTGGCCTTTGAAGCCATTAAAGCGGGCGGAAATATGCCCTGCATCCTGAACGCAGCAAACGAAATTGCTGTTCAGGCATTTTTGGAAGACAAGATAGGATTTTTAAATATGTCCGATTTGATCGAAAATTGTATGCAAAAGGCTACCTTTATCGCTCAACCTACGCTTGATGACCTCATAGCAACAGATAAATCAGTTAGAAACTTAGCATCAGAATTATTATAAAATGGAAGGTTTAATTATGGCTGCCCAAATGATCTTGGGACTTTCGATTCTTGTCGGAGTTCATGAGATGGGACACTTGGTAGCGGCAAAAGTATTTGGCATGCGTGTGGAGCAATTTTCTATTGGCTTTCCACCCAAACTTTTTTCAAAGCAATTCGGCGAAACGGAATATTCTTTATCACTGATCCCACTTGGCGGCTATGTGAAAATTTCAGGAATGATTGACGAATCCATGGATAAAGAGCAAATGAACCAGGAACCACAAGACTGGGAGTTTCGCTCAAAACCGGCATGGCAACGCCTGATCGTAATGCTTGGTGGCATTATCGTGAACGTGATCATGGGGATTATCATCTTTGTGATTCTTTCCTACAGCTTCGGGGAAACCTACATTCCTAAATCAGAATTGAACAAAAACGGTATTATTGCCTATGACCTTGCCCAAGAAATTGGTTTTAAGACTGGTGATAAAATTCAGAACATCAACGGGCAGGAGTTTGAGCGTTTCTCGGACCTGCTGAACCCTGAATTGATGATGAATGCCGGAAGCTATTATACGGTGGTTCGTAACGGCCAAACAGCCAAAGTAACGATCCCTGCTGGATTCATGGATAAAATCGCTACGAATAAAGAGGATGAAAAACCTCACTTTATTGGTCCACGTCAGCCGTTTGAGGTTGGACAGGTCATGACCAACTCTCCTGCTGATATCGCAGGCCTGAGCCAGGGAGATAAGATTGTAAGCATCAACAATGCTGATGTTACTTTCTTCGATCAGTTACAAAAAGAACTGGAGGACAATGCCGGCAAGCAGGTTTCCATGACCGTAAGCCGCAACAATGAAACAAAAACACTTGAGGCCACTGTTGGTGAAGATGGCAAGCTGGGCTTCATGCCTGTGATGGGCTTGAAACTGGCAAGCATTCAGCCAAGCTTCGGTGAAGCCATCGGTTTGGGTACGACAAAGGCCTTTTCTGTGGTTTGGCTGAACATTCAAGCTTTTGGGAAAATCTTCACCGGAGAGCTTTCTGCCAAAAAATCCCTTGGGGGGCCTATCGCCATTGCACAGTCTTTCGGAGGCACCTGGGACTGGTTCAGATTCTGGTCGCTCACAGGGCTTTTATCAATGGTATTGGCCTTTATGAACCTTCTGCCAATCCCTGCGCTGGATGGTGGCCATGTGATGTTCCTACTTTATGAGATGATCTCTGGACACAAACCAAGCGACAAGTTTATGGAAGTGGCGCAAAAGATCGGTATGGTCATGCTATTGGCCCTGATGGTCTTCATTTTTGCTAACGACATCATTAAGCTATTACCTACAAGCTGGGTTCAGTGGCTGGGATGGTAAGTTTTAGTGATTAATGATTAGTGATTAGTGATTAATCGCTGTACCAAAAATATATAAAAGCCCCCTTTTCTTGCGAGAAGGGGGCTTTTTACTTGTTGCCCACAATGGGCTTTAAGATAAAATATTCGTCTGCTGAATTTAATTACTGTAGTGATTTCCAAAGCTTGGTCATCAGCTTACAAAAGCATTGCGAACAATACCAATCATTCAACAGACCGTTATTTATGCTCCAATGTGTAAAATATTAGGCACATCAACAATCACTTCCTCATCATCGATTAATGCCTTTAGGCGAACCGCACTATTTTGTGCCTGATAGCGTTGAATATCACTGATCACCCAACTATTCAACCCACTATAACTTTTCAGTTCAAAAGAAGCATATTCCGCCCAATTAGAAATTCTGTTCCAATATCCGTCTGCTGTCTGATACTCGATCGAAAGCGTAACCATTTTTGAGCCATTTTCATCTGACATTGGCACGCCAAGCCCTACATAAACCATATTGTTATATACCATAGCCTCCACACTCAAGGAAGAACCATTAAAATAAGTGTGCATTCCATTAGGGAAGACAGTCAGTCGCTGCTCTACGGTACCCCAATATTGATCAAGTAACTCTTCTTCAAAAACAACATTTGAATTGTTCGTAACATTTGCCCACATCTCGAGTTCTGTGAGTTCCCCCCTTTTTGCAAAAGTTTCCCGATCCATTCCCGACAGGCTAATATCACCATTAACATGATAATGATCAAAAAGAGGACTACTACTTGAGCGAAGGTTTTCTGTTACCAAATGCCCGTCAGCGACTACCGTTACATTCTCAATTAAAAATTTGTTCGATGGTGCTTCAAAATTCAACTTGAAACCGTTAAACACGCCTTCTCCCACACCACTGAATTGATTGGTTTGGGGATCAAATACCCCACCATGAAGGGTATTGACAAAAAACCTGTAATTCATGTTAAGGTCCCAGTCTGCAGGTAGTCCGAGTGTATCAGGAGAGCTACAAACACCATACAACTGAACGGTTGTCTCTACAGGAAAAGCATTGATTAAAGCATCTTCATCATCTTTATTACAAGATAGTAAGGCAAAAGAGACAAGAAGGGCCATAGCCCCAAGCTTGATGTTAGGTAAAAATTTCATTAAACAATAGGTTGAACAACACATCTAAATAACCAATGTGTTAAAATAAATATGATAAAATTAAAAAAAGGCGTACTTACGCCTCATAAACAGTGATTAAAGTTATAAAAATTAATCATTTATTTAAATAATATATTTACCCAAACTAATGCACACTAAGCAAACCCTCTATATATTAATTCTTTAATAGAAGAAAATAAATTCAACATACCCCACACTTAGCAACTATAAACCACAATTTATCCTCCAATATTTTATATATACTCGAAGGAACTCTATCATCAAGCCCCAACTATTCAACATTGATGAATATCATGCTATTTATTTTTACAAAGTGAAAACACTCAATTATTTCTAAATTCACCTTCGGATATCATATTTAAATCAGGCCTCCATTTTTTCATTCAAAATAAGAAGAATATTTTTTTATAATCTGCCAGTTAATAAACAAGCGCTATTATCACCTTCTTAGAAACAAGAGTGTACAACAAGCTGAAAGTACGCCATTTAGCAATAACGACAAGGATTTTTGACCAACCTGCTATACACTCTATTTGATAAAAGGAACTGAATAATCTCTTTTAGTAAGGATGGCCCTGCAAGCCTCTTAACATATCTTCACCAAAATAATAGGTAAACATATCGACATCGGCACCAGAAGGCCACTTTGGCGACTGTAACAGCCCTTGAACAGACGGCTGAGTATTGAAGCCTGGAGCAACTACTGCCTGCACATAATAAGGAATATTATTGGGGTTCAGCAGGACATTTGCACCGTCATGGCTGTATCCCCAAGTGTGTGTGATTTCGTGCATTAACAAGCCAGCCGTCATGTAAAACGAACCTGTTGCCACACCATGTTCATGTAGGTAAACTTTCAATTCACCTCCTAAGTCGCCATAGGCCTCACCACCATTCACCTGACTGTACAAAAACAGCTGATAGTTTTTCCCGCCATTGGTCATCGCATGATTCGCTACCTGCTTAAATGCCTCGAAATTGCTGGGAATATTTCGCGCAGGTGCCTGTGTAGCCCCATTAAAGGTATATTGCTGTAGTAAGCCTAAGTTGCGATTAAACACCTGCTTGAATTTTGGTGCATTGAACATGAACTTGATTAAGCCGAACATCCGCTGGATATTCTTCTGTGCCTGTCCGCTCCAGTACATGGGGCCTGCCAAAATTGCACCCCAGGATGCCGGTGGGTTAGTCGGTATTCCAAACTGATAGTGTACCCCTTCCATTAATCGATGCTGATCCTGTGCAACGGTCAATGCGTCTTGTCGGTGATTTTTCACTACGTATTGCGCGTCTTGTTGCTCAAGACCAAAATCTACCAGTCGCTGAACAATTTCGGTGTCCGTCAGCTGATGGATTAGTGCAGGGCTTAGGGAAGTCATGGGAATACCTTGATCGACAAGCTGAGCCGTGTCAAGTAATAGAGGCCTTATTGTGGAGTCAGAAACAGCCTCTTTGCCTTTCAGTTTATGGTGGTCTCTATCGCCCTGATGCCGAGCGGTTGTTTCTTTTTGAGGTAAAACAGGTTTGGGATCATTGGATTTAGAACAGCCCCAAAAGCCCATAAGCAAACATAGCAATCCTGCTATTTTGATCGTAATTTTTCTCATAAGTTATGGTAGTGGTGATTACTATTGAATCTTTTTCACCAAAAAAGCCAAATATTATACCACTGAAACCACCCTCATTAATATCTAACAACTCCCTTATTCAATTGAATAAAAATCGCGATAAAGCCCATAAAAAAGGAAAAGGCCCGGTTACCCTATGAAGGAAAACCGAAGCCTTTACCGGCAAGAAAACAACTTCCCGTCTTTATCAATTGAACTGCTCTAACTCAAATTTGAACTGACCGAAACAATCGGTTCAACAAATTGAAAAATTACCCCAAGCCACCACCTGAACCTGTCGCGGGACTCTGCCTCATGTTACGAATCATAAATACCACATGATTTTTTTATCGTCCACAGTTTGCGCAGGTTCACACCGCTTTTTTTGGGCTAACGTGCGTGATTTTTTTATGCATCGATTCGCTTTTTTACGCTTTCAAAATATAGTCTGATGCTTCGAGCAGGCTGAAACAAAAATGATCCCCATCGGTCTCTACTTTCGTTGGCGCCACACGAACTGTTCCCATGCCTAATTTTTTTGCTGGCACCAAATCGCGTTCCTGATCTCCTACCATAAAGCTTTGAATCGGATCAATGTTATATTTGGCGATCGCGCGTTCAAACATCAATGTACCAGGCTTACGGGCAATAGATTCCGATTTGGTGGGATGGTGCGGACAATAATAAATGGCGTCAATCAGCCTGCCGGTATTCGCCTGCAACTTCTCATGACACGCCAGCACATCGGCTTTAGTATATAAACCTTTGGCTATTCCTGCCTGGTTGGTAATCACTACCAAACGGTAGCCCGCATCCTTCAATCGCTTCAGCGCTTCACCAACGCCAGCTTCAATCTCAAAATCTTCCAACCGAAAGGTATATTCTCCTCTTTCTACATTCAGGACACCATCACGGTCCAAAAAGATGCACTTTTCCATGAATAACAATTTTACTGTTTGCCCAAAATTACGAATTAATCGAATATCAAAGGCCTTTGGATTAAATATATTGGGTTATTGTAATGCTTTTCTTAATTTTGCCCTTTACTTTGAGGGGCTGAATATTATTTCGGCAATATTTTTGATCAAAGACTATTGACTCCCACATCTTTGGGACTGAAAACACCAGATATATGAGTAAAAATATTGTAATCATACCTACCTATAATGAGAAAGAAAACATTGAAGCGATTATTCGCAAGGTATTTTCTTTGGAGGTAGATTTTCATTTGCTGATCGTGGACGATGGTTCCCCTGACGGGACAGCGATTATCGTGAAAAAACTTCAGCAAGAGTTTGGCCACCGTTTACACATGATCGAGCGCTCAGGAAAACTGGGCTTGGGCACTGCCTATATCACTGGGTTCAAATACTGCCTGGAGCAAGGCTATGATTACATCTATGAGATGGACGCCGATTTCAGTCATAATCCCGAAGATTTGGTACGACTCTACCATGCCTGTGCGATTGATGGCGCAGATATATCGATCGGTTCCCGCTATGTGTCGGGTGTCAATGTCGTTAATTGGCCCATGAAGCGCGTACTGATGTCTTATTATGCAAGTAAGTATGTACAATTCATCACTGGATTGCCTTTTAATGACACCACCGCAGGCTTTGTCTGCTACAGTCGCCGAGCGTTGGCACACCTTGACTTCGACAAAATCAAGTTCGTTGGATATGCCTTTCAGATAGAAATGAAATTCACGATCTGGAAGCACGGATTCAATATTGTGGAGGTGCCTATCGTATTTACCGACCGTACAGAAGGAGAATCGAAAATGTCTGGAGGTATCTTTAAAGAAGCCGTAATTGGCGTAATCAAACTGAAGGTCAATAGCTTTTTCAGAAAATTCGCTCCTTGTACAGCTCCTCAGCAGGAAAAAATCAGCATAGAAGAAACGAAAAAAAAGACGGAAGCCTCTCTGGTAGAGGCGTAGATAAAAAATAACACCATTAAAGGCTGTTGCTGACAAGTTCAGGAACAGCCTTTTTACATTCCCATTGACCTGACCACTACTATGTTTCAACTCAATACCCAAGGCCGTACATACGGTCAAAACCTGCGTTTGGCCATTTTTTTATCCTTCTCCGCAGGACTGATCAATATTATAGGCCTGTTGCAGTTCGGTGAACTGGTGACCCATGTAACGGGGCACTTTACCCACTTCGCCAATGCCCTGAGTACGGGCAACTTTACACTGATCCTCCAACGGTTTGGTTTTCTGTTCTCTTTTATCTTCGGCGCCATGGCCGCTTCGGTACTGGTCATTTATACTGGCCGATGGAAAGAACAATACTCACACACTTTTGCCCTACTGATCGAAATTGCCATTTTGTTTTTTGTATTGAGCCACCCCAATTGGTCAGCACGCTGGAATGCCTATCTCCTGCTTTTTGCTATGGGCCTGCAAAATGCCCTGGTCACCCGCATCTCGGGTGCGGTGGTAAGAACCACCCACCTAACGGGAATTTCTACAGACCTGGGGATAGAGCTCGTTTCGCTATTTCACAGCCAGGGCGAGGAAAGGAAGCAGATTACCCGCAGGCTGTCATTGCAATCCACCATTGTTACGGGCTTTGTTGTCGGAGGAATTGGCGCCGTATTCTTGTTCAGCAAATTTCATATTCATGCCCTGCTTTTGCCCATTGCTATTTTAACCAGTGCACTGATTTACGACGCCGTACACTATCAGCTCCACCATAAAAAAGATTTATCCAAAATAAACTAAACCAATAATGCCCCCTATTTTCACGACGAGCTTTAAGTTCTAAACACGTTCTGAAAATAAGGGGCATCAGAAGCACCATGACCGAAAAGACCTTTATCAGTCGAAGCGGATTGCCTTTATAGGTGTAATTTTTGAGGCCACGACTGTCGGCAACCACAATACCAGCGTTACAACAACGAAGGTAAGCAAATTGGAACCGATCAGATACGTCCAGTCCCAGGAGATTGGTACATAGTTCATATAATAAGAAGACATCTCGAGCGGAATCAGGTGAAATTTCCATTGTAACCACCCAAATCCCAAACCAATCAGGTTACCGTAAAGCATCCCTTTCAAGATCAGCAGCGAACCATTGTACATGAATATTTTCCGCACCTGATGATCCGTCGCCCCGAGGGCCTTGAGCATCCCAATCATTTGTGTGCGCTCCATAATGAGGATCAGTACCACTGATACCATATTGATACAAGCCACAAAAAGGATCAGGCTGAGGATAATCACCACATTGTTGTCGAGCAATTTCAGCCAGTCGAAGAAATCAGCATGCCGATCGGTCACTTTGGTAACAAACAAATCAAAGCCCGCCAAATCAAACAGCTGTTCATGAATCTGATCGAGCTGCTCCATACTTTTCAGGTGAACTTCAAGGCCTCCAACCAAAGAGTCTGGCCACTGGTTCAGGCGTTGAATCATCCGCAGGTCACCAATGACCACCTTCTCGTCGAACTCCTCAAGCCCCGATTCATAAACCCCACTGACATACACTTTCCGAAAGCGTGGAGGGTCCTGAATAAAGTACATCCTGGTGGTATCGCCCACGTGCAAATCCAACAGGTTGGCCGTCGTTTTACTGACCATCACCTGCTGATCGTATCGTCGTGTGCTGTCAAACTGCGGAAAATGCCCCGCAATAATATTGGTGGCAAATTCCGAATGCTCATAGGACTGATCCACCCCTTTGAGGATAATCCCGGCCACCTCATCGTTATCTTTCAACAAGCCCGGCTTACTGGAATAAGGGTAAACCCCCTCAATGCCTGAAATATCTTTCCACTGCTCCATCACAGGGTTATGAACAGATATCGGATCTTCTTCATAAGAATTACTCAGTGAATAGCGCAACACCTGGCAATGCCCACTGAAGCTGACCACCTTACGGATGATATTTTCCCGAAAGCCCGTCAGTATCAAAAAAGAAATCAAGATCAGCCCAAGGCCCATAGCAATGGTGGCCACAGCCACGCGGTGAATCACTGCCGAGAAGGTTCCCTGACCGACTTTGTTAATTCTTTTGGAAATAAATAAAGATAGGTTCAATTTTATCTTTAATTTTAAAATTCAAAAAACTGACCCTTAAATTTAAGCGTCCTCCCCCAAAATGGGTTATATTCTCAAAACTATCGAATATCAAGCAAGATTAATATAAATGAAAGGTAAACTTTGGATATTATGCCTTTGGGCGATGTTTTTTTCACTCTCCTGTAAATCCCAGGCTACTGAAACGTCGAAAGACCTCCCCAAGATCACTATGGGCGCTTCACAGACGGCACTCTACTTCCCACTGATCAAAGATAAAAAAATTGGGATGGTCGTTAATCAGACCTCCGTAGTGGAAGGGCAACACCTCGTGGATTTCCTGTTGTCACAGAAACAGCAGGTGGTCAAGGTTTTTGCGCCGGAGCATGGGTTCCGAGGCAAAGCCGATGCCGGAGAACATGTGAAAGATGCCAAGGATACCAAAACAGGCCTGCCCGTCATTTCGCTATATGGAAAAAATAAGAAGCCTTCGGCGGAAATGCTCAAAGATATTGACGTGGTAATTTTCGACATTCAGGATGTCGGCGTTCGTTTTTACACCTACATCTCCACCCTGCACTTGGTGATGGAGGCCTGTGCTGAAAACAACAAACCGCTGATTGTCCTCGACCGCCCGAACCCCAATGGCGATTATGTGGATGGCCCCGTGCTGGAGCCCAAGTTCAAATCATTCGTTGGAATGGATCCACTCCCTATCGTCCATGGGCTGACTATCGGCGAGCTCGCCAAGATGATCAATGGCCAAAAATGGCTAAAAAACGGCCTTCAGTGCAACCTGACGGTGGTAAAGATGAACCATTACTCCCACAAGCGTTTTTACGATTTGCCCATCAAGCCATCGCCAAATTTACCCAATTATCAGTCCATCCGACTGTACCCGTCTTTATGCCTGTTTGAAGCCACCAACATTAGCGTTGGTCGCGGAACCACCATCCCTTTTCAGATTTATGGTTACCCAGACAAATCTGCTGGCGCTTTCTCTTTCACCCCGAAAAGCATTCCAGGGATGTCGAAACACCCTAAGTTTGAAAATCAAACCTGCTACGGTGCCGACCTCCGAGATAATATTTCGGCGAGAACCTTCACGCTCACTTACCTCCTGGACACTTACTACCATTACAAGGATAAGGAAAATTTCTTCCTCAAAAATAACTTCTTCGACAAGCTGGCAGGAACCGATGAATTAAGGCATCAGATTGAAGCCAACCTGACCGAAGATGAAATTCGCCTTTCGTGGCAAACCAACCTTACAGCCTACAAAAAAATGCGGAAACAGTACCTGCTGTATCCCGACTTTGAACTGTAAACAATAGCATACCAAAATGAAATCACTCAAAATTATATTTATGGGTACGCCAGAATTTGCCGTACCATCCCTGAAAGCACTTGTTGAAGCTGGAAAAAATGTGGTAGCCGTTATTACGGCACCCGACAAGCCCAAAGGCCGCGGACAAAAACTGGCCTTTTCCCCGGTAAAAGAATATGCCGTAAGCCAGGAGCTGCCGGTACTTCAACCTACCAACCTGAAAAACCCTGCATTCCTCGAGGAACTTCGCAGCTATGAGGCCGACCTGCAGGTGGTTGTGGCTTTCCGTATGTTGCCAGAGGCTGTATGGGATATGCCCAAAGAGGGGACCTTCAATTTGCATGCCTCCCTGCTGCCGCAATACCGTGGTGCTGCCCCAATCAACTGGGCGATTATCAATGGAGAAAAAGAAACTGGCGCCACCACTTTCATGCTCAAACATGAGATTGATACTGGCAGTGTGATGTACCAGATTAAGGAGCCTATTCACCCAGAGGATAATGTCGGTACGGTTTACGAACGCCTGATGAACAACGGTGCGCAGCTGGTGGTAAAAACGGTCGATAAAATTGAAAGTGGCCAGTACGATTTGGTTCCACAGAATGAAGATCAGGAACTTAAGCACGCCCCAAAAATCTTCAAGGAAACCTGTGAAATCGACTGGAACAAAACCAGCGAAGCTATTCACAACCTGGTTCGTGGACTTTCCCCTTACCCTGCGGCATGGACACACCTTAAAGACAAAAGCCTGAAAATCTATCAGACGGAAATCATTGACAAAGCACTTGCTGCCGGAACAGTGGACTCCGATGGAAAAACCTACCTCCACTATGGTACTGCTGATGGTGCCCTGAGCATCCTTGACCTTCAGTTGCAAGGGAAAAAGCGCATGAAAGTAACCGATTTTTTAAGAGGATATAAATTTAACTAAGTCGATGCAAATCAATGTTATCGTTGCCACAGGAAAAAACCTGGCAATAGGCAAAGACGGGCAGATGCCCTGGCACTTACCTGCCGACCTAAAGTACTTCAAGAAAACAACCCTCGGCCACCCCGTCATTATGGGGCGTAAAACCTATGAGTCTATCGGGCGCCCACTGCCTGGCAGACTCAATATTGTGGTCAGCAGAAACCATGAATATCAAGCGAAAGGATGCCAGACGGTATCTTCGCTCCCTGAAGCCTTTGCGCTGGCCAAAACCGAAAATGAGCAGGCCTGTTTCATGATTGGCGGCGGGCAATTGTATCAGGAAATCATTCCTCTCGCCGACCGCTTGTTCATCACTGAAATTCAGGAAAACTTTGAAGCCGACACCTTCTTCCCTGCCGTGGGAGCAGAATGGAAAGAGGTGGAAAGAACAGCACATCAGGCGGATGAAAAAAACCCTTACGACTACCACTTTGTGGTCTATGAAAAAGCATGATCGCTCACCTATTGAATATTTTCGGGGATAATGTGGAAATTATTACTCATCCGCAAAGGATAATTCCCGATTGACTGCCCATGCAGCAGCAATTATCACTAACTTACCCTCGCAATTTTAATTATACCTTATTTACATGATAGATACTTCCGAATTTGATGCCATACGCCCATACCGGGACCACGAGGTAGCTCAAGCGCTCAAGGAGCTTATGTCTTCTGATTTTCTGTCGGAAGCTTTGCACTTTTTTTTCCCCAACCAAAATCGGGAACAAATCATTCAGTTTGTAAATAACATTAATGATATCAACAGCTTCCAACGCAATGTTATCGTGTCGTTTCTCGATAATATGTTGAAAACCCAGATCAATGAGTTCTCTCATGCCGGGATGGAAGCCTGTGCCCCTCAAACTCCAGGTTTATACATCTCCAATCACCGAGATATTATCCTGGACTCTGGCCTACTGAATTATGCACTGCTGAAAGCTGGTTTTCAGACCACTGAAATCGCTATCGGCTCCAACCTGCTCGAACACCCTGACGTCAAAAGACTCGCCCGCCTGAACAAAAGCTTTGTGGTTCACCGCAATGTACCACCAAAAGAGATGTATGCCATCTCCCAGCGATTGTCCAACTACATCATGCACCAAATTACCCAGGAACAGCAGTCCATCTGGATTGCCCAAAGGGAAGGACGTGCAAAAGATGGGAACGATTTCACACAGACAGGCCTGCTGAAAATGCTGAATATGTCGGGAGGAAAAGACATCAAAGCCACTTTCCGTGAATTGAACATCCGTCCTTTCGCCATCAGTTATGAGTATGATCCCTGTGATGCCCTCAAGGCTCAGGAGGAATACAACAAATCCATGAACCCAGATCATAAAAAAGGGGCCCTGGATGATATCATCTCGATGCAAACCGGCCTGAAAGAATACAAGGGCAACGTACATATTGGCTTTGCCGAATGCCTGAACGATCACCTCGAGGACCTGGATCAGATTAAAAACCGTAACGAATACATTTTTGCGGTTGCCAAGAGAATCGACAACCTGATTCATTATAACTACAAACTGTGGCCTTCAAACTACATTTGTGCCGATATGATCTCGCAATCGCAGCCGTTCAAGGATTACTACACCCCTGCACAGAAAGCGGAATTCATGACTTATATTGAAAACAAAATCTTGCAGATCAATGGGCACGTGGAGGCATATATGCCGTATATTCTTAGAATGTATGCCAACCCTTTAACCAACTACTATCAGGCCAAGGCATCCCTTGAAAAAGAAGGTTAATCCATAAATTTTAAATTGATATGCAAATATACGCTGAGCTCCTCACCATCGGGGACGAGTTACTTTATGGTCAAACACTCGATACCAATACCCATTGGATGAGTGGTCAGCTGGACCAATTAGGCATTAAGGTCATCAGAAAAACGACCGTTGGAGATGTTAGAGAGGAGATGTTGCAAGCCTTTAAAGAAGCTGAAGAGCGTGCGCATATCACTTTAATTACCGGCGGACTCGGCCCGACGAACGACGACCTGACCAAACCACTGCTTGCGGAATTTTTCGACAGCGAAATGGCCATGCACCCTGAAGCACAGGAAGAGGTCAGCCGTTATTTTAAAAGCCGTGGGCGAGAAGTTACCGGGCTGAATTTACTCCAGGCCGAGTTGCCGATCAAGTGCACGAAAATATCGAACCATAATGGCACAGCCCCGGGAATGTGGTTTGAACGCAATGGCCGTGTGTTTGTCAGTATGCCTGGTGTACCACATGAAATGCGCCTGATGATGCAGGAAACCGTCCTCCCTAAGTTACAGCAAAAGTTTGCCCTGCCCGTGATTGTCCATCGGATGATCAAGACCGCTGGAATTGGGGAGTCCTTCCTTGCTGAAATTATCAAAACCTGGGAAGACCAGCTGCCAGCACATATCAAGCTCGCCTACCTGCCTTCCCCTGCACAGGTAAAATTACGCCTGACAGCCACCGGCGAAGATAAAACACTACTCACCACAGCCATCGATGCTGAGGTCGAGAAGCTGTTGCCTTTGGCACATCCCTATGTTTTTGGCTTTGATGAAGACACCCTGGAATCTATCATTGGTAAATTACTGATGGAAAAAGACCTGACATTGGCTACCGCAGAAAGCTGCACAGGGGGGAATATTGCCCACCTGATCACTTCAGTACCCGGAGCGTCAGCTTATTATCAGGGCAGCATTGTTGCCTACCAAAATGAGGTAAAAGTCCGTATGCTGAACGTCAATCAGGCTACCCTCGATGCCCATGGCGCTGTTTCCGAACAAACCATTATTGAAATGGCCGAGGGAGTACGCAAGACCCTCAATACCGATATCGGAATTGCCACCAGTGGCATTGCCGGACCTTCGGGAGGTACAGAAGAAAAACCGGTGGGAACAGTATGGATCGCCCTCTCTGACGGCGAGCAAACCATCACCAAAAAGTACCTGATGGGTAAAAATCGAGACTGGAATATCAAGCTCAGTTCTTTCAGTGCGCTGAACCTCCTTCAGCGTTATTTAAACGGAACTTGGAAATAAGCTATTTAAACAATGCCCTCAATTGATTATATTTACAATAGTCAGATGAGGGCTTTTTATTTTTGAACGATTCACAGAATAATCATTGGTAATCGCTCAATTTTGACAAAGATGATTTTTATCAAAATCATCGAATCAAGAAACGAAATTTGGAATCAGACACTTTTTTGGTGTCTATTAGCAATTTTTTGACATGGCAATTGTAGAAATGGTATTACCCGCAATGGGTGAAAGTGTATTTGAGGCAACCGTCAATTCATGGCTTAAAGGAATTGGTGAAAATGTCGATCAAGACGAAGCGCTCCTTGAAGTTGCGACGGACAAGGTGGACACCGAGGTGCCTGCTTCACACGCTGGTACGCTTCACGAAATATTGGTTCAAGAGGGTGAAATTGCAAAAATTGGACAACCGATAGCATTGATCAATACCGCAGAAGAGACGCCTTCAAAAAATGAGGCTACTCCAAAAGTGGAGGCTGCACCGCAAGCCACTGCCGCTACCGATCAGGAGATGGTATTGTCGCCGATGGGTGAGAGCGTTTTTGAAGCGACCATCAATACGTGGTTATTCGCCGAAGGCGATCAGGTTACTGCTGACGAATCCCTGCTGGAAGTCGCCACTGACAAAGTGGATACAGAAGTTCCTGCGGCTTTCAGTGGCATCCTGAAAACCATCCTTGTAAAAGAAGGAGAAGTGGCTAAAATCGGTGAACCGATCGCCATTATCACTACCGCTGAAGGAGGCCAGGCCACCGTTTCGGCACCTGCTGAACAGGGCAAGGATACTGCCAAGGCAGAAATTTCCCCAGCTCAGGAAGCTCAGGCAAGCCCTGTGGCCAATATCAGCAGAAAAGAATTAACCGCTAAGGGAGAACGTTTTTACTCTCCGCTGGTGAAGAAAATCGCCCTTACCGAGGGTATCTCTGCCGAAGAACTCGAGCGGGTAGCAGGAACGGGTCTTCATGGAAGAGTCACCAAAAAAGACATGATGAACCACCTTGCTGACCGCGGACAACGTACCAGTACGGCAAGACCCGCTGCTGCGCCAATAAAATCGGCACTAGTCATGAACAGCCAGCCGCTCGTTCAGGCTACCGCAGGACAAAACGATGAAATTGTGCAGATGGATCGTATGCGCAAGATGATCGCCGACAGAATGGTGGATTCCAAGCGTCAGGCACCACACGTTTCCTCTTTTGTGGAGGCTGATGTTTCTGAAATCGTTCAGTGGAGAAATACCAATAAAACGGCCTTCCAACAACGATACAGCCAAAAACTCACCTTCACTCCTATCTTTGTGCAGGCGATTGTAAAAGCTATCCAGGATTATCCGGCGATCAACGCCTCGGTGGATGGCGATAAAATCATCATCAGAAAAGACATCAATATCGGAATTGCCGTTGCCCTGCCTTCGGGGAACCTGATTGTACCCGTTATTAAAAATGCCGACCGCCTTTCACTTGCTGGTCTGGCGGAAAAGGTCAATGAGCTCGCCAAACGGGCAAGAGAAAATAAACTGACACCAGACGACCTTTCAGGAGGCACTTACACGGTCAGTAATATTGGTTCGTTCGGTAATATTGCCGGCACACCAATCATCATGCAGCCACAGGTAGCCATTATGGCGCTGGGGGCAATTGTGAAAAAACCTGCCGTAGTGGAAACCCCACAGGGCGATTTCATTGGCATACGCCAGAAGATGATCCTCTCCCACTCTTATGATCACCGTGTGGTAGATGGGCAACTCGGAGGCCTGTTTGTCAAGAGAGTAAGCGATTACCTCGAAGCCTGGAACAAAGATGTTCAGTTGTAAATCCTGATATTTCCACGGAATAAATTCCATGTCTATTGCGAAAAGTCCTTTCAGGACTGGTGTACCGAAGGTACATTTCAAAATAGCTTCGGATTTTAATCCGAAGAAACAAAACATTATACAAAAGCAAAGGCAGTGAAGATCAAACTTCACTGCCTTTTTTATTTAACTAATCGCAGTTATGCAAAGAAAAGAACACCGCCCCCACCACAGAAGCAGTGTTTCAAAAATATATGAATTGTAATTGCTTCCTTTTTTAACTTGCAGAAGGGCAAGTGCCCACTGTAGCTCCTAAACTCGCTGTTCCTCCTTTACTCCATTCAGTACCTGATGCAGAAACAGCTTTACGAACATTGATTGTTCCGCCAGCAACTCCCTTCACCAAGAACCATGAGTTTGCCGGCACAATGGTTTCAATAGAAGGACCTCCATAGATTCCAATCGTGAAAGTCTGCGCTTCGCCTGTACCATTCTTTAACTGATAAACATCTGTCCCCTGCATAGCAGACACAGCAAGTCCATCAAGTGCTGATCCACACCATAGGTACTTAGTAGCATCAACAGATTCACCTACGACACCACATGCTGATAATTGTGGGATAATCAGTGTATTTACAGGATCAACTTTCATCGTTGAATATCTAAAACCACCATCTACTCGTCTGCCATATTTTGAGTTTGTCCCCAGAACAAACTTCTGACAAGATCCATCTTTTGAAATCGTTCCTATGATATCTGTACCATCAAAGGAAACAAACTCAAATGAGTGTCCTGCCACCCCAAGGCCTCTTCCATATAAGCTGCCATCAGTAACACCCAAATACGATGGGTTTGTAGGTCCTTTAGGCATCGCAAGCAAAGATTGATCAGCCATATTTGTACCTCCTTCTCCCCAACTTTGACTTGAAAGCCCTCTTACCTTACAGTTATTCAAAATCTCGTAACCATGTAACCTTCCATCTATTTTGAATACCGCCAATCCTATTGCCAATGGATCTTTTCGACCATTTTCTTGCAATGTTATACCGTCAAACTCTACTTTAGAATCACCGATACTTCCAAAAATCTGAAACTCCTCAAGTTGATCTGCTGAAGGTATTTGGAAAGCATCTACACCGTCAAGGAACATTTCTTTAGAAGGGTGGATAAAATCATAAGCAGTGATATCGCAAGCTAAGCCAGTCTCTGACGCAGGCAAAATGATAGGCTCCTCATAAGCGGCCACAAAATTAATATCAAAACCATCTTTACCTGATTTGGATTCAGCACTTACAATTTTCACCCAAGAAATTTCATCATCTGCATTTAGTTCAGCAACACCAGATAAAGAAAACTCATTATTAGAAATATGCGCATTGCCTACTTCAACCCACACGGTGTTTGCATCAAAGGTTCCATCATAATACCTTTGTGTTGAGGTCGACACATAAACTGTGGCATTTTCATGATAGGCATCATTTGCATCACCCTTGCTATCATACTCTGCAGCCTTATTGTGTGAAGTTTCTACCACCTGTAGCACTCCATTGGCTACTTTTACAGGGGTTGCAAATTTAAGCAAAGCAACGCCCATTTTATCTCCAGAAGTTTTTCCTAAAGATACAAATCGGTTACCATTCTTACGATAATCAGCAATATCTGCATTGGCTGCGTTACCTCTTGTTTCTGCAGGGACACCACCATTATCATCTAAATCAGCAACATCATAGGCTGATTTATTTGGTAGATTCCCTGCTCTAAAAAGCTTAATTTCTGCGTACTGATGACCTTTCTCAGCTCCGTGGTACCAATCTTCCTTTCTATCACCAAAAATTTCTTTATTTGAACCATCAGTAGTTTCTCCTGCCAAATGATCGAAAGACTGAGTCGATGCCATGTCTCCCCAGTTATGCCCCTTTCCATCATCTATAAAACCACCTTCCATTTCTACTTCGGCAATTTTTTCTCCATGTAAGTTCCACAGGAATAGCGCCGTGTTTTTATGGTGAGAGGTCATTACATGGTTATCACCAATTAAGCAAGCACCTGTTACCCTTTCAACTTTCTTACCGTTGTCCCCCATTGCTTTCTTATGAAACTCGCTACCACTTCCTCCAAACAATTTACCTGCATTAAAGGAAATTGTTGGCCAATCCCACTTTAAGTCGAGAGCGATGGCCGTATTGCCTTGCATCTGAGAAAAAGAAATTAACCTTTGTTGTTCGAAACCATTGGTTTCATCACTGTTTTGAGTGAAAAGAATATCCCCTCCAAGAAATTTGGCCTTTTTAGGAGAAAGCGTGGTTACCTCATCAAAATAATCTTCACCATCTTCAAGTGTTTCAACAAAATTACTCTTGTCTAAAGTATATTTTGCCACATGAGCCCATACCTGTCCTTTCACGTCATCATCCTTCAACGTTTTATCCTTATCATTCCAAATATCACCACCATTAACTTTTGTAGGGTCAACTGTTCCGTTACCATTATCTGCAACAACTCTATAAAAGCCTGCCTTACCCGCAAGGAAAAGGTAACCTTCTTGATCAATATCCACCTGAGTAATTTTTCCTGTGAAGCGGTTCTCGTCATAATGATCCTTATCTGGCACAACACCATTCGGGTCATGATTTAAAAGTTTTATTTCCTTTACATCTTTAGTATCAAGGTCAACTATATAGATACTTCGCCCTTCAAAGTCCTCACTATAGGCCACGACTGTCAAACTTTTGTTATCCGGAGAAACACACATGTGACCACCTTTAGGGAGCTCTACTCCGATATCATTAAGAGTTGCTTTACCTTGTAAGCCTTGAAAGTTATATTCGATTTCATAGATTCTCGATTTATCAGTAGAATTAAGAATAAAAGCTCTTTGATTAAAAGGCATACGGAGGGACTCTTCCCGTTCCCGATCAGGGCTGTTGACATCAGCGAACTGATCCTTACAGGAAATCATTAGGCTACTTACTAAAAGAAGTAGGCCCAGCATCAATTTTGAAAAATCGCGCATCATAAGTGTACAGTTAAGGTTTAATGTTGTAATTATCAAACTTATCCTACCTGCGTACCTTTAGATTGTGGATCAAGAGGTAAACAATTTTCATCCTCGAAGAGCGCTTCACACTCACTATCATTACCGATAAGTGATAATTAATACTATTTGAATGCAATAAAAAGGGATTATTTTCAAAAATCCTAAAGCTTCAAAAAGTTTAAATGACTGAAAAACAGGATGATATTACATGTGTACCAATCAACAAAAAGCTGCACCAACCTCCTCACTTCAGCGTAACACTAAAGGCTATACAAAAATTACATACTCAAATTAATTCAATAATTAAACCTAAAGTTCAGCGGTGTTGCTTTGTTTAAAATCCAACCAACCGCATAAATCCAAAGCTCTTCAACTATAAAATAAAAAATAAATAGTTAAAAAAATCATATTATGAGCCCCTACTGTACCTTCTATTATAAAGCATAAACAGTAGAGATTGAAAAAAAGAATCCGATTCAATTTATTGAAAAACACGAAAAACATTACCTGAAACCATGTAAACAATCACTTGAAATAAATCAAAAAAACACCCATCAAACACAAAAATAATTCAATTGAATTACTTATCTCCACTCATTTCACTCATCAAATCCTGATGTTTTCGCAAGCTTACAATGCTAATCGGGCAGGACACGCAACCCCACGCGTAACAACTAATGATCAATGGGTTAGCGACAAAAAAACAAGCCGACACTGTTCGCTAACGGACACTTCCGCCCCTAAACCGAACACCTCCAAGCCCTCAAAAATTTTAAAAATAGCCTATACAGCTCAAAATTGAAGATTATACTTTTGGCACTGATATAGTATTGAAAGAAGTGTACTTAAACTTAACGACAATGAAAACGCTTCTTTTACTTCTACTGATTATCGGCAGTCTTTCTTCTCAGGCTTTTGCTCAAATTCCTATTCAGCATTCACAATCCAAAGCCCAGGTGATTATTTCACAGGATGGCCAAACCCTTACCGTGGACATGACCAACCGAAGCTGCGGGGCACACACCACCATTGACCTCTCTAAAGGTGATGAACTGGGTTACAAAACCAGGGTGGTGAGGTATTTTGGTGGTTTGCTGAAGCAAGACACCTACCCATTAAAAAATTTGGTCATCATTACTGCCGAAAAAGAGGAAGAGCTCCTCTTTAATCGCAGCAATATCAATCTTTTGGTGCATTCATTGATCGACCTCCAATAAATGAAATAAGTCCGGCGACCAATCGCACCATAATGCTTACTTTCTGATAATGATGGTACTCAGCGGTTTCCTGACTTTCGCCTGCTGTGCCAGCTCATCACTTTCATCTCTAAAACCAATCGGGCACATTACAGTGCTTCGCAAACCCTCCGCTGGAAGATCGAGAATCCGATCAATTTCCGCAGGTGCAAAACCTTCTATCGGGCAGGCATCAACGCCTTCCGCCGCACAAACCGTCAGCAAATTACCCAAAGCCAGATAAACCTGATGATCCAACCAAACGGCCTGCTGCTCGGCGCTTAACCCTTTCAAATAACCATGGATCATGTTTGCGTACCCCGTCAGGGAATCCGTGCTCACTGATCGCGTATTGGCCATTAAGTCCACCATCTCTTCTACATCTGTGGCCTCCACTTCTTCCTGCCGACAAAGAATCAAAAGGTGGGAAGCATCCGTTACCTGCGACTGATTCCAGGAGTGCGTTTTGATCTCCTCGCGCAAAGATTCAGTCTCCACCACCACAATCTTCCATGCCTGTAAACCCAGCGAAGAAGCCGACCAGCGCACGCCCTCTAAAATCCGCCTCAATTGTGATTCTTCAAGTTTTCGTGCACTGTCAAATTTTTTGGTGGCATACCTCCACTGAAGCTGATCTAAAATATCCATATTATTTAATGCTATGAGTTCTCAAAAATAGGTATCGTTTTTAAACGTCTTGATATCGTATATCATCTGTTTAACGAACAAGATCCACAGCCCTGCAAGAAAGCGCAAACATTTGCATAAAGATTCGATATAAATCTTTTCGATCTAAGATTGAAGAATGATATTTATGTCTAAATTATGAGAATAATGAATAAATAAGCCTATTTTTTCACACCTTAAGGCAAAAATAATATCCACGATTGTATTTTGAAAAGATGAAAATCCAATTCAATATTGATTATCACACCCAATGGGGTCAGCAAGTGTATGTTTGCGGTACCATTCCTGAGTTAGGGAATGGCCTTCCTGCACAGGCGCTTCCCCTGAACATTATAGCCAATGAACACTGGCAGGCAACCGTCGAACTTCCTTCAACAACAGCCGATTTTAATTACTTTTATTTTGTTGCCAGTAACCCCGCCACTGAAATCGATAAAGAATGGGGAAGTCGGTACCTGAAGCTGGAAAAAAGCAAAAACAGCTACCTTCTAAAAGATGCCTGGCGACCAAAAAGCCGCGAGGAGAACACCTTTTTCACCACCGCCTTTCAGAATGCCCTTTTGCCAAAACCCGCTGCGGCAGGAAAGAAAAAACGCATTACCCTGAAAAAATCTGAAAACCTGTTTCGCTTTCAGATTCAGGCAGCGCGTGTTCCTGAAGGTCATCAACTTTGCTTGCTCGGAAGCTCCTCAGCATTGGGCAACTGGTCGCATCAGGAGGCATTACTGATGACTTGTAACGATGAAGCCCTATGGTCTGTGGATGTTGCGCTGAATTCCATTGCGTTGCCGCTGGAATACAAATACGGCTTTTACAATATTGAGAAAAAAGACATTGTGGCCTGGGAATCCAGGGATTTCAATCGTGTCCTCAGGGCTGATATTACCGAAGAGAAAACCGTTCAGGTTATTACTGATGAAGCCATCAGCTACCCATTTGCGAACTGGAAAGGGGCTGGCGTGGCCATTCCTGTATTTTCCCTGAGAAGCAAAAGTGGCATGGGGGTGGGTGAATTCAATGACCTGAAGCTCCTCGCCGACTGGTCTGAAAAAGTCAATATCAAGCTGATACAGATTTTGCCGATCAACGACACCGTTGCCAACCATAACTGGAAAGATTCTTATCCTTATTCGGCCATATCGGTATTTGCGCTCCATCCCATGTACCTGAATATGGAACACTTGGGTCAGCTGGCATCAAAAACCACCCGCAAGATTATTGCTGAAGTCCGCGACAAGCTCAATGAGTCGGAAACCGTCGAATACAACGATGTGATGCGCACCAAAAGCCGTTACATCAAAATGATTTACGGCGAAACCAAAGAGCAATTCTTCAAGGACAAAAAAGCACAGCAATTCCTGAAAGAAAACGCTCACTGGATCAAGGCTTATGCTGCTTTCTCTTTCCTTCGGGATTTATACCGAACCCCTGATTTCAAGCAGTGGGGAGCTTATGCTACTTTCGATGAAAAAGTGATTGATGAACTGGTCAAACCAAGCTCACAACACTACGATGAAATCGCCATTCACTATTTCATTCAGTATCATTTACACCTGCAACTCCTTGATGCCGCAGACTACGCAAGGAAGAAAGGAATTGTGCTTAAAGGAGATATTCCCATCGGAATTTACCGCTACTCGGTTGATGCATGGATGAACCCTTCTCTCTATCGTATGGACTGCCAGGCAGGCGCGCCACCCGATGCTTTTGCTGTAAATGGGCAAAACTGGGGTTTCCCTACCTATAACTGGGAGGAAATGGCTAAAGACGGCTTCTCTTGGTGGAAAAGCCGAATGACCAACATGGGCACCTATTTTGATGCTTTCCGTATTGATCATATTCTTGGATTCTTCCGTATCTGGGAGATTCCCTGGGATGCCGTTCAGGGAATCTTGGGGTACTTCAACCCTTGTTTGCCAATCACCAAACAGGAGTTCTACGACAGGCAGATCCATTTTGATTATGACCGACTGGTGAAACCTTACATCCGCGAACATTTCCTTCATGAAATTTTCGGGGAAGACACAGCGGCAGTCAAGGCGCAGTATCTGAACGAGTATCAGCAAGGCTGTTTCGAAATGAAGCCCGAATTCGACACCCAGAGAAAGGTGGAAGAGTTTCTTGCCCACGACGAAAGCCTGACCAACGATGAGCAGGCCTACCGTGAGCAAATTAAGCTGGGGCTTTTTGGACTGATTGCCAATGTTGTTTTGGTGGAAATTCCCAAAACCAACCACGAGCATTTCAGCCCAAGGATTGCCATGCATCAAACCCGCTCTTACCAGGAGCTTGATGAATACAGCAGGGCAAAGCTCAACGAAATGTATATTGATTTCTTTTACCACCGCCAGGAGGACTTCTGGAGAACACAGGCCATGGTCAAGCTTCCTGCACTAAAAGAGGCCACCAATATGCTGATCTGCGGAGAAGATTTAGGGATGGTTCCTGATTGCGTTCCGCCCGTAATGGACGAACTGGGCATGCTGAGCCTTGAAATTCAGCGTATGCCAAAAAATCCGAAGGTGGAATTTGGACATCCGGCGCACGCACCATATTTATCGGTGGTTACCCCTTCATGTCATGATATGTCCACCATTAGAGGATGGTGGGAAGAAGATCCAGACCAAACACAGGCCTTTTTCAACCATATGCTTGGCCACCATGGCGGCGCACCGTATTACTGTGAAACCTGGCTTGCTGAAGAGATGGTCAATCAGCACTTGTGGTCGCCTGCAATGTGGGCAATTTTCCCCATTCAGGATTTAGTGGCCATGAATGCCGACCTCAGAAAGCAGGACGCGAAGAGCGAACAGATCAACGTGCCGGCCAATCCGAATCATCAGTGGAAATACCGTTTCCACCTCAACCTCGAGGACCTGATGAAGGAAACCGAATTTAATGAGCATGTAAAGCAAATGATTCAAAATTGCGGTAGATAAAAGCCCAAAACAATACACTGACAAAAGCACTGAAATTGATTTCTTCAGTGCTTTTTTTTGCGCCAAAACTTCAGGAAACTCCCCAAACAACCCATCACTTTTCAGTAGGAAAACACACCATTACCGTGTATTTTTTATTATATTATATATTGACATCAAAAGATTTACCAAAACCACAGCATCTACAAAACGTTCAACAACAGGAAACTCTTTGTATTATCCTGTGGCGATTGTTCACCTGAAATAAAATGTCAACCACCAACTAAAGAACCTGAATGCAACCTATCCACTCCAATATCATCCCCCAATCGGAAGGTTATCAGCGAAACCTTTCCAATATGGAGGAATTGCTGAATACTTTGGCGCAGCATTTACACGAAGCCCGATTTGAAGGGCCTGAGAAACACCTCCAAAAAGCCCGAAATCAGGGCAAATACCTCTCGCGCGAAAGAATTGAGCTTTTGCTGGATCAGGACTCCCCCTTTCTTGAGTTGCTCCCCCTTGCAGGTATTGGTCGCGATGGCTTCGGACCCTGCGGAACCCTGGTGGCTGGCATTGGGCTGGTCAGTGGTAAAATATGCCTGATTGCCTCCAATATAGGTACCAAAAAAGGGGGCGCCATAGATCATGCCACCGTGCAGAAACATCAGCGCATTGCGGAGATTGCTTATGAAAATCACCTACCGGTAATTAACCTCGTGGAATCCGCTGGCGTCAATTTACCAGAACAGGAAAACATCTTTAACAATGCTGGCACCATGTTCCGGGAAATCACCAAACGATCCAAGCTTGGTGCCCCCACTATTTCGGTGGTTTTCGGCAGCAGCACCGCTGGTGGGGCGTATATCCCTGGCATGTCAGATTATGCGATTTTCGTGAAAGATCAGGCGCAGGTATTCCTTGCCGGTCCTCCACTGGTAAAAATGGCCACGAATGAGGATGCGGTTGCCGAAGAACTTGGTGGCGCGAGCATGCATAGCAAAATCAGTGGAGTATCCGATTATCTCGCCGATGATGAGCTCGATGGCATCAGGAAAGCCCGGGAGATTATGGCCTTTTATGAACCCGCCCAAAGCAATAACCCCCGTCAGGAAGTAAAGCCGCCGTTATATGCTGCGGAGGAAATTCACGGCATCCTCCCCCCCGATATTAAGCAACCTTTCGACGCCCGCGAAATTATCGCAAGAGTGGTCGATGGCTCTGCCTTCCATGAATTCAAAGCTGAATTCGGCCCCACCCTGATCACCGGCTATGCACACATCAATGGGTTCAGGGTCGGAATTATTGCCAACAATGGCGTACTGTTCAGCGATGCAGCCAATAAAGGAGCGCATTTCATTCAGTTGTGCAATATGAATGCCGTCCCTATTGTCTTCTTTCAGAACATTACTGGTTTTATGGTAGGAAAAAAATATGAACAGGAAGGGATCATTAAGCATGGTGCCAAGCTGATCAATGCGGTTTCCAACAGCGAAGTCCCCGCCATCACCATCATGACTGGCGCCTCTTATGGTGCTGGAAATTACGCCATGATGGGCCGTATGTACAAACCCCGATTTCTGTTCACTTACCCCAATGCCAAAATCTCTGTGATGGGTGGTGAACAGCTCGCCGGTGTGATGGACATCATCAGGCGCGGGGGTGGCAAGGTGGTGGATGAGCAACAGCTTGCGGCCGATAAACAAGCCCTTGTTGACGACATCGAGCGAAAATCAACGCCATATTACTCCTCAGGACACCTTTGGGACGATGGCGTAATTCAACCCTCTGACACCCGAATATACCTCAGCATGTGCCTGGAGGTGATTCACCTGCAAACCATCGAAAGCAGCCGAAACTTTGGCATCTTCCGCATGTAAATTCTACCCTTGACAAACAACAATTCCCCCTATGAAAAAATACCATGAAGAACATCAGTTACTGAGAGATTCCCTCAGACAGTTTATAGAAAAAGAAATTACGCCAAACCTGCAACAGTGGGAAGACCAGGAGGAATGCCCCAAACATCTTTTCAAAAAAATGGGGGAGCTGGGCTTTATTGGCGCAAACTTCCCTGAAGAGGTCGGGGGCAGCGGCATGGACTTTCTGGCCTCTGAGATCGTAATGGCAGAACTATCCTATGCCAATATTGGTGGCTTCACGGGCTCCTATTACGCACACACCTTCCTGCCGTTGCCACTGCTGAATGCCATGGGTACAGACGAGCAAAAGGACAAATACCTGCGCCCAGCGATTCAGGGAGACATGATCGCCTCTTTGGCCATCACCGAACCTGGTGCAGGCTCCGACGTCAAGGGCATATCCACTTTCGGAGAAGATGCAGGCGACCACTTTATCCTGAACGGTTCAAAAATCTTTATTACCAATGCCAACATCGGTGATTTTATGGTGGTGGTTACCCGCACAGGAGAAGGGCACAAAATGACCCTGCTGATTGTTGAAAACCATTGGGAGGGCGTCAGTTGCTCCCCTATTGATAAAAAACTCGGCTGGCATACTTCGGATACCGCACAGGTGTTTTTTGACAATGTAAAAGTGCCCAAAGAGAATGTTATCGGCGAGATCAACAAAGGATTTTATTACCTGATGAACAATATTCAGGAAGAGCGTTTACTGATGTCGGTTATGGCTACCCACACCGCTCAGTATGCCTATGACGAGGCCGTCAAGTATGTCCGTGACCGAAAAGCCTTTGGCAGCACCCTTAGCAAATTGCAGGTTATGCGCCATAAAATTGCCAAAATGGCCACCCAGCTCGAATCCTGCCACGCCATGACCGACCGCGCTTTGCTGGCATTTATGGATATCGGGCCAAAGGCTACGGAAGTCATTACGATGTCGAAAGTCTATACTGCCGAAACCGCCATGGAAATTATCAATCAGGCCATTCAAGCCCATGGGGGAAATGGCTATGTGGAGACTTATGGTGTGGCCCGCGCCTGGCGCGATACCCGACTGTTTTCAATTGGTGCAGGCTCGTCGGAGATCATGTATGAGATCATCAGTAAATTTGAAATTGATCGCATTAAACACGAAAAGCAATTTGTCGCCTCAAGAAGCGGGAAAATGTCCACTACATAGGGCGCTACGCATACTCAGGATGTGTAACCATTTTCAATAAAACCCAAATGAAGATGGTAAAAGGTGACCAATGATCAGCGTACCGAATAATTCACGTCACTTTGTACCTGGCATCTAACAGCATACTAAAAAATCAACCCCTTACCCAACACCACCAAATTATGAACCCTAAATCTTTCAATAAAATACTGATTGCCAACCGTGGGGAAATTGCCCGCAGAATTATTCGTACCTGCCACAGGCTCGGCATCAATACGGTGGCGGTGTTTTCTGAAGCGGACAAACATGAGGCCTTTGTATATGAAGCCAAAGAGGCTGTAGCCCTCGGCGGTAATCGGCCCGACGAATCCTACCTCCGTCAGGAACTGATTATCGAGGCAGCACAAAAAACGAACGCACAGGCCATTCATCCTGGCTTCGGCTTCCTCTCGGAAAACACAGACTTTGCCGCAAAATGTGAAGCGGCAGGCATCACGTTCATCGGGCCCAATGCTGAAGCAATACGACTGATGGGCGACAAAAAAACAGCCAAACAACTTATGGCAGAAAATGGCGTGCCTGTGGTTCCTGGCTACAATGGAGATGACCAATCGCTGGAAGCATTTATCCGTGAAGCGCGAGAAATTGGCTATCCAGTTTTACTGAAAGCAACAGCGGGAGGAGGAGGAAAAGGGATGCGTGTGGTTAATAGTGAAGAAGAAATGTCTGATGCTTTTGATGCCGCCAAACGGGAGGCTAAATCCGCTTTTGGCAACGACCTGATGCTCCTCGAAAAATATTTTGCCTCCAGCAGGCATATCGAATTTCAAATCTTTGGAGATCAGCATGGGCAGGCAATTCATCTTTATGAGCGTGATTGCTCCATTCAGCGGCGCCACCAAAAAATTATTGAAGAAAGCCCCTCTCCCGCCCTCAATGAAGTTACCCGCGCCCGCATGGGTGGTGTTGCGGTGAAGGCTGCCGAAGCCTTGAATTATGACAATGCAGGCACCGTAGAATTTCTTTTTGCGGAAGACAATTCCTTTTATTTCCTGGAGGTCAACACCCGATTGCAGGTGGAACACCCTGTTACGGAAATGATCACTGGCCTCGATCTGGTGGAATGGCAGATCAGAATTGCACAGGGGGAGAAACTACCAATGGAGCAAGCCGAAATCCCGCAGCAGGGGCATGCCCTTGAGGTGCGGGTTTATGCCGAAGACCCTTCAAACAACTTCCTGCCACAAACAGGAAAAATCCTAAAATTCGATTATCATCAGCACCCACAGGTACGGGTTGATGCAGGTGTGGAGACTGGTTCGGAGGTCAGTATTTATTACGACCCAATGATTGCCAAGGTCATTACACACAGTGCCACAAGGGCTGAAAACCTGCGCCTCATGCATTACACATTGGAGCAAACCGCCCTGATTGGCGTCAATAATAATATTGATTTCCTGAAAGGGATTATGCGGCATGAGGTATTTCAGTCTGGTGAATTCGACACCCAATTTTTGGTAAAATACCAAGTTGAAAGTCAGCCCTCCACCACCCTTACGGAGGAAGCTTTATGCGTTACGCTGATTTACGAATGGCTCGAAAGAAGTAAAAAACAGCCTTATTTCCGCCATATCCCCAGTGGGTGGCGCAACAACCTTTCTATGTTGCAACAAATAACGTACAAAATAGCAGGGTCATCGACCAACATTGCCTATAAGCGCACTAAAACGGATACATTGGAATGCGAATTCAATGATAAGCAATTCACCACTGAAATCATCAAACAGGCCGGCGACAGTTGGATTATTCAAATTAATGGAACGATCAGAAAGTGGCAGATATTTCCATCAAAAACAGGCTACTTTATATACACCCCCACAGAAGGAACGGTTAAGGTTGATACTGTACCCCGCTACCCCACATCGCAAGCCAGCAAAAGTGATGACGCTTACACCTCTCCGATGCCTGGCCAGATCATTAAGGTAATGGTAAAGGCAGGTGATGAGATCAAAACTGGTGATCCCTTACTGGTGCTGAGTTCCATGAAAATGGAAAATACAATTTACGCACATTCGGAGGGCATCATTGAGGAGGTCTTTGTAAAGGCTGATGATATGGTAGAATCTGATAAAGTTTTTCTGACCATTAAATCATAACCTATGCTTGCTTATCCACAACATCAGGCGGAAAACTTACAACAATACCAATTTGGTTTTTTATCAGTTGAAGGTGATGACCACTTCCTGAACATTACCCTCAACAGGCCTGAAAAGAAAAATGCCATGCCGCCGCAAATGATGAATGAAATTGCTTTTGCGCTCAACCATGCACACTACAATCCCGAAATATGGGGCGTTACGATCAGCGCAAAAGGCGATACTTTTTCAGCAGGCGCCGACCTCAAGGCTTTCGCAGGACTGCCTGTTGACATCAAGGGGTCGACCATTCCCGAGCCCAAAAAACCAGTAAAACTTGGTGATGCTTTCATGAAGTTGCATAAACCATGCATCGCAATTGTAGAGGGGAATGTGTATGCTGGTGCATTCCTTATTTTGGCAGGCTGCTCCCACGTGGTCTGTCTGGAAAATGTGGAGCTCAGTCTCCCTGAAGCCAAGCGAGGCATCTGGCCAATGCAGGTCATGGCTTCCCTTGCGCCTATTGTTCCAAAGCGAATTCTGCTCGATTGGTGTATGCGCGCGGAAATGATTTCAGCACAGGAAGCAGAACGGTGGGGACTCATTACGAAAGTGCTCCCTCCTGAAGACCTGCGGCCTTACCTTGACAAACTTTTTCAGCAGCTCAAACAGGTCGCTCCGCTGGCTGTTCAACGCGGGCTCAAGGCTTATGATGAAATGCTCAACCTCTCGCCAGTCGCGCAGCATTCCTATCTTTTGGAGCAACTTCAGGAACTGATTAAAACCAAGGACGCACAGGAAGGCTTAACGGCTTTTCGGGAGAAACGCCCCCCTGTATGGCAAGGTGAGTAGTTTTTGTTAGCTTGCAAAAAATATCACTTCTATGCACTTTAAAAGAATAGTTCTGGTGATGGCCATGCACGCCGAAGCCAAACCCATACGCGAGCAATTAAAACTTCAGCCTGTTGAGAAACTTCACTCAAAGCTTCCCATGGACACCTATCAGGGGAAGGTCAACGATTCTGAGGTATTTGTGGTCGTCAATGGCATTGATCCTCGATTTAATATCGACAGTATTGGCACGACCCCTGCCGCCGTTGCGACGCTCACAGCTATTAATCAACTTCAGCCCGACCTGATCATCAACGCTGGAACCTGTGGTGCTTTCAAAAGTAAAGGCAGCGAGATTGCCAAAGTTTACTGGGCAAATAATGTGATGCACCACGACCGCCGGATTTCTATTCCAGGCATGGAGGAATACGGCATCGGAAATTATCGCTGCTGGACAGACGACACCCTCGCCAATAAGCTGAAAATGGATTATGCGACCATCAGCACGGGAAATTCACTCGATATGTGTGATACCGATTATGCGATTCTGGAAAAACAGGAGGTAGTCGTCAAAGAAATGGAGGCTGGAGGAATCGCCTATATTTGTGAATTGCTCGATATGCCTTATCTGGGCATTAAGTCTGTAACCGATTTAGTCGATGGCGGCATGTTACCTGCGGACGAATTTTTGATCAACCTGAAAAAATCATCTGAAGCATTGAAAGAAAAGGTTTTGCAGGTGATTGATGCACTGAGTACCGAAAAATAAAAGGACATTATAATGTAGAGACGTTCGGAAGGACGTCTTTTTTTATTTTAGACCACTTTGGTTCAAGCGTCCCGCTTGGATCAAAGTATTTATATGAAATCAATCCAATCGGGACGCTTGAACTGATAAGAACGTTGCATTAGACGTTAAAAATAACGTCTCCACAGGACAGCATGCTTGACTAAATAACCTTGCCTACTTCAGTATAGACCAAAAAAAAGCCGATCATTACGACCGGCTTTTTTTGCTCCCAAGGTTGGGCTCGAACCAACGACCCTCTGATTAACAGTCAGATGCTCTAACCAACTGAGCTACTTAGGAATATTCTTCAGACCTAACATCCAAGGCGTTTTTACCTTTGCTCCCAAGGTTGGGCTCGAACCAACGACCCTCTGATTAACAGTCAGATGCTCTAACCAACTGAGCTACTTAGGAATATTCTTCAGACTTAACGTCCAAGGCGTTTTTACCTTTGCTCCCAAGGTTGGGCTCGAACCAACGCCCCTCTGATTAACAGTCAGATGCTCTAACCAACTGAGCTACTTAGGAATATTCTTCAGACTTAACGTCCAAGGCGTTTTTACCTTTGCTCCCAAGGTTGGGCTCGAACCAACGACCCTCTGATTAACAGTCAGATGCTCTAACCAACTGAGCTACTTAGGAATATTCTTCAGACTTAACGTCCAAGGCGTTTTTACCTTTGCTCCCAAGGTTGGGCTCGAACCAACGACCCTCTGATTAACAGTCAGATGCTCTAACCAACTGAGCTACTTAGGAATATTCTTCAGACTCAACATCCAAGGCGTTTTTACCTTTGCTCCCAAGGTTGGGCTCGAACCAACGACCCTCTGATTAACAGTCAGATGCTCTAACCAACTGAGCTACTTAGGAATATTCTTCAGACTTAACGTCCAAGGTGTTTTTACCTTTGCTCCCAAGGTTGGGCTCGAACCAACGACCCTCTGATTAACAGTCAGATGCTCTAACCAACTGAGCTACTTAGGAATATTCTTCAGACTCAACGTCCAAGGCGTTTTTACCTTTGCTCCCAAGGTTGGGCTCGAACCAACGACCCTCTGATTAACAGTCAGATGCTCTAACCAACTGAGCTACTTAGGAGTGTTTCATTACGTCAGGCAATAATTTAGCGATCTGCTTTGCTTAACGGATTGCAAAGGTGCACTATCGTCTTTAATTATGCAAGTATGCCCACAAAATTTTTTTCATCAAATCATCCTTCAGGAACCAATAGGCTCATTTTCAATTTTTTTACTGACTGATTTTTTTCCGTCCGCAAAGTACTCCTATTAACAAATCTGACCAACATGGTGTACTCCCTTGAGGAAATCATGAAAATCTGTCGGACGAATAAGGTCAGCCTGTCGTAATTTATGACAACCCCAAGCCACGCCACTGACAGCCCGAAGCCCTTTTCGGCTGCTGTTGTTAAATAATGTTAAGGTTTCCGATTGTATTTTGCTATGGCGCGAGCTTTGCCGTTATTTCAACTGTAATAAGAATCTATTCACAGAAATATAATATATCCATGAGTAATCGAAAGTTATTTCTTGCATTATTCGCGGCCTCATTATTAGGCGCAATCATCGCCGTTGGAGGATTTCAACTGGTAGCGCCACAACAAGAAGCTGCCACTCCCCAAAACGACGCTATTCAACAGCACACCAAATTAACAAACTACTTATCCCAGACGGACGCCTCGGTTCCCGAAGGACTGAACTTCGTGATGGCTGCTGAAGCCACCACCCCTTGTGTAGTACACATTAAATCAACGATTACAGAAAGCTCAAACTACGGCGGACAACGCAGCGAACAAATGGAGGAATGGCTTCGACAGTTCGGCTTCGAGCCTCGCCGCCAACAGCCCCGATCAGGTCAGGCTTCAGGCTCAGGGGTCATCATCTCTAAAGATGGTTATATTGTGACCAACAACCACGTGATCGACAAAGCAAGCGACGTAAAAGTGGTGTTGAATAATAACAAGAGCTACGAAGCGAAAGTCATTGGTACCGATCCTGCAACAGATTTGGCGGTCATCAAAATTGATGGCGATGGCGACGACTTCCCATTTGTAAAATTCGGTGATTCCGATGGCATCAAGGTTGGGCAGTGGGTACTCGCTGTAGGAAATCCATTTGAACTGAATTCTACCGTAACTGCGGGGATCATCTCCGCCAAAGGTCGAAACATCAATATCAACAGAAGCCAGTATGGTATTGAGTCTTTCATTCAGACGGATGCTGCGGTAAACCCGGGCAACTCAGGCGGCGCATTGGTCAATCTTAAAGGAGAGCTGATTGGCATTAACACAGCCATTGCCTCACCAACAGGATCGTATGCGGGTTATTCATTTGCTGTCCCTGCTTCACTGGTTAAAAAGGTAGCCATGGATCTCAAAGAATTCGGTATTGTACAGCGTGCATTGCTCGGGGTTGCAATTCGTGAAGTAAACGCTGATTTGGCCAAAGAAAAAGACTTGGATGAAGTACAAGGCGTATTTGTAGCGGGAGTAAACGAAAACTCATCGGCAGACGATGCAGGCTTGGAAGAAGGCGATGTGATTTTGAAAATTGACGACAGTCCAACCAATACCGTTGCGGGCTTGCAAGAATCCATTGCACGCCACCGTCCTGGCGACAAAGTAAAAGTTACCTTCAAACGTGGCAGCAAACGCAAAACAACAACGGTTACCCTCAAGAACATGATGGGCGAAACCACTGCGGTAAAATATGCAGGCTCGACAAAAATCGAAGGCGCAACTTTTGCCAACCTGACCCCAAAAGACAAAGAAGCTCTCGAGGTTAAAGGCGGTGCCAAGATCATGGAACTTAAAGCAGGGAAATTCAAAGATGCTGGTCTCCGCGAAGGTTTCACCATTACCCAAATCGATAAACGCCCGATTCACAATACCGAAGACCTGAGCCGTGTGCTTTCGTCGAAAAAAGGCGGTATCCTCATTGAAGGGAAGTACGAAGAAGGTGATCCTGTTTACTACGCTTTAGGCTGGTAAATCGCCTCAATATAAATTCTTCATTTTTTAGGCCTGAGTAATCGTTTACTCAGGCCTATTTTTTTATATTTCGAGACAAAACAGGCCTTTTTAGACTCCATTCAAGCGTTTCGAGATTTTGATCATGAAAAAAAATGACATATGCGTCGTTTTTTTTACCATTCTAAATTGAACAATCTGAAATTTAATTATTTTTGCCTGCACAATTGGTTCGCTATATCAATGGCTTGCCATGCAGAAAAAAGATAACCCGAAACCCCAATTTCAAACCTTTGGGGTGGAACACTTTTTTAGCTTTTATATACTATACTTACAACAGAACTAATGACGAAGATTCGATTAACCGAGGCAGATCGTTTTGAGCGCCGCCACAATGGCTCTCGAGAAGTAAGAACACAAAAAATGCTGACGAAAATTGGCGTGGACAGCGTGGATGAACTGATAGATCAGACCATCCCTGCGGCCATTCGACTGAAGCAACCCCTACAATTGCCTGCCGCACAAACCGAGCACGGCTTTCTAAAAAGCTTTAAAAGTATTGCTGATAAAAACCAGGTATTCCGCTCGATGATTGGATTGGGTTATCACGATACCATTACACCAGGCGTAATTCAGCGTAACATCCTGGAGAACCCAGGCTGGTACACGGCCTATACGCCATATCAGGCAGAAATCGCCCAGGGCCGTCTGGAGGCTTTGATCAATTTCCAGACCATGGTAACCGACCTGACAGGTATGGAGCTGGCCAACGCCTCCTTACTTGATGAAGGAACTGCCGCCGCTGAAGCCATGTCGATGCTTTTCGCAACCCGCAAAGGAAAGAAAAAGAAGGCCGCCTTCAAGTTCTTCGTAGATCAGCATACCTTGCCACAAACACAGTCAATCCTGAACACCCGCGCAACGCCTATCGGTATTGAACTGGTAACTGGAGATGTGGCTGAATTTGATGCTACTGATGAATCATTTTTCGGAATCCTGTTACAATACCCTAACAGTGAAGGGGACATCCTCGGATACCCTGCTGTGGCTGAGAAAGCAAAAGCCAACGACATTAACGTTGCCGTTGCGGTGGACTTACTCGCTATGGCACTACTTACCCCTCCGGGTGAATGGGGTGCCGACGTAGTGGTTGGAACAACCCAAAGATTTGGTGTACCATTAGGCTTTGGTGGCCCACACGCCGCTTTCTTTGCGACAAAAGAAGCCTACAAGCGCCAGATTCCAGGCCGAATTATTGGGGTATCGCAAGACCGCGACGGCAACAAAGCCTACCGCATGGCCTTACAAACCCGCGAGCAACATATCAAAAGAGAGCGTGCAACTTCCAACATTTGCACCGCACAGGTTTTATTGGCCGTTATTGCGGGAATGTATGGCGTTTATCACGGACCTGAAGGCATTAAGACCATCGCCACCAACGTACACGGACACACTCAGCTGATTGCAAAAGGGGTAGAAGCTTTCGGCTTTAAGCAATTGAATGGCGCCTATTTCGATACCATCAAAATTGAAGCCACTGCTGCGCAAATAGCGACTGTACGCACCCTGGCTGAAAAGGCGGGCATCAACTTCCGCTATGCCGAAAATTTCATCGGCATTGCCGTTAACCAGACCACAGCGCTTGAAGACGTTCAGGATATCCTGACTATTTTTGCTGAAGCTGCACAGGCCGATGTGAAATCCTTCGACCTGACCGCTGCCGCCGATCAGCTGGAAATCTCCTGGGCTGATCAGTTCAAGCGCAGCTCTGAGTACATGACACACCCGGTGTTCCATGCTTACCGCTCAGAACACGAATTGCTTCGCTATATGAAGCGCCTTGAAAATAAAGATATTTCTCTTGCCCACTCGATGATTTCGCTGGGCTCCTGCACCATGAAGCTGAATGCTACCGCAGAGATGATTCCGATCACCTGGCCATCGCTGGCAAGCATTCACCCTTTTGCGCCTGCCAACCAAACAGAAGGTTATTTTGAGATTTTCCGAAACCTCGAAGGCTGGCTGAATGAAATCACAGGCTTTGCAGGCACCTCCCTTCAGCCCAACTCTGGCGCACAGGGTGAATTCGCAGGACTGATGGTCATTAAGGCCTATCACGAAGACCGTGGCGATCACCACCGAAATATCTGTATCATCCCTACTTCTGCACACGGCACCAACCCTGCCTCAGCTGCTTTGGCAGGAATGAAGATCGTTTTGGTGAAATGTGATGATGCGGGTAATATCGACGTAGCGGATTTGCGTGAAAAAGCGGAAGCGAATAAGGAAAACCTTTCAGCACTGATGGTTACTTACCCTTCTACGCACGGGGTTTATGAAGAATCAATCATTGAAATCTGTAACATCATTCATGAGAATGGCGGACAGGTTTACATGGATGGTGCCAACATGAACGCACAAGTGGGCTTAACCTCCCCTGCCAATATCGGTGCGGATGTTTGCCACCTGAACCTTCATAAAACTTTTGCCATTCCTCATGGTGGTGGCGGACCAGGCATTGGCCCAATCTGTGTTGCTGAACAATTGGTACCTTTCCTTCCTGGAAGCCCATTAACGGATCTTGCAGGTGGCGAGAAAGCCATTACAGCCATCTCTTCTGCACCTTGGGGCTCGGCTGGTGTATTGGCGATTTCTTATGCTTACATTGCCATGATGGGCAGCGAGGGCTTAACGAACGCTACTAAATTGGCCATTCTGAATGCCAATTACATTCAGTCCAGATTAAAAGACCATTTCCCGGTATTGTATGTTGGCGCTAATGGCCGCAATGCCCATGAACTGATCCTTGATTGTCGTCAGTTTAAAACAATCGGCATTGAAGTTGAGGATATCGCCAAGCGACTGATTGATTATGGTTTCCATGCACCAACGGTTTCTTTCCCTGTTGCAGGCACACTGATGATCGAGCCTACGGAGTCTGAATCTTTGGAAGAACTGGATCGTTTCTGCGATGCTATGGTGGCGATTCGTCAGGAGGTAAAAGAAATTGAAGACGGAAAAGCCGAGGCGGAAAATAACGTGCTGAAAAACGCACCACATACGCAGGCCCTGGTATTGAATGACAACTGGGAGATGCCATACAGCCGCGAGAAGGCGGGCTACCCACTGCCATACCTTAAGGAAGCTAAAATATGGCCTTCTGTCAGAAGAATTGACAACGCTTTTGGCGACCGTAATTTGATGTGTTCCTGCATCCCTGTAAGTGAATATGCAGAGGCAGAAGCTTAAAAAATAAAATTGCGAATCACTAAAAAAAGCCTGAAGGACAACATGGTTCTTCAGGCTTTTCTTTTGCTTAGATTGTTGAGCACGCGTTTAAAAATTGATCATCCTTCGGAAAATTCAGACTACTGGAAATTGATGCTGAATAAATTTTCAACAATAGCATCGCCAAATTTCCCGCACAGATTTCAAGTTTTAAACACCCACTGTATTTTTTCAGGCCTTAACTCAATGGCTCTGCGGTTGTTTAGCGCAGGTAAAGCGTATGCTTTTCCCATCCCTTTTCTTTCAGCTTGTACGTCTTAAGCACCAGCTGATCTGCCTTAATTTTCTTCACCTGCATACGCTCAGACATTGTCGCGTGATGCTCGGCATCCTGATATTGCAGCACCAGATATTTGCCATCAAGTACCCAGGTACCGTGCGAATAAGGATCATTAACACTCTCGATGTAAAATTTGCCATCATGATGAAAATTGATCTTTTCTCCCATCTGGAAGCGGTCATCTACACGGCCGTCCACTCGAACTATTTTCCATGTTTTCTGAACAAGATACGATTGCGCCTGCGTTGCTCTGCGGTTTTGCCCGAAAGTAACGGCTGCCAACAGGCAAAGCACAAGACTTAGGAAGAGGTGTTTTTTCATGGTCGTATTTTTTTAGATTGATGATGCTTATTATACGCTGAATTACAGCAATTGAAGGTTATGATCTTTCACATAAACCGCTTTCCCTTCCCACAAAATTTTCGTCCACACATCCTGATGCCCAACAACCTCTACACGGTGGCCTGCACCAATCATCCCGACTACATCCCCACCTGCTGAAGGGGCATCAAGCATGGCCGTTTTCGGAAAAGATACAATGGCACGGTGGCCATCAACTTTAATGTTGAGCTCAAGGCCCCAAAAGAGAATCAGTGCCCAGGAAGCCGCAACAAATGACCACTTCGCCGTTACTGATTTATTGTTGTAGTACAAAAACCCCGCCAACAATAAGGATAATATCAAGAAAATTAAGACATTAAATAAGTCATAATATTGTTGATATAAGTTTGAAAAATAAGCACGATCGCCAAATTCATAACCCTGAAGCTGTGCATTCTTGGCTAAAGTGTCCATTTTTTTCAATACCCCCTGATCGAGTGTCCGATCATAATATTTATTCAGAAAATACATCGTCGCCCCATAATCCTTCATCCCCTCTTTGATGAACGCCATTTTCAATAACATTGAATTACTCACTAATTGCTTATCAAAAACTAATTCTTGATATAATTCAAAAGACTCCGTGTAGTGCTTCTGAGCGAACAAACTGTCCGCTTTTGCTAACTGTTCATTATCCGATTGTTTTCCAAACGATTGCGAAAACACACCAAAAAAAACTGTCAAAAACAAAATAATTTTCTTCACCAAACTTTGCGTTTAAAGACTAACCTACTACATTTGCATTCCAATTACGGAAAGATCGAAACAAAACGATCACTGCTTCAAATATGATGTATTGATCTCAGAATCCGAAATAAGCCTCGGATTTTTTATTGCTTTCTATTTTTCATCTCAGATTCGGTAGCTCAGCTGGTAGAGCATCTCCCTTTTAAGGAGAGGGTCCTGGGTTCGAACCCCAGCCGAATCACAGAAATAAATTTCTGTAAAGATCACAGATTGGCATAACTTTTTCTGCCTCTCTTTAGTCATATTTCAGACCAATAATTGATTCGGTAGCTCAGCTGGTAGAGCATCTCCCTTTTAAGGAGAGGGTCCTGGGTTCGAACCCCAGCCGAATCACTCCAAAATAATACTTGCGTAATAACGCACGATTCGGTAGCTCAGCTGGTAGAGCATCTCCCTTTTAAGGAGAGGGTCCTGGGTTCGAACCCCAGCCGAATCACTCCAAAATAATACTTGCGTAACAACGCACGATTCGGTAGCTCAGCTGGTAGAGCATCTCCCTTTTAAGGAGAGGGTCCTGGGTTCGAACCCCAGCCGAATCACAACCTAATAAATCCGTGTTAACACACACGATTCGGTAGCTCAGCTGGTAGAGCATCTCCCTTTTAAGGAGAGGGTCCTGGGTTCGAACCCCAGCCGAATCACATTGAAAGTCGATCTTTTTGATCGGCTTTTTTTGTTTACAAACGGGTTACATTCCTCCCTTCCGCAAAAGAAGCACCTCCACAAATGCGCCGTTGATAGGCTTTCGGCGAACGTTGGTTGAAAAATTTCACTCCCTTGAAAGCATTCCGATAGTTTTGAGTCCAAATTCAACCACACTATCAATATATGTATCGCTTTTTAACATTGGCCACTTTTTCGTGCCTCAGCCTATTGATCCCTATAATGGGGTTTGCCCAGAAAACACCGATCGATCAAAAGATAAAAGTTACCCACAATTACCTGGGACGAACAAAAAACCAAATTCTCCAGCACCTTATCGTTCATAAAAACCTTCGTAAAGATGGCCCTGAGAAGATTTTCTCCGACGAACTTACGGATATGAAATTCTATCGAAAAGCACCCATCAAGGAGGTTTTGGATGATTTATTTGAAGGGACTGACTTCCATTATAAACTGATGGCAGACCGCACGCTGGTCATCAGGAAAACAGATGTGAAGATTAATGCCCTGGATCAGATAGACGCCACACGAAGCAATTTCTCCTTATTGGGTACCGTCAAGGACTTCGTAACGGGGGAGCCCCTGCCCTATGCAACCATACAATTTGCTTATGGTACGGGCAAGGTGAGCAGCACAACCAACCTCGAGGGCTTGTTCAACCTCAAAAATGTTGCTTCGGACACGGTAACACTTTTGGTGAAATACCTCGGCTACCAGACGGTCAATTACAAACTCACCCCCGAGCGCATCAAAAATAATCATGTGACCATCCTGATGGAGAACGATGCCATGGAACTTGAGCAGGTGGTGATTTCCGATTTCAAAGAAAACCAGATTATGAAGCTCTCTGGCGAGCCTGGCCGAATGGCAATTTCCCCAGCACAGTTACGGGGGCTTCCGTCGTTGGGCGAGAAGGATATTTTCCGATCGCTTCAGCTTCTGCCAGGTATTAGCGGCACCAACGAAACAAGTAGTGGGCTTTATGTGCGCGGAGGAACGCCAGATCAAAACCTGATCTTACTGGATCACATCCCTATTTTCCATGTCGATCACCTTTATGGCTTCTTTTCGGCTTTCAATACACAGGCCCTGAAGGATGTTCAGGTTTACAAAGGCGGCTTTGGTGTTCCTTATGGCGGCAAAATGTCCTCTGTCGTGGATATCACTGGAAAGAAAGGAAATGCTGAATACTGGCAGGGGAATGTCAACCTGAGTGGACTCAGTGCAAGTGCTTTACTCGATGGGCCGATCAACAATGGAAAAGGCAGTGCCCTTATTGCCTTCCGACGTTCATTTCAGTCCTCTTTGTTCAATAATATCAATGATGTTTACGACAATGGCAATACCGTTGCGCCAACTCCTCCGGGTGGTGGACCAGGAGGCGGACGGCCTGGTGGTGGTGGCGGCGGTGGTCGTGTGCAATCTCAGCCTTCCTTGTATTTCTGGGATTTAAATGCCAAAGTGAGTCACCAGTTGGGGGAGAAAGATCAGCTTTCTTTTAGCTACTATCAGGGGAAAGATAATATGGACAACTCCCGTTCCTTCAGTATTTCGAGGCCAGGAACCGAGTCCGTCGATATTTCAGCAATTGATGAAAACTACTGGGGAAACATCGGCAGTAATATGCAATGGAACCGCCAGTGGAATCACCGCTTATTTTCTTCCCTGAATTTGAGCTATTCGCAGTACTTCAACAACCGCGAACGCAGTGCCAATGTGGGACGAAACGAGGAAGAGCCTCCAATGGATATTGAAAACAACAGTATTGAAGATTTGCGCCTGCAATGGGATTTTGATTATAACCTCAGTGACCGACATCAGTTAAAAATGGGTTCACAAATCGATTTTAACCGTGCGCAATACGAATGGTACAATCAGGACACCACCTATGCCGACCATCAGCTTCAGGGGAATACTTTTGCTTTCTACCTACAGGATGAATGGAAGATTGGCAGTGCCCTTAGCCTGACAGGAGGGCTGAGAACAACCTACTACGATATTACTGATCAGTTTTATTCTTCCGCACGGCTCTCTGCCCGGCTGAAGATCGCCCCGAACACCCACCTTAAAGGTGCTGTGGGCAATTACTATCAATTCAGCAGTCGCATTACCAGAGACAATATTGACGACCGCCCACGGGAATTCTGGCTGATTGCCGACGGCGACCATCTCCCTGTGGGGCAATCGACCCATTACCTTTTGGGCCTTACCCATGAATGGAATAATTTGGTACTGGATGCCGAGCTTTTTTATAAAACCATTGATGGCCTTTCAGAATACAGTTCCGCAGGTCCTGCAAATTCAGGCCGACCAGGCGGATCGATCGATATTGGCGAGGAGAATTTCTATCAGGGAACGGGCTACACACAGGGAATGGAATTGTTGCTTCAGAAAAAGGCAGGGAATTTCACGGGCTGGGTGGGCTACACCCTCTCCCAGGTCGTTTATGATTTTCCAGAACTGACGGATCAGCCATTCTATGCGCTGCACGATCAGACCCATGAATTTAAAATGGTGGGGAATTATAAATGGAACAGCTGGATTTTCGCGGGCTCGTGGATCTACGGAACAGGCAAACCCTATACCGCTGTACTGGGCAGTTACACCTCCACCCTGCCGGATGGCAGCCTGGATTACCACCCCATTCTGTCGGATAAAAATGAATACCGCCTGCCCGACTACCACCGTCTTGATGTCTCCATCACGCATGAATGGAAGCTGAGTCGCCGTTCTGCCCTTGATGTGGGCATTACCTTCTTCAATCTTTACAATCGGGATAATGTATGGTATAAGCAATACGACATTGTAGAGGGGGAACTCATCGAAACGGAAGTGAACACCCTGGGCTTCACGCCAAACTTTTTCATCAATCTGAAATTCTAACTATGCGCTATTTACTGATCATTTCCTGCCTTCTGTTTACTGCCTGCCAGCAGGTAGAGGAGTCTGATTTTTCCATCATGACCCTGCAGACCTATCTGTACCCCAATCAGAAAGCCAACTTACAATTCGCCTATTATGATTATTACGATTCACTGCCTCAGTTTCCTTCAAATATCAACCCTTCACTGCGTGTTGATGGCGAGGATTATGCCTTGATCCACCTTGACTCTGGGCACTTTCAGTCCGTAAATACCCTCCCTGCGAATGAAGCCTCAGTATTTGAAGTTGTGGCACTGGATGGCTCCCTGACCTCCACAGCCACCATGCCTGAAGCACTTGGATCCGTTGCGCTGATTGACAGCACCGAGCTTTACAAAGATCAATTTCACACTTTCATGGAGGCGAGAGCATACCAGAGGGCGACGGCACTGCAAATTTATGTTGAGAAAGCCAGTGGGCAGTATTATTACTATCAGATGAAACGCCCCGAGGAAGGGGAGTATATTTATGATGAAGACTATTGGGCGAGCGATGTGGATTTACCTTGTGGGGTCTCCGCTTCAGATTCCCTGTTTATTGATGGGGCTTACCTTGAAAAACTGGGCGAATATGAGCTGGTGGTGGCCTCCTGTTCCGATGAGTTTGTCCGTTATTTTCAGGGAGGAATAAACACAGGAAGTATCGACCCGAATTACTCCAACATCAGTGGTGGCGTGGGTGTTTTCACTGCCATGAATCCTGACACCCTTGTTTTCAGCCTGAAACGAAATACCGACAGCGAATCCTTGTGAGCAAGGTGGTAAATGCAGACAAAAAAAGGCCCCCATTACGGAGGCCTTTTTTTATTCTTGATCAGTGTTTTCAGTTTAAAGCCGTCAGTTCAACGGGCTTCATTTTCAGTATTTTTTCCGCAAACTCAAAAGAGGCCTTTTCAACCCCTTCAACATCTTTACTGAAACTGCGCCCCGCAATTACATGATTACCTGCATTGGGGAAAGCCACCTTTTGCTTAAGGGCTTCCGAAGTTCCAAGCTGATCATACATTTTCAGTACAGAAGCCACGTCCACCGTGGGGTCCTGATGCGCTTTATCTTTATAGTAGTAACCCACAAATGTCGGTTGCTTAATCTTCTCGAAAGTTTTCTTGGTCATGGTAGCATCCATGAGTGAACGCAGAGCCACCAGCGCCTCGATGCGGTATTTTTTATTCCAGTACCGATCCACTTCCTTGGTGCTGCCCTTGTCTTCGCGATATTTGCCTCCCAACACCAAACGGGCAATTTGAAGCCCCCAGGGTTTTGTCAGCAAAATCGATGATTTATCAACGATGTCCACATTGGGAGAATAACAGATCAAACCATCCACCAAATCGGGATTGTTTGCCGCAAGGTACAAGGCCAGCGTCCCCCCCGTAGAGGTACTCATCAGCAACACCTTCTTGCCCAGCTGGTGCCCAATGGCGATGGCACGTTTAGCGGAATTCACCAAGCCTTCAGGAGCCAGGTCCTTCAGTTCATTCTCCGAAGCCACCCCATGCGCCTGCAATCGTGCAAGGTAGAGGTTGCAACCGAATCTTTTGGCAAAATCGCGGTGGGTAGGGTTCCCTTCATATTTACTTGCTGAAAAGCCATGCAGGTACACCACACACCATTCCGTTTTTTCCTTCAGGCTGTCGTTTGCCCAGACAATTTCAGCCTCATTGTTCGGTTTGATATTTGGCACCGCCGCTTCGGCTTTTTTCACCACAGCCTCCACTTCAGAGGGCTGCATATCAGGCAAAAGCTTGATTTTCGGATCGAGCTTAGGCTTGGGACTTTGGGGCCCTATGAAATAAGCGCCAAAGAGCAATACCGCCAGCCCTCCCATTAAGAATTTTGATCGTCTGTTTATACTCATGGTGTATTGTTTATTTTTTCAGAAGTCGTTAGGTGGAATGTCGTTGGTCTACATGGGTTCAAACACAATGCACCAACAAAATAATATTTCTTTTACTTATTTACCACGGCTTTGCACCCGCGGAAAACATAAAGTAAAATAATACCCATTTATTTATTCAACTGCTCAAAAACCTCCTCACTAAAATCGGTCAACGAGTCCAGCAACACATCTGCCACCTGAAATCGCGGCTGATCCTTTAATTCTGCCTCAGGCACTCCTATGGCTGTCATCTTCGCTGCTTTTGCGGCCACCAAGCCGTAAAAAGAATCCTCAAAAACCAGGCATTCTTCGGGCAGTACGCCCATTGCTTTGGCCGTATTGATGAACACCGAAGGGTGTGGTTTGCCGTACTCCTCCTGCATCCCTGAACGCATCACCGTCAGATCGTCGGCAATTCCCATTTTCTTGACAAAAGAAGTAATCAAAGACATTGGCGAGGAGGAAGCCAGCGCCATAGGTATCCCCTGCTTATGAAAAAAGGCGATGGTCTTTTCAACACCAGGCATTGTGCCGCCCTTTTCCCACACCAGCCGATCTACTTCAGCAAGAATGTCGGCATTCACTTCTTCAATGGTACGGTCCCGCCAGGGGTACTTCCGTTGCCAGTAGGCAATCACTTCATCCATGCGAAGCCCCATGGTTTGCAGGGCCATTTCCCAGGTCATGGGCACGCCCAATTGATTAAAAATGGAAATCATCGCTTCCCTCCACAATGGCTCTGAATCAATCAGAAGGCCATCCATATCAAAGATTACTGCTTTTATCACTGCTATATCGTTATTTTTTTTACTGCTGAAGTGTCCTTGCTTGTTACGGCATTTAGGGTTTAGCGTACCGCTTCAATGAAGCGCGTGTTTAAAACTTAAAATTTGGAGTATTGTAGCAATGCTGAAGGAATATTTTGAGCGAATAGTATTGCTGAAAATAGTTCAAAATCAACTCCAATTATCCGAATTTCAGATAGGTAATAAATTGATAAACACGCCCTAAGGTGCACTTACTTTTTATAGTTTGCCAATACCTGCTGATAGTAAGCCTCATATTTAGGCAGAATATTCGAAATATCAAACTCCTTGGCACGGGCAAGTGCATTGGCTTTAAAAGTCGGCAGGTGGTCATCATCGAGGATCTTTTTAGCCTTCTCCACCATATCGTCGATATCGCCTATCGGAGATAAATAACCCGAATAGCCATCTTTGTTCAGCTCGGGAATTCCCCCAGCATCAGACGACAAAACGGGCACTTCGCAGGCCATAGCTTCAAGAGCGGCCAATCCAAAGCTTTCTTTTTCGGAAGGCATCAGGAATAAATCGGCGACAGAAAGGACCTCTTCCACGGCATCGAGTTTTCCGAGGAAACGGACATCCGCACAGGTACCGAGCTTACGGCAGAGGGCTTCCGCTTCTGGGCGGTCGGGGCCATCACCCACCATCAGTAATTTACAGGGCATGGATCTTCGCACCTGGTCAAAAACCCGAATCACATCATTGACCCTCTTTACGGAACGAAAGTTCGAGGTGTGCACCAGCAATTTTTCCCCATTAGGGCAAATGGCGGTTTTGAAGTGTTCTTTGGGTTGCTTCTTGAAGCGTTCCAGATCAATAAAATTGGGAATCACCTCGATGGGCTTCTGAATATCGAAATGGCTGAGGGTGTCTTTTCGCAGATCATCAGAAACCGACGTGATGCCATCAGAAGCATTGATACTGAAAGTAACTACGGGCGTATAGGTGGGGTCTTTTCCTACCAAAGTGATGTCGGTACCGTGCAGGGTGGTCACCACTGGAATAGAAATGCCCTCGGTCGCCAAAATCTGCTTGGCCATAAATGCTGCAGAAGCATGCGGAATGGCATAATGTACGTGTAGAATATCCAGCTGCTCATATTTCACCACATCGACCAGTTTGGAGGCCAGGGCCAACTCATAGGGTGGGTATTTGAAAAGCGGATAGGAACGCACCCCTACCTCGTGGTAATACAGGTTCTCGTTAAAGAAATCCAGTCGGCGTGGTTGCGAATAGGTAATAAAATGGACTTCATGTCCTTCGAGTGAAAGTGCTTTCCCAAGTTCGGTGGCAACGACTCCGCTGCCGCCGTATGTAGGATAACATACTATTCCTATTTTCATGTTTACAGTTTATTGTCGTAAAGATCTGTAATCTGCTGATCTGTAATAGATTTGTAGATAAAATCTTGAATCGTGGGTCTAATATTTAAGGTAACTAATTTTTTGTTACGAGAGGTTGGATAGGTTCTATTTGATAAGAAAATATACACTAAATCGTATTGGGGATCTACCCAAACCAACGTCCCTGTAAAGCCCGAATGCCCGTAGGAATCGCGGCTTGCATAGCGCGAGGCGGAACTCATCATGGGGTCTTCCAGGTGGGGTTTGTCCCAGCCCAACCCGCGTCGGTTGAGCGTGTATTGCTGTGCGGTGAAGGTATCAATGACCGCAGGCATAAAGTACCGCACCCCTCCGAAGGAACCTCCTTGCAGGTTCATCTGCATGAGCTTTGCCAGATCAATGGCATCGCCAAAAAGGCCCGCATGTCCCCAGGCCCCTCCATGCATGGCGGCATGCGGATCATTCACATCGCCCCGTAATTCCTCATGCCTGAAGAAGTCATCTTTCTCCGAAGGGATAATTCTTGAAAGAGGCAATTTCCGCTTTGGGTTGAAACATAAAGTGGAAGCCCCGAGAGGTTCATAGAAGTTGTTCATCACAAATTCCTCCATCGGTTCTGAAAGTAATTTGGAAGCCAGCTGGTACATGATGTACATGCCAATATCCGAATAGCGGTAATCGTAAGGCTTGTTCAGGCGGTCCGCAGGTTTTTCGCGCAGCGGAGAATTAATTGCCCAATGCCAGAGGGAATCTGGCAATGAGTGGCGCCCAAAAACCCCTTTGGCTACGGGCACATCGTAATCTTTTATTTTTTTGACGGAATAGTATTTGGGATCAATGCGCTTGGCCACCATGGTGCTGTCCCAGAAAGGGTAATAAGGAAACAGCCCAGCCTGATGGCTGATGATATCGCGGATGATCAGGTCTTCCTTATTGGAGCCTTTGAGTTCTGGCAAATAGTAGGAAGCCTTTTTATCGAGGTCGATCAGGTTTTGCTGATACAAATACATCAGCACCTGCGTGGTGGCCGCCACCTTGGTTACCGAGGCCAAATCATACACTACATCTTCCTGTACTTTCACTTTTTTTGCATAAGTCTGATAGCCATAATCACGATCAAAGACAATACTACCATTTCTGACCACCAAAATCTGCATTCCTGGTGCTGCTTTTTGCTTAATAGTCTCGGCAGCGACACTGTCAATCTTGTTTAATATCTGGCTGTCCATTCCTTCCGACTCAGGGTTCCCGCATCTGAGCCGACGCAGATTTTGCGTCCCCAGCCCTGTACCAGCGGGGAACTTGGGCCCCGCAGAAACGGGCAGCTTCCCTTTGGCGGGAATCGCTCCAAAAATTAAGGCTGCTGCTGCCTGATGCGCTTCCTCCACATCGTCATAGGCACAAATGAGGTGCTCAGCATCGCCCATAAACTGTACGGCATAAGGGTTGCCAAATACGGTGACCACCACGCGGTGCCCAGCAAGCTGAAGCCGTTCGATCATCATTTGTTCTTCCCGATTGATGCCATACCGCTGACTCGCCTTACGACTCATGTGGTGAATGCCAACCACAATGGTTCCATAGGTTTTTAGCTTTGCCTCCATACTCCTGATCTGTGCAGAGGTAGCCTTTTTCCCGAGATGGTAGCCATCGAACTCAATATACCTGTTCAGGTATTTGTAGTAAGTATTATGCCCTGTATTGCTGTTAAGCCCCAAATAGGCAAATTTGGTGGTGTCCAGCACCTGAATCGGCAGGTAATTGTCTTTGTTAGTGACCAGGGTGGCGGCCTGTTCATACATTTTATAGCGGAGGGCTTTAACTTTTGGCGTATTGAGCCTTTCTACCAACCCATCGGTTGGCAGGGGCTGCCAGTCGTTCAGGCCCGCCTTTGCCTTGGCGAGCAAAATCTTTTTAACCTTGTGGGCCACCTCTACAGAATCCAGTGTGCCATCTGCGAGGGCTTTTTCAATGGCCGTAACTCCTTTGGCGACATTGGCAGGAAATAACAGGACGTCGTTTCCCGCCTGCAAGGCAAGTACTTCCGCCTGCCCCGGACTAAAATTATCCGATACGGCATGCATGTTCAACGCATCGGTAAACACCAGTCCATCGAAATGCAGATCGTCCCTTAAAATTCCCTTGATTATTTTATCTGATAATGATGCGGGACGGTTCTTGCGCCCATCAATTTTAGGCAACTCCAGATGCCCCACCATTATGCTTTCCACCCCCGCTTGAATGAGTCCGCGGAAAGGCTTCAGCTCCACCTCATCGAGCCGTGTGCGGCCATAAGGAATAACTGGCAAAGCATAATGAGAGTCCTTACCCGTATCGCCATGTCCAGGAAAATGCTTGGCATTGGCAATAATCCCATTGCTTTGCAGCCCTCGCATATAAGCGATGGTTTTACTTTCCACATTATGGGTATTCTCCCCGAAGGAACGCGTACCGATCACAGGGTTTTTGGGATTAACATTCACATCAGCCACAGGCGCAAAATCAATCTGCATTCCCAGGGCTTTGAACTGATCGGCCACCACGGCGCCCATCTCATGCACAAGTTCACTTTGCGGCATGGCGCCCAAAGTCATTTGGCGGGGAAAAGCGGGAACACTATCAAGTCGCATCGAGACACCCCACTCGGCATCCATCCCGACCCATAGTGGCGTTTTACTGACCGACTGATAATGATTCAGCAGGTTTGTCTGACGAACAGGTCCACCCTGAAAGAATATCAGTCCACCGACATGGTACTGTTTGATGAGCCGCTCGACCATCTGCTGCTCGGGCTTTCCTTGGTTGGAATAGGCAGCCACCATAAACAACTGCCCAATTCTTTCCTTTGGACTCATGTGTTGGTAAACGCTGTCGGCCCAGTGTTTTTGTGCTTCAGTGGGCTGAGCGAACAAATAGCCATGCGATATGATCAGGGTAAAGAGAAATAAAGTAACTTTTTTCAACATCAGGGGGTTGAGATTTTGACCTAAAATGAAATATCCGCTAATTTTACGGTTGGAAGCGAAAATGCGATGATATAACTTCAAATCAAAATCATTAATTTTGCATCCGGCCATTAAATGTAAAAAATGTCATGAAACTTCCTTCTCTGTTTAAAATTCCGAAGCATCAACAATTCAATGTTAAGCCCCGCTATTATGATCCCGTAAAGGAGCATGTGGAAGAACGGCGCCGAATTGTTGAGCAACAAATGGCCCGTGAGGCCAGGGGAGAGTCAGATGCCGCCTATGCGTCCTCGATTCGGGAGGGCTTTCAGCGCAACCGCAAAAAAAACAGCCCAGTACGTGCTGGGATGGCGCAGGGGCTGATGGTCATTGGGCTGATCAGCTCTGTACTGATCTACTGGTTCTACGGCGATTGGGCATTTTATTTCTTCGGAATTTTTATTGCTGCCTACATTTACCTAAAAGTCAAAGGAATCCTTTAAATTTGCCCTATTCCTACTGATTAATCTTTTAAGGTCCACATTGCATGTCTGATATTATCAAACTTCTTCCTGACGCATTAGCCAACCAAATTGCTGCGGGTGAGGTCGTTCAACGCCCTGCCTCCGTAGTTAAAGAGTTGGTAGAAAATGCGATTGATGCCCATGCCACCGCCATTCAGGTGATCGTAAAAAATGCAGGAAAATCCCTCATTCAGATCATTGACAATGGTAATGGGATGAGCCCTTCGGATGCGCGCATGAGTTTTGAGCGGCATGCGACCTCCAAGATTACCTCTTCGGAAGACCTATTTTCTATTCGCACCATGGGGTTTCGTGGCGAAGCGATCGCTTCTATTGCCGCCGTATCTCAGGTGGAGCTGAAAACTCGGCAGGCCGAGGATGAAGTAGGAACACTTATTATTAATGAAGGCGCTGAATTTAAGGAGCAAACACCGGTAGCCACCGCTGTGGGCACCTCTTTTGCGATCAAGAACTTATTCTTCAATGTTCCTGCACGCCGAAAATTTCTAAAAAGTAACCAGGTAGAGCAGAAACATATTATTGAAGATTTTCAGCGCCTCGCACTGGCACACCCTGATGTGGCCTTCTCGCTGAACCTCAACGAGCGGGAGATTTTCAAGCTGCCACGCACGAAGCTTTCGCAGCGCATCGTCAATATTTTCGGTAAAAATTACCGCAGCCAGATGGTCCCTATGGAAGAAGAGGTACCACATTTAAAAGTATCGGGCTATGTAGGGAAACCCGAGGGGGCAAAAAAAACCCGTGGCGAGCAATTTATCTTTGTGAATAACCGCTTTATAAAAAGCAGTTACCTGAACCATGCCATTACGAATGCTTATGACGGCCTGCTGAACAAAGATACTTACCCATTTTATGTCATCTTTCTGGAGATGGACCCTGAGCAGATTGACATCAATGTGCACCCGACCAAAACAGAGATTAAGTTTGATGATGAAAAAACGGTATATGCCATTTTGCAGGCAACCGTTCGTCAGGCCATTGGTGCGCATCACCTGGCTCCTGCCCTTGATTTTGACAGTAACGTCAATTTCACACCCCTACTGAATATCGACCTCAACCCCGAGGAACTTGACAAAGAGATGATCAGTACCAAAGGACAGGATGATACGCCCGTTATTCCACGTGAGGAACCCAAAACCTTTCTGAAAGGATTTTCCTCTGCGGCTTCCCCTTCCAGTGAGCAAGCCGATGTGTTCAGGCCTTCCCCGGGGAAAAGCCAGCAATGGGAACAGATGTTTGAACAGAGCGACAACACACCGTCCACTTACCAGCCAACGACTGGGCGTTCGGAAAATACGGATAACAATTTTGAAACCAGGACTTTCCAATCTCGCGGACAGGAACAAACAGGGGCGATTACTTTTGAAAGCGCCGCCAATCAGTTGCGAAAAAAAGACCGCCTGAGTTCGGAGTTTTTCAATACGGAAGATTCCCTGAGCCCTTTTCAGGTACTGAATCAGTTTATTGGTTTGCCTTCGAAAACAGGGCTGATGCTCATTGATCAGCAAGCGGCACATGAACGCATTCTGTATGAAAAATACGCAGCGACACTGGTTACTAAAACAGGCTCCTCTCAGCAATTTCTATTTCCTCAGAGTATTCAACTCAATGCCGCTGACTACAATCTGGTGATGGATCTTGAAGATGAAATTCGTTACCTCGGCTTTGATTTTGAACTTCGTGAGCAAAACATGATTAGCCTTAACGGCATCCCCTGCGACTGCAATACCCACGGCAGCGGTGAACAAGCGCTTTTTGAGGGCTTGCTTGAGCAGTACAAACAAAATCAGCAAGACCTTTCCCTGAACCGACAGGATAACATTGCCCGCGCAATTGCCCGTCGGTCAGCGATAAAAAATGGCACAAAACTGACCATCGAAGAGATGAGAAACCTGCTCGAGCAACTGTTTGCCTGCGCAAACCCGAACTATGCCCCCAATGGACAAAAAACCTATACGGTACTCGATGGGGACCGCATGGCGGGTTTCTTTAAGTAAGACAGCAGCTGTACGGACGTTGCCTGCGGCGTCCCTGCTGCCACAAAAACACTTTATCCCTCCTTTTGTAAATTATATTATTTACATTTGAATTCTACAGACGGACATCCGTAAATATTGTAAATTCAAAAAGATAATTTATATGATGGGAAGAATCACTCCTATGGTGAAAAACCTGCTGCTGATCAATATCGCAGTATATATTCTAACCAGTGTCATCCACACCCCACTTTCTAACCTGATCACCAACTATGGTGCCCTTCGCTATCTGAACAGCCAGTGGTTCCTTCCTTTTCAGGTGATCACTTATATGTTTATGCACGGAGGCTTCTGGCATATCGCCTCCAACATGCTCGGGCTGTTTTTTCTCGCCCCGCTATTGGAACAGGTGTGGGGACCAAAAAAATTCCTTATTTATTATATGGCCTGTGGTATAGGTGCCGGGATTCTTTATGCCGGTGCGGGTTCTGTGGAATCTATGTATGTCAATAAAAACATCAACTCCTACCTTTCTATTGAACATCCCACACCCCAACAATACAATGATGTGGTGGACATACTTGATCGGCATGCTGATAATTATATCAATATTCCTGGTCTGCGCGATCTTTATTATGACTACAGCGAACAAGGCGCCAGCCAGTCTAATTTTGAAAGAGACAGCAAACGGATCATGTTTAAGGTGAGTGAGGTTTACAAAGCAAGCAGGGACCGTTTCCAGCTTATTGGAGCTTCAGGCGCTATTTTCGGTATTATCCTCGCTTTCGGCATGATGTTCCCCAACCTCGAACTCATGTTACTGTTCCCCCCTATCCCCATCAAAGCAAAGTATTTTGCCCTCATGTATGGGGCCTATGAACTCTTCAGGGGCGTCAATCAATCGCCGGGAGATAATGTTGCTCACTTTGCGCATATCGCCGGGATGATTGTTGGATTTATTATATTACGACAGTGGAAAAAGCAACATGGCAGTTTTTATTAAAGCTTGCCCCGCAGAATCGAACCGACAGAATGATTCTGCGTTAATCTTGTTGTAAGAAAAGCACTAAAATGAACGGTATATTTAACGAAATAAAGAATTCCTGGAATCGCCCCAATAATGGGCTAATGCAATTGATTATCGTCAATGTAGCAGTATTTATCGCAGTAATCCTCACGAAGGTAGTCATGACATTAGCCGGATATCATCAGGTTTATGTAGAGATGATGTCCTACTTAATGCTTCCTGCTGATATTCATACTTTCATTTACCGACCGTGGACGATCTTCACCTACTTCTTTTTACATGAAGCGCCACTGCATCTGCTGATCAATATGTTTGTATTGTATTGGTTCGGAAGTATCCTGCTTCAGTTCAAAGGGCAGGGAAAGCTGATTACTTTATATAGCCTCGGTGGGGTTGTCGGTGGTTTATTTTACCTGTTACTTTTTAATACGCTTCCATTCTTCTCGGAACAAGTGGCTCTGAGCCAAATGTTAGGTGCTTCGGGAGGGGTATTTGCCGTAGTGGTTGGTGCAGCGACACTCGTTCCCAATTATCGGGTAAATTTATTTTTACTCGGTGAGGTGCGCTTAAAGTTTATTGCACTGGTGTATGTGTTGTTTTCACTTGCTGATACCACAGGTGCAAACGCTGGAGGAAATATTGCGCATATCGGTGGAGCATTGGCTGGTTTTATTTATGTGCTCAGCCTGCGGAATCATAATGGCGATATTTCTGATATTTTCTCAGGAGTCAGGGGTTGGTGGAACAGTTTGTTTACTAAACCTTCGAAGATTAAAGTAACGCATAAAGCGGAGTTTCAGACCAAATACCGCTATAACAACAAGCCCAATGTAGGGATGGATGTAGATCAGGCCGTGATTGATTCAATTCTTGATAAAATCTCTGCCAATGGCTATGAAAGCCTCACTAAAGAGGAAAAAGAAAAGCTTTTTAATGCCAGTAAAAAGTAATTAAACAGGAAATTCAAGGTCTAAAAAAAAGCCACATTGAAACCGATTTTTTGGTTTTAATGTGGCTTTTTTGTTGAGCATGTTTTCGATCAGTAACGGTAAATAAGAAGGTTACCGTTACCTTCATCTGCAACCTGATAGGGTAAAAGATCATTTAACGCAGGCCCTGAAAGATATCTACCTTGGCGACTGAAATGTGATCGACACCCTTCGCTGGGGTCTATGATCTGACTATAACCCGTATCTTCATCCATTACCAAAGCCTTGCAATCATGCTCTGTAAAATAGGAACACAGCCTGTCAAATGCCCGATAGCTCCCATCATTGTTATTGACCAACAGAATCCCTTTGATCCCCACATCATTTAAATACATGAAGCCATTGTGTTTGGTTAATTCTGGGTAATTATTCACGTTTAACCGCTTTTCAACGCGCTTATACGGCCAGCCTACCTGTTGAGTGTCAGGCCCACAAGCTTGCATAAAAGTGGCCACGGCTAAAAATAGGACAATCAAAAATTTCTTCATGGGAATAAAAATAATGTTCAAAAAAAAAGACATCCAAGCGAACCGAGATGTCTTTTGAAAGCAGTACAAGACCTGCCTATTTTATATTTTTAAACTGCTTCAGGAAGCGGACATCGTTTTCGGTAAACAATCGCAAATCGTTGATCTGATACAACAACATGGTGATACGCTCGATTCCCATCCCGAAAGCAAATCCTGAATATTTCTCAGGGTCAATATTTGAAGAGGTCAATACGTTAGGATCAACCATACCTGCACCACCGATTTCTACCCAACCAGTATATTTACAGATATTACATCCTTTTCCCTTACAGATATTACATGAAATATCTACCTCCACAGAAGGCTCAGTAAATGGGAAATAAGAAGGACGGAAACGGATTTTGGTATCTTTTCCGAAAAGCTCTTTCACAAAATGGTAAAGCGTCTGCTTCAAATCTTTGAAAGATACATTCTCATCAATGTACAAACCTTCTACCTGATGGAATACACAGTGTGCACGTGCTGAAATCGCCTCATTACGATATACACGACCAGGAGACAAGGTACGGATTGGAGGCTTCTGATTTTCCATCACACGTACCTGCACCGATGAAGTATGCGTACGCAATGCGATATCAGGGTTACGCTCAATAAAGAAAGTATCCTGCATCTCACGCGCAGGATGATTCTCAGGAAAGTTCAATGCCGAGAAGTTATGCCAGTCGTCTTCTACCTCAGGACCTTCCGACAAGTTGAATCCGATACGCTCAAAAATCTCAATGATTCTTGCCTTAGTGGCCAAAATTGGGTGCTGTGCGCCCAATTGGTCTGCTACAGGAGGCAAAGTCAGGTCTGGCACATTGGCTAATTTCTCACTGCCTTCTTTGGTCTCCAAATCATCTACAAACGATTTAAATCGGTTTGTTGCGATGTTTTTCAGCTCATTCAGTGTACGGCCCATCTCGCGTTTCACCTCTTGGTCGGCTGTTTTCAGTTCATTGAATAAATCACCAACAACCGATTTACGGCTAATAAACTTCATTCTGTACTGCTCCAATTCCTCAGCAGTCTCTACAATATAGGCTTCGATCTCTTTTTTGAGCTCTTCAACTTTCTCTTTCATAGATCATCTATCATTCACGGCACAAGACCGATACAAATCAATATTTTAGACGGTAAATTTAATCAAACCCAATGGAAATAAAAATTAATGGGACGCATAAGCATAGGACGGGCTTATTTTATTGTCCAGAGATTATTTTTGTGATGATCTAAATCCCACCGCTTTGGAGACCTCAGCCACAAGTCTTTCCCATGAAAAATATACTTGTCAGAATTCCTCGCCTACTTGGACGCTCCTGCATGGAGGCTCAAATCAATTCAAACAAAAAGCCCGACAAGTATCTTCACAACACTTATCGGGCTTTGGGTAGTTGCTATCAAGAAGCGGGATGCTCTCAATAGCAATATAAAAATCAATGCTTACAACATCATTCCTGCCGCAACAGTAACGTTTGTAGCCTCATCAATCAAAATGAAAGAACCTGTATGACGGTTGGTTTCATATTTATCGATAAACAATGGCTTTGTCGTACGGATTTTCACTTTAGCGATATCATTCATTCCTACCGTTTTGTCTTCTTCCATACGGTGAAGTGTATTGATATCCATTTTGTAAACCACCTCTTTGATCATACAACGCGCATCGCTTGAAGTATGACGCAAAGCGTACTTTCCATTTGGCGTCATGCCTTTCTCGTTCATCCAGCAAACCATCGCCTCAATATCCTGCGTAGATTCTGGCTGATTGTTCACTCGAACAATCATATCACCACGACTGATGTCTATTTCATCTTCCAAGGTAATAGTTGCCGCCATTCCTGCGAAAGCTTCCTCAAACTGTTCGCCATTTAACTCAATGGTTTTGATTTTCGAAGTAAATCCAGAAGGCAATACTGCAACATCATCTCCTACTTTGAAGACTCCACCAGCCACCTGACCAGCATAGCCACGGAAATCGTGGAATTCATCAGACTGAGGGCGAATCACATATTGTACAGGGAAGCGGCAATCAATCAGGTTCTCATCAGAGCCAATATGAATGTTCTCCAAAAGATACAACAAAGTTGGGCCTTCATACCAAGGTGTTTCTTCCGAGCGGTTCACCACGTTGTCGCCTTTCAGGGCTGAAATTGGCATGAAATGAAAATCTTTCACTTTCAATTTAGCGGCAAAAGCTTCCGCCTCCGCTTTAATTTCGTGGAATCTTTCTTCAGAATAATCTACCAAGTCCATTTTATTGATACAGAATACGATATGTGGTATTCCCAATAAGGACGCGATAAAAGTATGACGACAAGTTTGTTCAATCACACCTTTACGGGCATCGATCAGGATAATCGCCAAGTTAGCCGTTGATGCACCCGTTACCATGTTACGAGTGTACTGAATATGGCCTGGTGTGTCGGCAATGATGAACTTACGCTTAGGAGTTGCGAAGTAACGGTAGGCCACATCAATTGTGATCCCCTGCTCACGCTCTGCACGCAGACCGTCCGTCAGCAATGCAAGGTTTACATTTTCGTCTCCACGGCGGCGCGAAGATTCCTCCACGGCGTCCATTTGATCCTGAAAGATTGATTTTGAATCGTACAGAAGACGACCAATAAGTGTAGATTTTCCATCATCCACACTACCTGCAGTTGTAAACCGCAGCAATTCCATATTTAGATAAGCAGAATTATTATGCTGTTCCATTTTTTTAATACTAATCGGGAGGGTGATCCCGTGATGAAGAGTTGTGAAAAGTTCAAAGCGCAGATCAACTGCTACCGACAGATTTTAGAAATATCCTTGTTTCTTTCTGTCCTCCATCGCTGCTTCAGAACGCTTGTCATCGGCACGGGTACCACGCTCAGTTGTACGGGCCGCAGCAACCTCATTGATAATATCAGCCAAAGTCGATGCGTCAGAATCTACAGCACCAGTACAGGTCATATCACCGATAGTACGGAAGCGCACCACGCGCTTTTCAACAGTTTCTGTTTCACGGCGGTTGATGAAATCTGAATTACCATAGATCACGCCATCACGAACAAATACCTCACGCTCATGTGCGAAATAAATCGAAGGGATGTCGATATTCTCCATCAGGATATACTGCCAGATGTCCATTTCTGTCCAGTTTGAAATTGGGAATACACGGAAGTGCTCCCCCATATGCTTACGACCATTGTAGAGGCTCCACAATTCTGGTCGTTGGTTTTTAGGATCCCATTGCCCGAAATCATCACGGTGAGAGAAGAAGCGCTCTTTGGCACGTGCTTTCTCTTCGTCGCGGCGACCACCACCGAGGGCAGCGTCAAACTTGTTACTTTCGATCGTTTCCAACAAAGTAACGGTCTGCAAAGCATTTCGAGAAGCATTGAATCCTTTCTCCTCCACAACTTTACCCTCATCAATAGACTGCTGAACAGAGCCTACGATCAGATTGGCGTTAATGTCCTTCACAAATTTATCGCGGAACGCTATGGTTTCAGGAAAGTTGTGACCGGTATCCACATGCACCAATGGGAAAGGAATACGACCAGGGTAAAATGCTTTTTTGGCCAGGTAAGCCATCACAATGGAATCCTTTCCTCCTGAAAACAACAGGGCAGGGTTCTCAAACTGTGCAGCCACTTCACGAAGGCAATAAATAGCCTCTGCCTCCAAGGCTCTTAAGTGTGTTAGATTGTATGAATTCATTTTATAACGATTATATGCTTATTTATTAGGGGCGGGTTGAATTTTTCCGAGTACGTAGTTCACCAAAAGGTCGAGACTTTCATTTAACTCATGCGCCGCCGTATTGACCACGATGTCTGCATCAGTCGGAGCTTCAAAAGGAGAGCTGATTCCTGTAAAATCCTTAATTTCCCCTTTACGTGCTTTGGCATACAAGCCTTTGACATCCCGTTGTTCACAGACCTCAATAGGACATTCAATGAATACCTCTTCAAATGTGTCTTGACCAATAATTTCCTTTGCCATCTTACGGATTTTTTCCGTTGGACTGATCAGCGAACAGATCGTGACCAAGCCAGAACTGGCAAATAATTTTGATACTTCTGCTGCACGGCGGATATTCTCGGTACGGTCTTCCTGAGAAAAGCCCAGGTTATTGTTGATCCCTGTACGGAGGTTGTCGCCATCGAGCAGCATGGTTTTAAACCCCTTTTCAAACAGGGCATTTTCCAGGGCGCGGGCAAGTGTGCTTTTCCCTGAACCTGAAAGGCCTACCATCCAGAATACTTTGGCGGTTTGCCCAAGCAGTTGCTCCTTGTCTTTAGGCTGCAGAATAGTGTCAAAAATAGGATATATATGGTTGTCGCTCATAAAATTAAAAGATAGTACACATTATATTGCAAAAGTACGATTTTTATTGGATTAATAAACCCCCTAAAAAGTACGGAATTGTTACATTTCTATAGACGAGATAAATTGTATTGAACTTAACGCACCACAATTTGAAACGTTCTTTTTATTATTAACAAAAAATATTCGCAATTTGTCATTTTAAAATGATTTGAACATTACTAATAGATTATTATGAATATCGAGCAACTTCTCCCTATAGCTAAAGATGCTGGCGCAGCAATCTTAAAAATATACAACAATCCCGACCAATCCAAAGTCGTTGATTACAAAGCTGATGACTCCCCACTAACCCTGGCTGATCAGGCTGCAAATGAAGTGATTGTGGCGGCTTTGCGCAAAAACTTCCCTGAGGTTCACATCATCTCTGAGGAAGGTAAGGATATTCCCTACCCTGTCCGCAAGGACTGGGAAACTTTTTTCCTTGTAGATCCTTTGGACGGCACCAAAGAGTTCATCAAACGTAATGGCCAATTTACGGTCAATATTGCACTGATTGAAAATGGCAAACCAACTATGGGAGTGGTTTATACTCCAGTAACTGACACGATGTATTTTGGCGATATTCACAAAGGCGCATTCAAACAGGTAGGAGAAGAAGCTGTACAGCCCTTGCAGGTTAATCATAAATCGACTGAACGAGTGGCGGTACGCAGTGCATCGCATGCTTCACCGGAAGAAGAGACTGTATTGAAAAAATATGATGTTCAGGATGAAATTTCTGTGGGAAGTTCTCTCAAGTTCTGTATGGTTGCTGAAGGAAAAGCAGACTTGTATTACAGACATGGTCCAACGATGGAGTGGGACACCGCCGCAGGGCAAGCAGTGGCATTGGCCGCTGGTGCAAAAATGTATGTTGGCAATACCGAAGAAAAAGAATTCACTTACAACAAAGAATCTTTGCTCAATAGCGGATTTTTGGTGTTGGGCTTTTAGATTATTTTAGTTCAAGCATGGAGCAGCTATCGCGAGACTCTGCCTCGGAATAGTTACCAATGAACAGTCATCAATAGTTAGCCATCACAAAGGGACGCTCGCGATAACTATATCATACGGACGTTGCATGCTACGCCCCTTCTACCCAAAAACAACAAAACCTCCAAGTCCGAAAACTTGGAGGTTTTGTTTTATATATACGTACGGACGTTGCATGCAACGTCCCTACAAATTACGCATCCTTACGCCCAATCGAAGTATAGTAGAACCCTTGCTCACGCATGTTCTCTACACTGTATAAGTTACGACCGTCAAAGATCGCAGGATTTTTCAATGCCTTTCGGATCTTATCAAAATCAGGAGTACGGAACAATTGCCATTCTGTCATGATCATCAGCGCATCCGCACCTTCCAAAGCAGCGTACTCATTCGCAGCGAAAGTGATCTTGTCACCCATCACGCCTTGTACATTTTCCATTGCTTCAGGGTCATAACAAACCACCTCTGCACCTGCAGCCAATAAAGCCTCAATATTATAAAGCGCTGGTGCCTCACGAATATCATCCGTCTCCGGCTTAAAGGCCAAGCCCCAAAGTGCAATCTTCTTGCCTTTCAGGTCGCCATCAAAATATTGCGACACCTTCGCCATCAACTTCGTCTTCTGCTTGTGGTTTACATCCATCACCGCCTTCAAAATGCGGAAATCATAATCCACCTCATTTGCAGACATTGCCAAGGCTGAAACATCCTTAGGAAAACAAGATCCACCGTAGCCAATACCCGCAAACAAAAAGCGGTTACCAATACGACTGTCCGTACCAATTCCTTTACGTACCAAATCTACATCAGCCCCTAAAAGCTCACACATGTTGGCGATTTCATTCATAAAGGTGATTTTCGTCGCCAAAAATGAGTTCGCCGCATATTTGGTCAATTCTGCAGAACGTAGATCCATATGAATAATTGGATTACCCGAACGTACCAAAGGCTCATATAGACGATCCATGATTTTGGCTGCCTTGTCAGATGTCGATCCGATCACTACACGATCCGGCTTCATGAAATCTTCCACAGCAACCCCTTCTCTCAGGAATTCAGGGTTTGAAACCACATCGAAATCAACCGTAGCATTGGCAGCGATTGCCGCCTGAACCTTCTCGCCCGTCCCCACAGGCACGGTAGATTTGTCCACCACTACCGCATAATGATCCAGCATTTTACCCAAATCATCCGCTACACGCAAAACATACTGCAAATCCGCTGCTCCATCAGCACCAGGAGGTGTAGGCAATGCCAGGAAGATCACTTCAGCATCCTTAATGCCCTCTTCCAAAGAAGTGGTGAACTTCAGTCTGCCCTGTTCAATATTTCGGTGAAAAAGCAAATCAAGGCCTGGCTCATAAATGGGCACAATACCATTCTGCATTTTCTCCACTTTATTCTTATCGATATCTACACAGGTTACTTCTACACCTGTTTCAGCGAAACAGGTACCAGAAACCAAACCTACGTAACCCGTTCCTACTACGGCTATTTTCATGATGTTGTAAATTATTTTTTAGGGGAAACATCCCCGAATTAATCCTATAAAATTATCAGATTATAATAACAAAAAATAAGATTTCCGTCAGTTAATATGCTTTTTCTTCGCCGTTAAGCATCGAATTAACAGTCATAACGATAATCTTCACATCGAACCAAAAAGACCAGTTTTCGACATAAAAACGATCCATCTTCACACGGTCAGCCATCATCTTCACCGTTTCCGTTTCCCCACGATAGCCTTTGGCTTGCGCTAAACCTGTAATGCCTGGTTTTACTTTATGGCGTTGATTAAACTTCTCGATCAATGGTCGATACTCTTCATTATGCTGTACTGCATGAGGCCGTGGCCCAACAACAGACATCTCTCCCTTGAGTACATTAATAAATTGAGGCAATTCATCAATGCTTGTTTTCCGAATAAAGGCGCCAATCTTTGTGATTCGAGGATCACCTTTCGTTGCCTGCACCACTTTTTTATCATCATGGACGCGCATGGACCTGAATTTCCATACCTTGAAAGGTTTGTTGCCCTCCCCTCCACGGGGTTGTTTAAAAAATACGGGCCCTTTGGACTCCAAACGGATTAACAACGCCATTAACGGAAACAACCATGCCCCTATAAAGATCAGAAAAAACAGACTGAAGCCGATATCAAAAGCCCGTTTGAGCCATTGATTCATTGGGTTATCAAAAGGGTGCGGCTTTAGCTTTAGTACTGGAACATGACCATACAACTGGACATCCATTCCCTTAAAGATATACCCCCTGAAATCAGGGACAATTTTTAAGGTAATGATATTATCATCCGTGAACTCAACCAACCGCTCCAAAACCTCGGGCTCAATGTGCCCAGGGTGACAAAACACCTCCTGAATTTCATTGACAATAAGGAAGTCAAAGAACTTCTCTAAATCAGCTAAAATCTCCCGATCGAAAATTCCCTTGACCTTAAAACCCAGATCTGCTCGGGAAAAAATGATTTGCTTAAGATCACTGGTTACTTCAGCATCGCCAAGCAAGACAATATTTTTAATATTATACCCCGCCCTCCGGTAGAACTTCAAAAAAACAATGAAGCCCATATGAAAGCCTATAATTCCAAAGGATGAAGCCAAATAAGTTACGCAAACATACTGCGGAGGAAGACTAACCAACGAAAGACCATATACCCCGAAAATGGCTAACAGGAAGATCGTCAGCGCATTCAACAGCCTGGAGAACACCCGCTCAAGCTGCAAACTCCGCGCAGTCTCATGAATCTCGAGGAAAGAAGATGAAAACAACCATGCAAAGTTGTAAATCAGCAACAACACCTTCATACTCCGATGAGGAAAAGCCTCCGAAGACACAAAAGTCTCGAACAAAAATTGCCCGAGAAAATAGAAAACGTTCAGCGCAATAAGATCGCCAAGTAACTTGACTTCTTTAAGGTATTTTCCGTATCGCATTAATTACTTTTTTCTCGAAAAATGACATACACCTGTCCACTTGACTCCAAGCGTAACACCAAAGTTATTGGTTATTTCTCCAAAATCATAGCCTAAGCCCGCAGTAAACGACCACTCTTTTGCTTTTGGTAACTGAAAAGAGGATTCAAAATAGGTATACCATTGCGTTAAACCTCCATAGTATTTGTAGTTGGGGTCGGGGGTGAAGTTGGGGGTGAAACGACCAATAATATCAAAGTCATCTAAAGCGTATTTATCCCAATTCCCATAGTTTAATGAATATGCAACATTAACTCTATAGCCTATAGAGCGACTTAACTGCCCTGAAGCGCCTAAAGAAAGAACTTTCACTCTATTATTTTCAGAGAGAATATTCCTTACTTCTTCTTTATTCTCTTCGTAGGCTTGAACCTGTACATTTGTAGTAAGAAAAGGGTTCCCAAAACCACGACCTCTGTAGCCTAAATTATACTCAGAATGATTATAGTAATCTCCTCTTCCACCATAGTCATGTCCATTATTAAAGGTATTTTGTACCCATGACCATAACTCCTCATTATTCATTGCAGCTGTTTCTTGCGGATATGCTTCCCGGATTATATCACCATCTTTTGTATTACCCCACATCAATAAATTTCCATTCCCTGTAGAACCTGTTAGCAATCTATCATTTTCATCATAAACCACAACATCCGGTAAACCCATTCCATTTTGAACATCACTCTTAATAAATTCAAGTTTGATTTTATTAATTATATGCTCTTTTGATTTAAAATCAACTTGGAGTCCTAAAAAATAATCTTTATTTCTACCAAATAAATATTTAGAGGAACGATCAACTATCGGTTTTTGTACATACAACACTGTACTAAAATTGGACAAATCAACATCAAAACCAAACTCCACAAAACCATTATGACTTCCTACTACGTTTGTTCGGTCTCCCGCAATGGGAGAACTTGGGTCAGACTTTGCAAAGAAAACACTCTTGAATGATGGGTTAGGGCTAATTCCATTTCCATCTTCGCCACCATACATAGCGAAGTGTGCTATACCTCCATGAATATTTACTTTACCAACATTAGACTTTAAATAGAAAAACTTATCGTGAATAGAAGGTCCTAAAAATCGCCCATAAGAATTATCTTTTTCCAATTTACCAACACTAAGCCCACCTTTGAATAAAAGTTTCCCAAAGGTAAAAGGCACTTTTCGGTAGTCATAAACCCCTAAAGCGATTCTATTGTAGGGAGAAGCATTTGTTCCTAAAATATATCCACCTGACGAAAGCTGATCTCCATAAACACCCACGGAATACTCCTCACGCCCAACAACAGCTGTCAATCCCAAGTACTTAATTTTAAAATACAATTGTTGCACAAAAAAATCATTTCCACCGGTCCGTCCAACACCTTCAACTCCAGAGGAAATTGATAATTCTTTATTTATCACAAGATCGTATTTTAAATTAAGATCAGTATAAAGATTATTCTGAAAGTAACCGAATTTCCCAAAATCATTCGCTTGCTGCCAAAATAAAGATGCCTTATTGGTTGAGCCACTTAACATTGTGGTATTGGTAATACTGAGCGAATCAACTTGCGCCCAAGAATGTACGATGACCATCTGTAGAGCCAGAAACAGCCCAACAAACCTTAAGCATTTAATTTCTAAATACATACTTCAAATTCCACTTAAGCAAGAATTTAATCATGCTACACAAATTCCAATAATTATATTTTGAAAAAATACTAACTGAGCTGCTTTCTTGTAATTCATGGAACACATTAATTTCTTCTGTACCCACAACTTTAAAGCCTTTTACTTTAGCGTTAAAACACACATCTACATCTTCACAATAAAGACGGTATCGCTCATCAAGGAGCTTGGTAGGAGATAACATTAATTCCCGTCGTACAACTAAACAGGCTCCTAGTGCCCAATCGATATTACCCGAAGAAATGATCTTTTCATCAGTAATGCTCCTTAGACCTAACCTCTTTAAGACCCCATGATGAAGTTTTGGAAAGGCTTTCCAAGACTTTTGAATTTCGCCATTTGGATAATAGAGTTGCGGGCATAAAACTCCAACATCAGGGTTTTGATCCATGTATTCTACACATTTAGTAAATACATCACTATCAACATAGGCGTCAGGATTCAAAAGCATGAAATAATCAGGGTCTAGCTCGAATGCTCTAATTAGATCATTATTATTCTTACTGAATCCATATAAAGTTGAATTCGTTATTGTATTACTTGAAAATTTGGATTGATTTAAAATCTCAAAGGAGTTATCAGTAGAAGCAGCATCACAGAAATACGCATTCTCAAAACCACTTCGTTCAATAGAATCAATTAATTTGCCGATTGAACGCGCATGGTTATGCACAACGGTTAAAGATACTATTCGCATACTTTACAATATTTCTTTAATTTTAGTGATCATGGCATTCAACTGAAAATAATCCATGAATCGTATATACATTTTTCTATTCAACCCTTCTTTAACGGAATCTGCGCTCTCCCTAAATTTATTAAGACAATTAGAAAGAGATTTAGCGTCTCCCACTTGAAATGTGAATGGGTAATCATCCCCTAAAGTTTCAACATTAGGTGGAATATCAGAAGCCAAAATACCTAAATTTTGAGACATAGCCTCAACCAATGTAAATGGCAATCCCTCTGAATAAGAGGGTAATATTAACAAATCGAACAGGGATATGATCTCTACAGGATTACTAACAAAGCCACAGAATTTAATTTGACTACTATAACTTTTATTTTTCACATACGCCTCAAGACTTTCTCTCTCTACTCCATCGCCAATAACAAAGACCTTTGCATTTTCAAACCCCTCATACTCCATGGCATCAAATAAAACCTTGTGCCCCTTTATCGGATCTAATCGCCCTACAATACAAATATTTAATTGACCATTTCGTACCGTAAATTTTTCACTAAATTCCTCTTTCCGCCTTTGAGATGAGTTTTTTGCCTCTATACCATTATAAATTACAGAAATCTTCTCTTCCGACACATTATGATGCTTTACCCAATGGTCTTTCAAAGAATTACTAACGGCAACAAAATGCTTAATAAAGAGAGGAAGAATTGATCTACCATGTGTAAAGTAATGAATATAATGTACAAGTTTAATATCTTTACCTAATACAGCACACCAACCCGCTAACGTACTAAATCGATGATGAGAGATTATTCTACTTATGTCATTATTACTAATAATTACTCTCACAAAAAGAATCAATCTCAATAGATTAACAATATTCAACTTTTTATAAGCAAACAAAAAACATCGATTTAAATCATCTATCTTTTTGTTCAGCTCTTCAGAATTCGTAATAATAAATGAATGCTCTCCCAGATTATTATAAATGAGCTGAGTGATATTCTCACCTCCGCCGAACTTCCCGTCCTTAGATACTATTATTTGCAACATACTTAACCTCTTGTTTTCGATATAAGACAGCACCAAACGCGATAAAAAATATTAGAAATATATTACTTTGCTCAAGGCCGTCAATTAATTTAATGAGAGAAAAACCTATAAATGAAACCATAAACAATATATGTTCGGGTTTGTAAGAAATTTCACGTAATTTTTTCACCCACCAAATCAATAAACTCAAATGAAAAGTAAAACCTAATACTCCAGTTTCAAAGAGATACTTTACATAGTCATTATGAGCTTGTAAAGGCGCCCCTGTTATTTCAACATTTAATATATCGGTAACATTAATCCCACACCCAATCCATGGGTGCCTTACTAAAGAATAACTTAATAGGCTATACCAGTTATATAAACGCCATGTCATTGAGCCACTTAAATCTCTATTTTGAACTATTTCCATTAGGCCACCCCCAGACATCACTTTTGTTATTTCACCTAGGAATCGATCTCGCATTAAGTAAAAGAACAAAAACAGAACAAAAACAGCTCCCAAATATATAAAAGCCTTATTAGCAAAAGAACGTACATACCCTCTAAGAAAATACATACCGAAAACACAGACTATGAAAACAGCAAATAGAATAGCTGCACGGGAAGATGTTAACCCCAAAAATATAAAGGAACCAAAAAAGTACCATCTACTCAATCTATACCCCTTAATAGTCCATAAAAACAACCAATAAACCATTTGGATGACATAAAAATTCGCTAATGCATTTGGGTGACCTGTAAAAGACTCTATTCGATTTCCATCAACTACTGATATATAAGGTAAAACTCGAACTATTTGAAGAATAGCACCTAACGTAATGAGATAAAAAGAATACTTGAATAGTCTATGCAGAGACTTATAAGACAAATATTGAGAGCAAAATATCGAAGTTAGAAACAACAAGAAGACTCGACTAACTTCTTTGAAACTCGCAAAAGGGTAAGCTATTATTGATTTATTTAGAATACTAAATACAAGAACAAATAAAAACCAGTATAAAAAATACTTATCAAATAATGAATAAACATGTCTTCCTTTATAAATAAAGTAGGATAAAAATAACAAAAGCCCTGACATCGAAAGGCCAACCCCCAGTACCTTAGGTAAATGAAAGTAACTTTGATCTGCAATTAGTCTAAATAGCAGAATAAGAGCAATAATTAAATATGTTGCCCCAGATTTTATGGTAATTTCACGCCTCTGTATTTCCAATTCCTCTCAACTTTAATACCTCTCTCTTTACAAAATATTTGAGCACTGCTTTTAAATTATAAAAACTAAAGACAAAGGCTCGCTTTATTGCTAATTTTTTATTCAAAAACTCATACATCCGTATCAAATGCACAACCTTATCATGTTTTGAAAATCTATGCTTATGCTTTTTATAAAATAAAAGATATTTATGAGCATAGCCCGATGAAGCTGTAATTCGGTTATTTGCTGCTGTTTCATCAACAACATAGGTATACTCCGCTAACTGTAAAGCATCACCATATCTATCAATTAAACGCAAATACAAATCATAATCTTGACATGCCTTCATGTATACATCAAAGCCCCCGACACTAAGAACCTTTTCAGTTTCTACAAAAACCTGACTACCTGTACAATTTTTTTTAAACATGTCCTTGAGTGAAATAACTTGTCTTTTTCCAAAGTTACGTCCACCAATCACCTCATATGAAGCACAAATCAACGAATATCGATCGGATACATTATCAACAAATAGTTGCAGTCGGTTTTGCGCAAAATAATCATCATCATCTAAGCCAGTAACATATTTACCATGAGCGCATTGAATAGCTAAGTTCCGAGCATTACATGCTCCTAACGACACTTCATTAACCAAGTATTTTATCCGAGAATCTTGCTCGCTAAGCTCTTTACAATACTGTACTGTACCATCAACACAAGCATCAGCGACAATAATCAATTCCCAATTGGTATAAGTTTGATTTTTAACCGAATCGACAGCACGCTTTAATAAGTCTACGCGATTATGTGTCGGGATATAAACACTAACTAAACATCTACCCATTATTTTGCGACCATAGATAATAAAAACCTTGTGAATAGAACCCTAACTGGTACGACCTTCACAATGAAGTTCTGAACAAAGTATGGCAAATTATACAAAGAACAATACATTTTCGCGAACAAATCTGAACTTACCCATTCATTCCCTAAACACACCTCATACAACTTTCCAATATATAATTTAGCTTCTTCTTTATTCACAAATTTTAGAGATTTAAGAAAAACACCACTATAGCCTGATTTCAAATAAAATATCTTCTCCTCTCGCGAGTTTTCATTAATTTCATCACTAATTAATGACAAAATAAACAACCAGTTATCCAGACTTTTTTTATACCCACTGGTGGTTATAGAGTTGGGGTTAATATAATGATTATATGTAACATCAAAACAGTATGCTATAGAATCGATTTTTCTCGCTAATTGAAAACCCCAATATTCATCCTCATGAATAATGCCTTCCTTGAAATACAAATTATTTTCTAACAAGAACTTTCTCGAAATTAATCGATTCCATGCAGTAACTGGAGTTTTTCTCTCAAGAATATTAGTTCGAATCTGAGCATTCCCATGAATTACACTCGGCAAGCGCGAAGATAATACGTAACGGTTAAATATTTTTTCCCCTTGAAAGATCATTGTACTTCCTTGTACCATTTCAACAAATCCATTCACCTTATCAAGGGTCTGTACTAAATTGCTAATTGAGTCTTTTGGTATATCATCATCGCTATCCAGAAAATACACATACTCACCATTAGATGCCAAAAGTCCAGTATTCCGAGCCCCTGAAAGTCCTTTATTTTTTTGGTGCGAAACTATTTTGAAATCGATGACGCCTTCATACTGATCAATCAATGACTCTAATATATTCCTACTATTATCGAGTGAGCAATCATCGATAAACAGGCATTCCAAATAAGGGTAGGTCTGTTCTTCAACAGATTTGAAACACCTTTCGATATACTTTTCAACCCCATAGACGGGTACAACAACACTAACTAACATTTGATCTATCAATAAATTCGATCCCACTAACCCCACTTAACCAAGTATCATAAAACCCTTTATTCTTCCCATAAGAATTATCAAAAAATGTAATCTCTTTACTCAGAAGAATTGAAAGAATTGCTCCATGCAATCTCGTTGTATATATATAATTATACTTAGAAAGAAATTGAACCCCCTCAGATAACATGGCTGGAAAAAACACTGAATTTGCATACCAATTTGTAATACTCTTAACAAAAGAAAATGGAAGACGACGACAGCCAGTCAGCAAATAATCCATTAGTTTAGCTCTAAAAATTGGCCTTTCCATAGACGGCCAATCATGACTATCATAGTCACCATCTTGTAAGTACAAATCAAAATCAAATGAAGCTTTTTCAGAATCATTTCGTTTGAAAAGAAGCGACTTAGTCAAACTTTGCTTCGATACCTCTACTTTCAACCCATTTAGATCAATAAAAAATGCCGTATCGGGTACGAGAAGATTATTACAATTTAAAAAGTATTTATTTAATAAATCGAAAGTTCTTCGATCACGCCCACAAATTGTCACATTACCTCTTCGATTCATGACCAAGGCATCTTGCTGTAAGACTGACTCATCTTGATAATAGATGGTTTGAGGAAAAATAACCACTCTATTCTTAGGGTATTTATCTATCACATCCAACACAAAAGCTGTATGCCGGCGCCATAGATCTCCAAAATTACCCCCACCCTGAAAGATGATTATTGTTTCCTCAGAGATATTTGGAGCTATAAAGTTCTCAATTGCAGATTCATAAAGGCACTTATGAGGCAGTGTCTCTAAGTAGGTCTTTGCTCCTTTCCAAATCAGCACATCCCCTATATTATTATAATAAGGTAAATCTAAATATATATAATCCGAATCAATTACAGCATTTAAATTATCTGATATTTCCCTTTTTAAATCTATAATCTTCTTTTGGTAGCTCACTACTGAATAACTTTATTAAATAATCTTTTCATTCGACGCGCATTGTGCAAAGCACCATACTTAATATTCACAACCCCTTTTTTCCAAGGGGAATATTCTTGGTTCGACTCTATTAATTTCTCGCTTAGAAATTGACACATCTTTTCACTTTGCCACCCTGCTATCTTACGATTGCGCAGACTTCCATATGTTGGAGTTTCTTTTGATGGAATAACACCTAAAGACATAAAGTGACTTGAATTCACGCAATATTCTAATACACAATTACATCCAATAGCCTCAAATTTAATTGGCTCATTCAGGCTCTTATAAATATTCTGTCTTTTTCCCATACCATAACACCCCATCATGTCACCGGTACCAATATTTAATTTCGCACTCCATTCTCCAGCATAACAAAACTCTGTTCTTTTTTGATTAAAATTATCAACAGTAAAATCGAACAATGGAGAATTCATTTCTTTCCCTTTACGTACATATTCAGGAAAAGATAGATCACTCATTATTTTAAATTCCTTAAAACTTTCATCTCTTGTTAACGCTACATGTGGTAAGGCTCCAAAATTATCTAAGCAAATGTGTTTTATCTCATCCCAACATTCAATATACTCGTCAGTCAAGTTAATTTGAACTAAAAAAGAACATCCACTTGCTTTAACCAAAGCCACATTTTTAAGGAACACTCCAACTAAATCTTTCTTTTTTAATTCAGTGAAATGAAAGGAAAATGAAAAGTGTAGTCTCTCTAAATAATCCTTTGAAAAATTATTGATAATTTCTTCAAACTTATTTGTTAATGTCCCATTTGTTGTAATATTTACAAAATGACCATTTTCTAAAAGTTTATGTGCGATAGGGATAATCTCTTTTGGTATTAACGTCTCTCCATTGCCGCACAAACTAAAATAACAGGTTCCGCCCAATCTCTCTTTAGTTAATGCATTAGCTATATGATCAGCAGAATATAAAAAACCGTCAATTTTACCATTTCTTCGACCTTCTTGGATAATATAACAATAACTACATTTAACATTACATTTAGTTATTGGAACTGTACACTCAAAAAACCTTTTCATAAATTTTCTTTTTAAGTAATGAATTTATCTTCTGTCGGTCTTCACCTGTAAAAACCAATTTCCAAGAGACCATAGGAACAATAAATAGCGTGCCTGCAGAAACCTTTATTAAACCTTCCCACCCACTAAGATCGAATAGTGTCAAAACAAACAAGAATGATATTGAGATCAAACTTAAGGCTAACGCCTTACCAATAACTTTCATAAAATATTCTGATATACTAAACCTATTTTCTTGTTGTTTCAGCAAATAGCATCTAACTCCCAGCGAAAAAACTGACAACATGATAGAAACTATAACAGTGTACAAGGGACTAAAACCTTTACTTAGAATAATGTAAGAGACAGGTAGGTTAAATAGCACAATAACTCCAACAGCAATTTGATACCTCTTAATTTCCCCTGTTGCTCGCACCACATCTCCTAAATAAAATGAGAAAACATCAATTAAAGAATTAATTATTATTAGTCTACAAAACCAAATTGTGTATTTTGGCACACTTTTTAACCAAACTGATAAGATAAATTCTGTACTAAATAGAATAGGCAAACTCAGAAACAGCAATAACACAAAAGAATATATTGAACCTTTGCAAACTAAATCTAACACCCTATTTTTCTCCCCTACTGAGTAATATTTAATTATTTGAGGACTAAAAGATGATGATACACTTTGAGTAAACTGACTTAATGCAAGATTAACTTGCAATGCAATCCCCCTTGCAGCATTTACTGCAGGTCCATAAAAAAGGTTAAGCAGTACATTTACCCCTTGCATTTTAGTAATGTTTGCAAAACTCCCAATAAAGCTCCATCCTGAAAAAGACATCATTTTATAAAAGATCGTTCGATCAAACAATAAGCTATTTTGATACTCAGTGAATCTGCCTCTACAATACTGATGACAAAGAAACATCAATAACAGCGCATTAACCATCGAAAAAACACTAAAAACAATAAGTTTATCATATGGAATAAAATACAAGCTAAATACAGTCAGTAATTTCACAAAAACGTTGGACACTCCAATTAATGCAAACGCTTGCATCCTTTCATGTGAAATAATCAAAGCCGTCAGAGGCACCTGCAATAACGTAATAAAAGCAGTAAACACACTAAAATGAAAAACAATGCGAGCTGCATAAAGACGTTCGGCGGGAATAACCATCTTATGAGTAATGAACCACCCTCCGACTGACTCCAATAATAGCACTACAATAACTGCAATGATTAATAATATCGTAAATGCTGTTTGGTAAACTGTTCTTAGTTCAGTGTGGTTGCCTCGACCGATCTCAAAGGTTAGAAAACGCGATGTTGCCGTAGATAAAGCTCCAGAAACAAAGCTAAACATCGTTACAAAACCACTTATAACGTTGTAAATTCCAAAATCCTCGACGCCTAATAGGTCTAAGACTATTCTCGTGGTATAAAGAGACACCAATAATGTAATGATGTTTCTTAAATACATTGCGAAAGCATTTTTTGCCAAACGCCTATTATTCTGCCTTATATCTGTCATTAAACTTTGTAAAGTGAAAGCTCCAATCCTTAGAAATTAAATAAGAACTTAACTTTTAAACATACCACTCAACAGTTTTCAAAATACCACTCTCAAAGTTCTCATCAGCTTTCCAGCCTAAGTCCTTCTCAAGTTTAGTTGCATCAATCGCATAGCGGCGATCATGTCCTGGACGATCCTTCACAAAAGAGATCAAGTCCTTATAGCTTGCACCATTTGCTCTTGGTTGCTTTTCATCCAAGATTGAACAAATCTTATCTACGATATATAGGTTATCCCTTTCATTGCGACCACCAATATTGTAGGTTTCACCCAATTTACCGGTATGGTAAACCAAGTCGATGCCTTTACAGTGATCCAACACATACAACCAGTCACGGATATTCTTTCCATCACCATAGATAGGAATCAATTCTTCCGCCAAAGCCTTACGGATAATGGTTGGAATCAACTTCTCTTTATGTTGTTTTGGACCGTAGTTATTCGAACAGTTAGTGGTAATCACGTTCATTCCATAGGTATGGAAATAGCTTCTTACGATCAAATCGCTTGATGCCTTAGAAGAACTGTATGGAGAGTTCGGAGCATAAGGCGTTTCTTCAGTAAACAAACCTGCTTCTCCCAATGTACCATATACCTCATCCGTAGAAATATGATGGAATCGGCAATCTTCGTATCCTTCTTTGAATTTGAAAGGAGCTTCCATCCAATAGTTGCGAGCTACATCCACTAAAGTAAAGGTACCATTAACGTTGGTTTGAATGAATGCTTCAGGTCCTGTAATCGAGTTATCTACATGTGACTCAGCGGCAAAGTGAATGACGCCTCTGATATCGTAGGTTTTGAATAGGTGTGCTACCAATTCACGGTTACAAATATCCCCTTCCACAAAAATATGGCGAGGGTTATCCATCACCTCTGATAAATTATCCAAATCACCTGCGTAGGTCATCTTGTCTAAGTTAACGATGGTGTAATCCGTGTATTTCTCTAAGAAATAAGGTACAAAGTTAGAACCGATGAATCCAGCTCCGCCTGTAACTAATATATGTTTCAATTTTTTATTTTTAAATGTAAAGTACAGTCGTTGCATGCAACGTCCCTACGATGTGGTTCAATTAATTAGCCAATTGATCTATACAAATCTTCAGGCTATCCTTCCAATGTGCAATCGCTATACCAAAGGTCTCTTTGATTTTGGATTTGTCCATTACTGAGTAATGAGGACGGGCTGCAGGGGTTGGAAATTGGAAAGTTGCCAAAGGCTTTAAATCTACTGTAATGTTAGATTGATGGAAGATCTCATGGGCAAAATCATACCATGAAGCCACTCCTTCATTACTGTAATGGTAGATACCACCGAAGGTGTGGTCTTTGACCAATTGTGGAATGACCTGAACAATGGCATCTGCTAAATCAGCTGCATTGGTTGGTGTTCCTACCTGATCTACAATCACCCCCAAGGTATCACGCTCCTTGCCCAATCGCTGCATCGTTTTGACAAAGTTATTGCCAAAACGGGAGTATAACCAAGAGGTACGGATAACCACTACATTGGACATCAAGTCTGTCGCTGCTTGTTCTCCTTTCCATTTAGTGAATCCATAATGATTTACGGGATCAACTGCTTGATCTTCTTTTAGAGGCAAGTGTGCTTTACCATCAAATACAAAGTCCGTAGAAATTTGGATCAACTCAGCACCGAACTCTTTGCAAGCCTCTGCCAAATATTCGACAGCAGTAGCATTTAATAGTAATGTCAGGTCCTTATCTTCTTCCGCCTTATCTACCGCGGTATAGGCCGCACAATTCACACAATGGGTAAATTGTTGCTGTTGAAAGAAAGACAATACGGCTGATCGATCGGTAATATCCAATTCCTCACGATCTGTAAACGTCCACTCCCAACCGGTAGTGGTAGCCAATGCTTGTAATTCAGAGCCTAACTGACCGTTAGCTCCTGTTACCAATATCTTCATTAAAAATTATTTTCAGCCAATGCCATTGCAGGCAATTTTTGATCTTTTTCCGAGATAATCAAATCCTCATGCGGCAAGATCCAGTCAATGCCCAATGCTACATCATCAAACTTGACACCTGCATCCGCCTGAGGTGCGTAAAAGTTATCACACTTATATTGGAACTCTGCCTCTTCTGAAAGCACCACAAAGCCATGGGCAAAACCACGAGGAATGTACAGTTGCTTTTTGTTTTCAGCACTTAGCCTTACCGCTACATGCTTTCCAAAATTAGGAGAGCTCTCGCGCATATCAACCGCCACATCCAATACCTCCCCCTTGGTTACTCTTACCAACTTAGCTTGGGCAAATTCACCGGTTTGAAAGTGTAAGCCTCGCAATACACCGTAAGATGATTTGGAGTGATTATCCTGAACAAACTGGACTGTTTCTCCTACTGCTTGCTCAAAAGCCTGCTGATTAAAGCTTTCATAAAAATAACCACGTTCATCACCAAAAACACGTGGGGTAATTTCATATACACCCGCTAATGCAGTTTCTTTAATCTCCATCCTAATCCAACAATCCCATTAAATATTGTCCGTAACCACTTTTCAACAAAGGAGTCGCTACGGCTTTCAGTTGTTCCGCATCAATAAAGCCCATGCGATAGGCAATTTCTTCAATACAACCAATCTTTAAGCCTTGACGTTCCTCGATTACCTGCACAAATTGTCCTGCTTCCGCCAAAGAGGCAAAGGTACCTGTATCCAACCAAGCCGTTCCACGGTTCATAATCGACACCTGCAGCTTGCCTTGTTTCAAGTAGGCATTATTCACATCAGTAATTTCCAATTCCCCTCTTGGGCTTGGCTTAACGGCTTTGGCGATTTCTACTACAGAATTATCATAGAAATACAAGCCTGGTACTGCGTAATTAGATTTAGGCGCTACAGGCTTTTCTTCAATAGAAATAGCTTTTTGATCTTTATCAAATTCAACCACCCCATAGCGTTCTGGATCATTGACATGATAAGCATAAACCACTCCACCATCCGGTTGGGTATTACTTTGCAAAAGCTTGCTCAAGCCACTTCCATAGAAAATATTATCTCCCAAAATTAAAGCGACATCATCATCACCGATAAAGTCTTCTGCAATGAGGAATGCCTGCGCCAAACCTTCTGGCTTTGGCTGTTCTGCATACTCAAATCGACAGCCCAAATTTGCACCATCGCCTAATAATTGCTTGAACAAAGGTAGATCTCGTGGAGTAGAGATGATCAAAATCTCACGGATACCTGCCATCAACAAATTAGACAATGGATAATAAATCATCGGCTTATCGTAAATAGGCATCATTTGCTTACTTACTGCCAATGTCAATGGATGAAGGCGGGTTCCTGAGCCTCCTGCTAAAATAATTCCTTTCATTCTCTGCTTCTTTTAGGTCAAAAAACACACTTCATTTTAAGCGTTCTCCGCTTGTAAACTGAGCTGTTGCTGAACACTATTCTTCAAATGGCGAAAAAATAAAATTCCCAAACCTATAAAACCTCCTAAGAAAAGGCTAACAATAACAATCAAACCCCGCTTTGGAGCGGATTTCTCCACAGGCACGCTTACAGGCTCCAAAACTGTAAAATTAGGCATTTTCTCTTTGACTGCAATCTCGGCGGTCTCGAGCTGTTTTGCCAATTCCTGAAAAATATTATAGGCCATCGTATATTCATCATTAAGCTGTTTTTCTTTTACCTTCGCCGTCGCTGTGGTAACGTATTTATTTCGATCCTGAAACGCGGCCAACTTGTTTTGAACAGCCAAGAATTCCTCTTGTCGTTCGTTATAACGCTCTTTGATAAAATCTAAATTTGCCCGAGCTTTACCTGTTTTATAATCGGTAATATAGTCTTGCAGTAAATCCAAAGCTTTTGATGCCACCTGCGCAGAGGCTTTGGCTTCAGGCATCTCCACAGAAAGTGTAATAACCCCCGTTTTTGCATCTGATTCCACGAGAACCAAGCCTGTCAGGATATCTCGTAATGTTTTCTGTTCTTTGGTTATAATTTCGGGACCGCTATAATTAGGATTTGGAACACGCTCTTGCTCACCTGCGATCGCCTTCTTTAGCGTTCCTGGCAAGCCAATTGTATATTTCTTCACTTTAGCGGAAGGTTGTTCCTTTTTCCAGTTGGTATAATAATCAAATAGCGTAATCGGATGACCGACGTCCTCCAAATCAACTTTAGTATTCATTAATGCCTTTTGAAAAGGCCATGAAATTACGACCTGCGGATATAGCTCAGGAGCAATGGTTGAACCATCCCCCCCCATACTACTCAGATCAATTCCTGCCATACCTGCCAAGCCCGCAAGGCCGCCGAGTTTACCCATAGAAGAGGTTGGTGCCTCGGGAATCAATGTTGCTGTTGCGGTATAGGATACTGGGTAAACCAATGCAATGAAAATCCCCAAAAGCGCGCACACGATCATACTTTTGTAGATCGTTTTCCTTCCCTGGTAAATCGACTGGAATACAGCGATTAAGTCTATTTCATCCTCTTCGTAATATGATGGCTCCTGACGGCGGGTTTCTAAATCCATTCTTTCACTCATGATGCTAATTATTTGAAGATGTTAGATACCGTTAATGCCAGTGTGGCTGCTGTTGAGGCGATTGCCATCCATGCAGTGATACTCATTGGTGCACGTTCAGGTTTTTGAGGAACAATAACCTCGGAGCCAGGGGTTACTTTTGGATACCGATGAATGATAAACCCTCTTGTAATGCCGGTGGTTCCGTTAGGGTAGCGAACATAGGTCTTTCCTTTTTTAGCTCTTAAGCCAAACCCTCCGCCCTGGGCGATATAGAATTTCGCTCTTTTTCGTTTTTTATACGTTGTGGATACAGGGTTCAATACTTCTCCAGAAATACGAACCGTCTGGACTTTTGATGGCACTGTAATTTCATCTCCCGGCGACAGGAAGATATCGTATTTACCTCCTGGGTTTGCCATAATATCCTGCAGCCTGATTCCCACGACTTCAAAGTCCAAATCAGTAAGATCAATTGATTTATCTCTTTTGAGCATTTCACCCTCCAGTGCTTTCTGCTTATCTGTTTTTACAATTTTACGTGTAAGCATTGCTCCTTCTGGATACGCGTTGGCGCTAAATCCTCCTGCACGTTTAATAACGTCAGAAATACGTTCATTCTCTGAACTCAAAGAATAATCACCAGGATAGATTACATCACCAGTAACAGAAACTACTCGCTGTGTTTTATAGCCTGGCGACTTACGAATATAAATTTTATCAAAAGGCTGGATTTCAAAACTACCATCCTCTTCAGATAATTTCAGATCCTTGGTGATATCCATGCGATAAATCTTCGCAATATCCAAAGAAGAGGTTTCCGCCTGCTCCCCTTCGTGTCTACGAGCAACCTCTACACGAGCTCCTGAGGCTTCAATTTTAAATCCTCCAGCCATCAGAATCAAATCCTTTAGCTTCATACCTTTACCGTACTTCAGCTGGCCAGGGTGCATTACGGGACCACTAACAGTCACAAATTGCGTCTCACGCATATCTGTAATAGAGGAAATCGTCACAAAATCTTCCCGTTGCAGCTTGACATCCTCCTTGCCTGTGATTACCCCCTTAACCGAAAAGGATAACACTTCATCAGACATATCCGCCGCTTTTCTATAGATATAGGCACGCCCTAAATAAGCATCCTCTTTCAAGCCCTCTGCTTTCTTGATCAGATCAGAGACCATCAAACCGTCAGAAAGTTCAAAAGTCCCTGGGCGAAATACCGCCCCTGCAATCTGAACCCGATTAGCAAAACGGTTCAAAACTGCCTTAGCGACGATAGAGTCACCGCTATGTAAAACAGTAGTAGAGAATTGATCCTGCATGACATCCTTAATCAACTGCTCACGACCGTTTTTTCTATAAATTTCCAATCGGTGTGAATAGGCATTCTCCGTAAAGCCTCCTGCGACCTCAATAATGCTACTTAAGGTCTCTCCCTCTTTCGCCTCAAAAAGACCATTTCTCTTAAACTGCCCCTGAATCACGACCCTTAGGTCATAAGTAGGCACTTTAATAATATCATCATTCTTCAGTTGAAGATCGGCACTTCCGTTACCGTGAATGAGGTAGTCATAAACATCAACCGTTTTAAATATTTTTCCATTTCTGATGACCTGAACCTTTCTAAACGATCCTATTTTATTCGGGCCACCCGACAAGTACAAAGCATTAAACAATGAAGCTGTAGATGGCAGAGTATAAGTTCCTGGCATGACCACTTCGCCAATGACATTTACCGTAATTCCCTGCAACTGCCCCATGCTTACCTGCGCAAAAGTATCTGGGTGGCTACCGTTCATTCCACTGAAAATAGTAGACAGGCGTTTTAGTATTTTTTTCTCTGCTGCGCCAAGTGAGAGGCCATAAACTGAAATTGGACCAATATCAGGAATAACCACTGCCCCAACTTTATTAATTAATAAGCGATAATTTTGCTGGGAAGCACCCCATACCTCAATGCGAACTTCGTCACCAATACCCAATTTATAATCTTTCGATGGATTTAGTGCCACTGAAGGCTCAAAGGTCAGGTTTGATGCATTAAACAAATTAGACCCAAAAACACGGTGAGGTACATCCTCTTTTAAAGGACTGTCTTTCTCTGAGTACACTGGCGTTACCTCAGGGGTATTAACCTCAGCAGGCAGATCACTTTGCGAAGCCACTTCTGAAGCACCGCTAACACCTGCTAACCTGGCCTTTAACTTCACCACCTGTGCTTCAGGAACTCCTTTCGCCTTGGCAAACATGTCGATATCATTAACCGTGAGACCTCTTTTGGTCATTTCAGCTTGAATCTGTGCAATCTGAGCGTCCGTCAAGTCATCAACATTCTTTTTAGAAAAATCCATCTCGCTAAGATTGACTCCATTTACCGTTTGCGCCTGCACATTATGGACAGAAAGCATAAGACTGAAGAAAATCAGTAAGCATGAAATGTAGGGAAGTAGTTTTTTAGTATGCACCTAATTACTATTATTATTGGTTTACAAATTCTGACAGACACAGCTTCGCCCTCTCAGTCCCATATAATGAAACATCCCGAAAGCACAAAGCTGATAAATTCAAAAAAAAGTAGGTAAATTCAATTTTCAGGCTGCAAAGATATTCCGAATTAAAAGAGGAAGCAAAGACCTTCGGAATTTTTACAATCATAACGGTAATCATTCTTTATATAAGCCAAATCAGTAGCTAAAATCACTTGATTACTGCTATTTTTATGAATTTGATACCTTAAAATAAATGTTCAACATATTAAAGGCTTATTCATCCTTTTTCTTAAACAACTCCAATTTATTCACTTCGTAAAAATTGATTCCATTTTAGTTCCTTTGTTTTTATTAGGCAATTGCCCAATAACCACCTATTTTTGCATTTTACAATCAGACCTGAACAATTTAAGCATGCAAATATCCGCCTTAATCAGCCGAGAACTAAAGATGGAATGGCGTCAAAAATATGCATTGAACGGTTTGCTGCTCTACGTAGGTTCTACAGTATTTATCTGTTACCTAAGCTTTCATATGCAAAGTGGAGCAATGACCGTACCGATTTGGAATGCCCTTTTTTGGATCATCCTATTGTTTGCCGGAATAAACGCCGTCGCGAAGAGCTTTCTTCAGGAGAGCGAGGGACGAAACTTATATTGGTATCAGCTGGTGGCTCCTGAGTATATTATTATCGCCAAGGGCATCTATAATACGTTGCTCCTGCTGACCCTCGGACTGGTGGCTCTATTATTTTATGCGACTGTGCTGGGGAACCCGATCATGAACTACCCAGTGTTTATTAGCACGCTGATTTTAGGACTGACAGGCTTCAGCTTCACCCTGACGATGGTTTCTGGCATAGCTGCCAAAGCACAAAACTCGGGTACCCTGATGGCTATTCTTGCTTTCCCTGTCATTATTCCCATTTTACTGATGGCACTCAAATTGAGTAAAGGAGCACTTTTAGGCGTTAATTTTACGGACAGCATTCCCCATCTCCTTACACTGCTTGCGGTAGATGTTATCGTGGCAGCGATCAGCATCATACTGTTCCCCTACCTGTGGAGAAGCTAAAGCAATAGCATGACTATCTAAACATCAATTATAATCATCGAAAATAGTGATAAGACTTTTCCAAGAAGTCGATCAAATACCCATGCTTTTTTGATAAAACACACTATTTTTGAGAACTTTTTATCACAATCAAACACAGTCATGAAAAATTACTGGTGGAAAATATTGGGCGTAGTATTAGTTGCCTATACCATAATTGGCGGCTTACTCTTCAACGTTCCGCGTTTAAACATCCTCAATGAGACGATTCGGAACCTGCACTTTCATGTGCCGATGTGGTTTGGCATGATCGTGATGCTTTTGGTTTCTGTCGTTTATTCCATAAAATACCTCACCAATGGTTCTGAAAAAAATGATGCCTTTGCAGACCAATTTGCACAGGTAGGTGTATTTATGGGCGTTCTGGGAATTATCACAGGTATGATCTGGGCGAATTTCACCTGGGGAGAGCCTTGGAGCAACGACCCCAAACAAAACGGCGCAGCAATCGGCTTACTGATCTACTTTGCCTATTTCATTTTACGGGGATCACTTGAAGACCCACAGCAAAAAGGCCGCATCAGTGCGGTGTATAACATTTTTGCTTTTGCGCTACTGATTCCATTGCTTTTCATCCTGCCAAGACTAACGGACTCGCTGCACCCTGGCAACGGGGGCAACCCAGGCTTCAATGCCTATGACCTGGACAGTCAGTTAAGGCTTGTTTTTTATCCTGCAGTGATTGGCTGGATTCTGCTGGGCGTTTGGCTTGCGCAGATCAAATCAAGAATTGCCGTGATTAAACGCCACCGACATAATCAAGAACTTGAAGCAGCTGCTTTCACAACAAAATAACCACCCACAGCAATACGCATTATTATGAAGAAGATTTTTTTAACATTATTGGCCGCAGGTACATTTTCCTCCACCTTTGCTCAAGATAAAATTCCTGTTGAGCAAAAAGATTATGAGAATACACAAGTGCAGATGGCTGACAATTTTCGTGGTGAAGGAAAAATTTACGTTGTTGTAGCCGTAGCACTGACAGTATTGGGCGGTTTTGCGGGCTATGCTTTCCGCATCGACAAGCAATTGAGCCGACTCGAAAGCGAGATCGAAAAACAATAGGCTACCTACGCACAGTTCTATTCATAGCAAGCAGGGATATGCAATCCCAATCAACAAACAACAAACTCATGAAGAAATCACATATTTTTGGAATTGTCATTATCGCAGTCGCCATTTTGGTTATTGTCAGTACCATTGGCGATTCAAGCACCTACACCACCTTTACCGTAGCGCAGTCAATGGCTAAAGATGGTGACCGTCAGGACATTCACGTTGTTGGGCAGCTCACCAAAGATGACCAAGGCAACGTTCAGGGCATCAGTACTGGAAAGGACCTTGTCTCTTTCACCTTCAAGATGGTGGACAATGATGGAAAAATAGAAACCGTATTTTACAATCAGCCCATGCCACAGGATTTCACCAAGTCCGAGCAAGTGGTGGTGATCGGTTCCTATAAACCCAACGGCCTTTTTGTTGCCAACAAGATTTTATTGAAATGCCCTTCAAAATATAAAGAAGAGCAAACCATCTAATTCTCCCCTCTACCCAACAGAGGTTTAAAGGTCCGCATTACTCTTTAGCCAAAAAATCACTCAATGATGAACATATCCCTTGGAAATATTGGGCACCTGCTCACTATTTTCGCTTTTATCACATCGCTTGTTGCTGCTTTTTCTTATTATAAAGCAACAGCAGGATCAAAGCTCAAAGCCAACGACTGGCTGAAGAATGGGCGATGGGCTTTTCTGGCTCACGCCGTCACCACCCTTGGTGTCTTTGCCATTCTATTTACGATCGTCAGTGGCAATCACTTTGAATATAACTATGCCTGGAGCCACAGTTCCAAGCACCTCCCCTGGTACTATATGCTATCTGCCATGTGGGAAGGACAGGAAGGCAGCTTCCTGATTTGGATGGTATGGAACGCCCTGCTCGGTGTTGTTTTAATCTTCACCAATAAATCATGGGAAGGCCCCGTGATGGTCGTTTTTGCCTTGGTGCAGGCATTCCTTGCTTCCATGGTACTTGGCGTAGTGGTTGGGCATACACAAATTGGTTTGTCGCCATTTGCCTTGCTGAGAGATGCAATGGATGCTCCAATCTTTCTTTCCAACCCCAATTTTATCCCTGAAGATGGCTCGGGCCTGAACCCTCTTCTTCAAAGCTACTGGATGGTGATTCACCCTCCCATTTTGTTTTTAGGGTTTGCGACTACTTTGGTTCCATTTGCCTACGCTACCGCAGCACTCTGGACGAAGCGTTACCAGGATTGGGTACGCCCCGCACTTCCGTGGACATTGTTCTCTGCCGCAGTGCTCGGATTTGGGATTTTACTTGGTGCCTACTGGGCCTATGAAACACTGAACTTCGGTGGTTACTGGAACTGGGACCCCGTTGAGAATTCATCTTACGTTCCATGGTTGATTTTGGTGGCAGCCATCCATACCATGATTGTATTTAAAAAGAATCATACGGCACTGAAAAGCTCCCTTGGGCTTTGTATCGCCGGATTTGTATTAATCGTCTATTCTACTTTCCTCACGCGAAGCGGTATTTTGGGCAATGCCTCAGTACACAGTTTCACTGATCTGGGCTTGAGTGGTCAATTACTGATTTATCTGGCCGTATTCACCATAGGTGGATTCGGTTTGTTCCTCTACCGATGGCGTGATTTGCCTGTTGAGGGTGAAGAGCCTTCGGTTTACAGCCGAGAATTTTGGATTTTCATTGGAGCGACCACCCTATGCCTGATGGCATTTCAGGTGATCATTCCTACCTCGATTCCGGTATGGAACAGCATTGTTAAGGCCTTCGGCGGAATTTCAAATGTTGCGCTCCCAACCGATCAAGTCGCCTTTTATTCCAAATTTCAGCTTTGGTTCGCCGTAGCCATTGCGTTACTATCGGGTACGGGACAGTTCTTTTACTGGAAAAAGATGGATGCGCAGAAATTCTGGGATGCCATTACCATTCCTTTTATTCTGACACTTGTTTTCTCTGGTGCCATCATTTTACTCTACCCTATCGCTGATCTGTCTTACATTGCATTGGTCACCGCAGGGATGTACTGCCTTACCGCCAATGGTTTTATTCTTTTCAGCTTGCTGAAGAAGAGCCCGAAACTTTCAGGTGGTGCCGTAACCCATATTGGAATGGCGCTGATGCTGATCGGGATTTTGTTCTCGGCAGGTTATTCCAATGTCGCTTCTTTGAATCAAACAGGAATGCCTATTTTCAAGGACGCCAAGGACAAACAGTTTGATCAGGAAAATTTGGTATTGTGGGTCAATAAAGATCGCCAAATGGGGCAGTATATACTGAACTATAAAGGCCGAAGACTTGAGGTGGATGGCATGCCCAATTATGTTGATCACAACCTTTTGAAATCAACAGGCGACAGCAGAATGAAAATTGCCCGTGAGGACCTTGCCTACGAAGGGCGCACCTATTTCCACAAAGGCGACACCGTAGAAGTTCACCCTGAAAACATCTACTTTGAGGTGGATTACAAGGACCTTTCAAATGGTCAGAATTTCACCCTCTTCCCACGTGCACAGGTCAATCCAAACATGGGCATGGTGATCTCTCCTGATATTAAAAGAGGACTCACTGGTGACCTCTATACGCACGTTTCCGCATTTATCACTCCTGATCAGGAAACGGAGTGGAGCCCTGCAAAAACTTTTGAGGCAAAAATGGGCGAGCAGTTCATCATTAATGATTTCGTTTGCCGTTTCGATTCCCTCACCAAGCTGAACAAGATTGGTGATATGCCTTTGAATAAAGAGGATGTGGCTGTACAGGCGACAGTAACTATTTTTGATCAAAACAGATCCTATGAAGTCAACCCAATCTTTTTGGTCAGTGGGCAGCAAGTAGGAAAAATCCCTGAAGTATCCGAGGATTTAGGTATTAAACTGAGCTTGTCCAATATCAAACCCAAGGAAGGCATATTTGTCTTTGAGGCACAAACAAGCCAAAAAGATTATATTGTACTCAAAGCCCTGAACAAACCATTTATCAATGTGTTATGGCTCGGGACCCTTTTGGTGATGATTGGCTTCTCTATTGCGATGGTCAGAAGATATCAGGAATTTAAAAAGCTGAGAGACAAAAAATCAGGCAAACGATTCACCGCAGAAAATAAAACAGAAAAAAGTATCCCTTCCTGAAAACAATCAGAAGAGTTGTGAAGTTATAATAGCAGACTGCCATAAATACAGTCTCTTATAGATTTTCGGTGTGTTACATCGATCTTCTTATATTTAAGTTACCGACTCACGTCGGCATTACCACTTGTATCATTATAGTGGAGATTAAATTGAAGGATAGCACTTGAAACTGCTATCCTTTTTTTTGTCGTTTTTTTCAGCACCATGCTTGACAAATGATTATATTTCAGTAATTTAAGTACAGACAATTAATCGATTCAAAACTTTGAAAAATTCCTACTCTTTGAAAATCAAGTCATAAAAGTACCGAGATCATAACCGCTTGATAAAGGTGCCTTTTGTGACCATTATGGTATTATCTTTATCTGTACGCTTATGAATTTCATCACGCACGAATCTTTACATCAACGATTTAAAGGCTGGATCTCCAATATTGACTTCTGGCAATCAGAAATCCGATTTTTCAAGAAACAACAAGAGCTGATCCTCGCCCACTCTCAGGATGAAACACATGCGAGGATGCTTAATGAATTGGCCCATCACCAGCGTTTACTCTCCAAACTCCGACAAATTATTTCCGCCCATTCCTCTTTCTATTGTGATTACGTTAATCGGAGAGGAGAATTTCCCGATCAGGCAATTGGTGAGGAGGATTTTCACGAAAGTGAAAAGCACCTTCAGGTATTTAAGCGAAGTTATAAAAAGCTTAAAGAGCGACTCCGAAAAAGATCGCTTGCCACCGCCTGAACGTGACAGCTTGGAGCGCAACGGTGTAGGTAACAAATGCCTGTTACCGCCGATCAGCCGATGTGACTAAAAACAAAAAAGCTCCCTGAATTTGGGAGCTTTATACTTTTATAATAAATCTTCAATAACCTTTTCAATCGATAACCCCTCGGCCTCGGCCTTAAAGTTCCGAAATACCCGATGGCGCAAAATAGGCTCGGCCACCGCCTTAACGTCTTCAATATCGGGTGAGTATTTACCGTGTAGCAAAGCGTGGCATTTAGCCGCAATTACGAGCCACTGAGAAGCTCTTGGCCCTGCTCCCCACTCAAGGTATTTTTTTGAGAATGATGGTGCATTAGGACTCGTAGGTCTTGTTTTATTCACCAGCATCACGGCATATTCCACCACATTATCGGCAATTGGCACCCGACGCACCAACTGTTGATAAGCTAAAATCTTATCTTTCCCCATTACTTTATTCACCTGTGGATTTGCTCCAATAGTCGTTGCCTTCACAATGCTCACCTCCTCTTCATAGGTTGGGTAGTCCAAATAAATATTGAACATGAATCGGTCCAGTTGCGCCTCAGGAAGTGGATAAGTTCCTTCTTGCTCAATGGGGTTTTGTGTTGCTAAAACGAAAAATGGCTCATCAAGATGATAGTGTTGCCCTGCAATGGTAACCGAGTACTCCTGCATGGATTCCAGCAAAGCAGCCTGCGTTTTCGGAGGCGTCCGGTTGATTTCATCCGCAAGTAAAATATTGGAAAATATCGGCCCTTTAATGAATTTAAAGTTACGCTCTTTGTCCAATGTTTCGGACCCCAAAATATCAGAAGGCATTAAGTCAGGGGTAAACTGAATACGGTTAAATGATAGATCAAGCACCTCAGAAATTGTCTTAATCAACAGGGTTTTGGCCAAACCAGGTACTCCTACCAATAAGCTGTGGCTTTTACAAAACAGCGAGGTCAATACTTGTTCGACAACTTTCTCCTGCCCCAAAACTACTTTCCCGATTTCTTTTTTCAGTAAGCTGAAATCTTCAGCTAATTGATCTGCAGCGGTGACATCTGAATCAAATAAACTCATATTATTACTTTGGCTTAACGTTGGATAAGGTGGTACCTTTTTGGTAAGGAACGAAAGTTACCCATAAAAGGAAGTCCTAATTTGGGAAAAATATCACTAAATAATTAAAAATCGTCCATAAAAAAAGCAATAGACCTGTATAGACCTATTGCTTTTTCTTCTGATGAAAGTCGCTATTACTTAATCATCCAAAATTCCACAATCTTTATATTCATCCGCTACCTGAATGAAAACATCATCCTTGGCCGTCTTGAACCATTTGGAAACTTTATCACCCTGCTTTTTATTCAAAGCAGCCTGCTGAATCTTAAGGTAATCATCTTTAAGGTTGGCAACATGCGGCGCGACCTTTTTACTGAAATACAAAATCCTTACCGCTTCAGTACCATCTTGCTTACGGTAACGAATTGGTTTAGAAACCGATCCAACCTTCATGGTATCAATGGTAAAGAAAATTGTTGGGTCAAGGGCTTCTACTGAGACAATATTACCATCAGACTGATCTGTGAAATAACCACCTGTATTAGCGGTGTGCTGATCATCAGATTCCTCTTTAGCCGTTGGTTCAAATTTGATAGAATCGGCTACGATGAGCGTACGCAGACTGTCCAGGTAATGCTCAGCCACTTCAATATCGCCATCTGATACTTTTGGTTTGATCAGAATATGGCGAGAGTTAAACTCATTCCCTCGGCGATCGATCAACTGAATAAGGTGATAACCAAAATCAGACTTTATAGGGTCTGAAATTTCTCCCTTTTTCATGGTCATGGCTGCTTCCTCGTATTCAGGCACCAATTTCCCCCGGGACATCCAACCCAAATTACCTCCAAAGGCACCTGATCCTGGATCTTGAGAATATTTTTTGGCAAATTCTTCAAAGGAACCACCCGCCAAAACTTTCTTCTTAATATCGAGCAAAGTCTCTCTCGCTACTTGCTCTTCTTCCTCGTTAGGCTTAGGGTCTTTAACAATCTGCGCCAGTTTCACTTCAGTGGAATAGTAAGGTAAACTATCCTGTGGAATATGACGGAAGAATTTACGCACCTCATTAGGGGTTACCGTAATATCCTTGGTGATTTCATGGTGCATGGTCTGCTTGGTGATGTCTTCTTTCACACGATCGTACAGTTCCTCCTTGAAATCCTCAACAGACTTTCCGTAATACTCTTGAATTTTTTCTTCGCCACCTACTTGTTGCACAAAATAAGCCATACGGCGATCCAGTTCACCATTAACCTGATCATCAGAAACCTCCACAGAGTCAATCTCCGCTTTAGCGACCATCAATTTATCGACGATCAACGACTCGAGCATCTTACATTTGGTCATTCCTGAATTCATCTTTCCTTGCGAAAGATACTCCAGGTAAGCACGCTCCAATTCCGATTTCAAAACAATATAGTTATCCACCTTTGCGATGATCTTATCCGCAACTACCGCATCTTGGGCATAGGCACGGCTTGATAATCCACTCACGCAGAAAATAATGAAACTACTTAGCAGCAGTGGGAAAAATTTCAATTTCATGATTCCTTTCAGCTCGATTATATATTTCTTTTTCTAAATTTTTCAGCAACTCCACCTTTCGTTTGTTCCTGACAATATCCGCCACCTGCTCTCGAACAAATGACAATGGTGGTACTTCCTCCAAACCTCTAAATTCCTTAATTTTTAAGAAATAAATCATTTCGTCGGTAGATCGTTCTGCAAAGGTATTCTTTTTAAGGAAATTGCCCTTGTTTTCAACCTCTCCAAAGGGAGTATTTTTTACCAATTCATCAAACGCGACCCATTGTTCCTCGTCCAGGGCATAATTTGTCGCATATTGAAAACAATAGGCTTTCAGTTTGTCCTGATCCGCTGATTTACTCGACCGAAACCACTTCCTGAAATTTTTCAGCTGTGGCGACGACTTGGGCAACTGAACGAAGGTTCCGCGCACGATATTTTGCTTCAACTCAAAGTTAGCTTTATTTTTTGTAAAATAATCGTCTATCTCCGATTCTGAAACATTTGATTGCATATGTCGGCGTACATATCGCTTTTTAAACTCATAAACCAACAAGGATTTGCGGTAAGCTTCCACCCTTCGGTTTATTTCCGACAGGTCAATCCCCTCGGATTCTGCCTGCTGAATAAGCAGCTGATGCTTCACCCAGGCATTTGCAAGACGATGTAAATTTTCGACACTATCCTTATCAGTCCCCCGATGTAAACTGCCATCGTTTAGGTCTTCAAGGTGCAATTGTTTATCTCCTACCGTCGCAACAACAATACGCTGCCCAACACCTGACTCCTTCGGGTTGAAGTACTGACAGGAAGAAAGCTGTAAAAGAATACAACCGCCCCAAATTTTATAATACTTGCTGATATATTTTCTGTAGTTCACGCTTATTGACTTTTACTTTATACTGCTTCGAAAGCTGGCTTAACCAGTCCGCTTCCAATTTAGCCTGGTAATCATTCATCACTTTCAGTCTGCATTCCTCCAAAGGTAATGCTTCAGCGGCCTTCACTCCGTTAATTTTCACAGACCATTCCCATCCGTCGACAGTGACCGAATCCACTTGCCCGACAACAATGTTCGACAAATGATTCAGCACCTCAAATTCTTGCTTGCTGAACTGCCCATTTTTAGTCACAATTTGTTTGTAAGCAGGATCTGAACTGATGTCAGCAACAGACATTCCACCTTCCATAGCCGTATTTACAGCCGAGAGTAACGCTTTATCTTTTGCACCAAACGCAACAACATCAAACTGCTCCGCTGTCTTGTATTTTGACTTATTCTCCTGATAATAATTTACCAGACCAAGAGAATCTTTGGACGCTTTTCCCCACACCTTTTTTTCCATAATCTCGAACAACACCATTCCGTCGTGGTATTCCTGCGACAGGAATCCATATTCAGGATGCTCTTCGCTCAAGTGCGCTTTTTCCATCACAAAAACGGTATCCTGTAACCATTTCTGGTAATGTTCCGCTGTATTTCCCGCTGCCAATAACTGACGTAATGATGATGAATACACTGGAAGTCCCTGAACACTCACCAATGCCGCTGAGCTGTCCGCTTTAAAAAGGCTATCATAATCACTCACTTTTTTCACCTGATATTTTTCGGCCAATTTTGCAACCACCATTTGTTTGCGCTGATCATCCGCAACAGCTCTGCGCAATTTTCGCTCAATGCCTTCCTTCATTTTTTCAAAAGGAGGAACACCCTTACGGTCCAACAACTTCACCAAGTGCCAGCCATAGGTTGTTTTTATTGGAGCACAGACCTCTCCTTTATTTTTCAATGAAAAAGCCGCCTTTTCAAACTCGGGTACCATTCGCCCTGCGCCAAACCACGGCAACTCCCCACCTCTGTTTTTTGACCCAGGATCATCGGAAAACTGTCGGGTGAGTGCCTCCCAGTTTTCACCATCTTTTACCATACTGTAAATCACCTGAATTTTATTCTCGGCAGCAGACACCTGCTCAGGGCTATTCTGTGGGGTTCGGATCATGATATGCGCCACTTTTACCTGACCACGTGCTGCACGTCGGGCTTTAGGGTAAATCAAATGGTAACCAAACTGGGTGCGCACGGGAGCACTTACCTCTCCGACAGGAGTGGCATAGGCTGCCACTTCAAAAGGATAAACCATCTGAAAAGTTGAAAAATAGCCCAAATAGCCGTTGTTCCGCTGGGCTGAAGGATCTTCTGAATACTTTTTTGCCAAAGTATCAAAAGATGCTCCCGCCTCAAATTCCGCTTTAATCTTCATTACCTTCTGATACGCTTTAAGGGTATCTTCTGGGGAGGCATTCTGCGCAACTTTAATCAGGATATGCGAAGCACTGACTTCTTCTTTGGAGCGATTGTAGGCTGCCAGCACCAGGGAATCATTTAACTGATTCGATAAAAGGTATGGCTTAGCGAGTTGGTCAATATACTGATTGTATTCTTTAGTAAATGCCTGTGTGGTATCGATCCCCGCCGCTTCGCCAGCGATCACTTTCCGCTGAAAATCGATATAGGAAGACAAATATTCATCGACGGCCTCTTTGGTTACAGGCTTATCAGAAATCTTATTACTTTTTTCAAAAGCGTAAATAAAGGCATCACTGGAGACCGTCTTATCGCCGACCTTCAGCAATGGTGATTGTTCATCACTTTTAGTCGCGATGAAGGTCTGGCAGGCAGACAGAAATAGCAGTGAAAGCAAAGTTGATCTTAGGACATTCATAAAAAATTAACCTTTAAACGGTTGAAAAAGTGTTGTATTGCTATTTATTAAAATATTTTGAACCCCTAATTTCACTTTTTTTGAGACAAAAAAAAACCGCAAGTTGCGGTTTTACAGTAATGTTATTCAATAATGCCATTAAATGCATTTGGAGAGTCGGTAAACGTGTTTGGGTGGCAAATTAAAGTATTCAATCCTGTCCATAATTTTATCGACAAGCTGCAAACCCAGGCCACCTTTTCGTTTGTCTTCAATCAGTATCGAAACAGGTACCGATTGGTGGTTTTCAATATCATAGCCAAGCTCGTGCTTATCTACAATTTCAAAAACGATGTATCCTTCTTTTTTTCGGATCGTCAATTCTATAAAATCATGCGCGTCACATTGGTGCGAATGTATCATTACATTTGCGCACACCTCATCAACAGCCAATGCTAAATTGTAGGCCATTGTATCAGAAATACCAATAGTGTGAAGCGTGTGTTTCACAAAGCCACGAAGTTCAACGAGCTTATTTGTGCTACAACTGACTTTATGCCGAAATTCCATCTAAAATTGCTTTTGCTTGCTTTTGATTGTCAACAATAGTAATCAATTGGTCTAATCCTAATATTGAGAATGTCCCTTTCACCTTCGGGTCTGGGCCATACAATACAAAACCAATGTCTTCACTGTTGATTGTCTGAAGATAGGACATAAATACACCGAGACCTGCCGATGAGATATAAGTTAGGCGACTTAAATCTACCATCACTTTTTTCTTATTTTCTGCAAAGGCGTCTTCAATAGCGGTATCAAGATGAATGGACGAACTGGCATCCACTTCCCCAATCACCTCAATGATATATTTATCATCCTCCTGCGATTTACGTATCTCTACCATAATCAGATATACGGATTTATTTTTAATGAGTTATTATTATTTAAACTTGACGACCATTGTTGTGTAGTCATCATTTGGCGGATGATCGTCACAAAAAGAATATAATCCTTCGATCACCACATCCTGAATTTTATTCACATCATACTCCGCATACGACTGCACGAGCCGTTTAAGATGGTCAAAACCAAACTCTTGCCTTGCATCGTTATGTGCCTCTACAATACCATCGGTATACAAAAACAAAACATCCCCTTGCTCATAAGTGAAGGTGTTATTGTCGATAAAATTTCGGAACTGATTTTTTCCCCTGATAAGCCCCAAACCTATGCCTCGGTCCTCTAAATACTCCGCCTGTTGCGTTTCTTTTTTATAAACCAGCGTTGGGCAATGTCCTGCCCGAGCATAATCGACCCTTCTTCTTTTCGTATCTATTAACAGTAAAGTTGCGGTAATAAAAGTGGATTTATCGAGACAACGACTGAGGGCATCATTGGCGATATCGAGATAATCAACAGGCTGAACACCAATATTAAACAAGGAGTGAAACACTCCCTTCATCTGTGCCATATAGAAGGCTGCGGAAGTTCCTTTACCCGAAACGTCAGCCACAATCATGGCATACCGGTGATCATCCAACTGATGAAAATCGTAATAATCCCCACCCACCTGATCTGCCGCTTTGGAGAAGCAGGCCAAGTCGAAAAATTCATTTCCTAAATCATTTTGCGGCAACAGACTTCGCTGAACGCGCCGTGCAATTTTTATTTCTTCCCTGAAACGCTCATTTTCCAACGCATTACTCATCAGTCGGAAATTCTCCAAAGAAACTGTCGCCTGATTAATAAAGGTCATTACAATGTCCTCCATTTCTTTATTAAAGCCGTCCGCGACATCTTTCAAAAGATACATAGTGGCCACCACTTTATCCTTGATCAGGATGGGGCACACCATCAGCGACCGATAATCATAATGCCCCAGCTTCAGGGTATTTTTAATCGGGATGAGTGATTTTGACAGGTGGCGGTTACAAATGAGTTCTACCTTCTGCTGATCGATGAAACCTTCTTTCAGTTCCATCACGCCATCTTCACTAATTCCGTGACGAGTGCTGTAAGTCGCATCATCGTTGTCAATTTTTATTTCCAGCCATGCAGCACTTGCCGCCACTGTACTGGCGCTGGAGTCGAGCAGGATCTCATAAATTTGTTCGGGAGTAGATCCTGAGATTCGTTCTGCCAAACGACTGAAATTGATGGCCTCTTTTAACTTTTGCTCAAACACCGAGGAAGTCGGAAGGTTGAACAAGGTCACCAGCAATGAGAATACAAGATATAATGCAATAAAGAATGTTGTAGCGATAAGCGAAGGGAATTCCACAACATCAAGATTGACCTGACTTTCTATATGTGAAAAGTAATTCACCCGCACGAAATAGACCAAATAGGCGATGGTCAATAGGATCAGTAATATGCTTCGCCATTTTTGACCAGAGTCAAGATAAGCAACCCACTTCATGTTGATCGACAATATCACGGCCAACACCAATAGATATGCCAGATACACCAGCTGAAAGCCTTTCATTTCAAAAGGCAAGAAAACACTCATGACCAATCCCACTAACAAACTGTACTCAAACAGTCGCCAAATGAACAGGAGGGTTCTCGACTTCTGATAAAGCACTAAGCGTTTGGAAACAGAAAACGAGGAAATGAGGAATAACAAGGACAGGCCTAAAACCACATGCCCTGTAAAAGCATCGAATAGCACATTGGATTCCCATGACTTCCCGATATCGGTTTCAAGAAAAAAGAAAATGACCAAGGCAATGATGGTCGCTGATAATCCCGTAACGAACATTCGCCACAGCAACTCCTGGATCTGAATTCGCTCTGAAGAGGCTGTTTGATATCGAAAGAAAATATAGGCACTGAAAGTAAAAAGCACCAAAAACATTTCTGGCAACTGCTTATCAAGCCTAAAGCCGACCCCCAAAGGATCGTTATGCCCTATTGCCAAGTCGGCAAAAGACATCCCCACCCAAGCGGCAATTGCTATAAATAAGCTTAATCTTACTATATATTTATCTGAAGGCATAAATTATTAGGAAACGCATCGAATTTACAGTGTGAAGATACCAATAAAAATTCATTATGTCCTAAAATCAAAAAAAAAGCTACCCGTCAAGAGTAGCTTTTTAAAATCGTGTAATCTATATTTTTCTATCTGCTGTAATTTGGTGCTTCACGCGTAATAGTAACATCGTGAGGATGAGACTCATGCGCACCAGCAGCAGTAATTTTTACAAATTTGGCCTTTTTCAGGTCGTTCACACTTCCTGCGCCACAATAACCCATTCCAGCTTTCAAGCCACCTACCATTTGGTATAGGACTTCAGATACGCGGCCTTTGTATGCCACACGCCCTGAGATCCCTTCAGGTACCAATTTCTTGATATCGTCTTCAGCGTCCTGGAAGTAACGGTCTTTTGATCCGTGCTCCATTGCTTCCAAAGAACCCATTCCTCGGTAAGTTTTGAATTTACGACCTTCATAGATGATCATTTCACCAGGAGCTTCTTCTGTTCCTGCCAGTAACGAACCGATCATTACTGTTGATGCTCCACCTACAAGGGCTTTAACCAAGTCACCTGAGAATCGGATACCACCGTCGGCAATTACAGGAATCCCTGAACCTTCCGCCGCTTTAGCACATTCGTAAACTGCTGACAACTGAGGAACCCCAACACCTGCAATAATACGCGTTGTACAGATCGACCCTGGGCCAACACCCACTTTCAATGCATCGGCACCCGCTTCAATCAAAGCAGTTGCTGCTTCGCCAGTAGCAATGTTACCAACGATTACATCAAGCTCTGGGAATTTTTCCTTCACGCGCTTAAGTGCATCAATCACCCCTTTAGAGTGGCCATGAGCTGTATCAATTGAAATTAAATCAACACCCGCACCAACTAATGCTTCAACGCGTTCCATCAAATCACCAGTAACACCTACTGCAGCACCTACACGAAGACGACCAAATTCATCCTTACATGCGTTAGGACGGTCTTTATTCTTCAAAATATCTTTGTAAGTGATCAGTCCTTTCAGTACGTTATCGTCATTGACAATCGGCAACTTCTCAATTTTACGAACCTGAAGGATATCTTCTGCTTCTGAAAGTGTTACCCCAGGAGATGCTGTAACCAAATTTCCTTTGGTCATTACCTCTACTACAGGCGACTTCATATTTTTGTGGAAACGAAGATCACGATTGGTCACAATCCCTACCAGGTGGTTTTGAGAGTCTACCACAGGAATACCGCCTACTTTAAATTCGTTCATTAGACGAACGGCATCACCTGCTGTTGAATCAATGTTTAAAGTAATTGGATCGAGGATCATCCCACTTTGGGAACGCTTAACACGGCGAACTTGCTTCGCTTGCGCTTTGATGGGCATATTTTTATGGATGATGGCAATACCACCTTCCAAAGCCATAGCAATGGCTAATTCAGCTTCCGAAACAGTATCCATGGCCGCAGAGACCAAAGGGATATTCAGTTTAATATTTCGGGTAATGAATGACGAAGTATCCGTATCACGTGGCAAAATTTCTGAGTATGCCGGACGTAACAAAACGTCGTCATACGTGAGGGCTTCGTAAGTAAATTTATCTTGATCTAAAGACATGGCAAATAACTTTAGGTAGTTTATTTGCAGGACAAAAGTACGGCAATAATTTAACAGTTGGAATGCGATCTGTCATTTTTTTTCAATAATGCAGTAAAATTATTAGGCGTATATTCGCTAAAAATCATAATATGTTGGATTATTGAATTAAATATTGATGGCGACTCGCTGCCTTTCTATTTTTAATTGAAAAAATATGTTTACATACGAAACACAAATCAGGGTACGTTACGCAGAAACCGACCAAATGGGCTATATGTATTATGGCAATTATGCGACGTACTATGAGGTCGCCCGTACGGAGGCGCTCCGCAGCCTGGGGGCAACCTATAAGGAAATGGAAAAACAGGGTGTCATGCTCCCAGTACTGGAGCTGCACAACAAGTTTATCCGCCCCGCACATTATGATGATCTTTTGACGGTAAAGACGATGATCAAAGAACTGCCGGGCATGCGGATCACCTTTTTCTATGAAGTAACCAACGAAAGCGGCACCTTGATCAATCATGGGAAAACGACCCTCGTTTTTGTAAAAATGGCCACAGGCAAACCAACACTCCCTCCAGAGCCCATTATGAATTTGTTCAAACCTTATTTTGAAAGCCCTGAGGAGGCCTAAATCCTTTCCCATTGATTATCAGCGGATCGCTAAAAAGGAACGAAAATTATTGCACTTTTTTTGAGCTCATGCTTGCAACAAAATAATTTTTACCTACCTTTGCAATCCGTTAAGCAATCACAGAGGGTTGTCAGAGTGGTCGAATGAGGCAGTCTTGAAAACTGTTGTACCGCGAGGTACCGGGGGTTCGAATCCCTCACCCTCTGCAAATGAACAAAAGGTTCATTGCGAAATTTTGAGAATATTAAACAGAGAGTTGTCAGAGTGGTCGAATGAGGCAGTCTTGAAAACTGTTGTACTGCGAGGTACCGGGGGTTCGAATCCCTCACTCTCTGCATTTAATTTCTTAAAAATATATTTCCTGAAACTGAATATTTAAAACATATCCAAAGAGAGTTGTCAGAGTGGTCGAATGAGGCAGTCTTGAAAACTGTTGTACTGCGAGGTACCGGGGGTTCGAATCCCTCACTCTCTGCAAATTTAAATATTCAGTTCTTTTACAGAGAGTTGTCAGAGTGGTCGAATGAGGCAGTCTTGAAAACTGTTGTACTGCGAGGTACCGGGGGTTCGAATCCCTCACTCTCTGCCACGTTTCATTATTGAAATGAATCAGGAAATACAACACTATTGCGTGTATAAAGGCATCAAATAATTTCACAGAGAGTTGTCAGAGTGGTCGAATGAGGCAGTCTTGAAAACTGTTGTACTGCGAGGTACCGGGGGTTCGAATCCCTCACTCTCTGCATTGTTTCCTTTTAGGAGCAAGCAGAAATTATTTAGGCGATGATAATGCCGTAAAAATTATCCTATTTTAGAGAGTTGTCAGAGTGGTCGAATGAGGCAGTCTTGAAAACTGTTGTACTGCGAGGTACCGGGGGTTCGAATCCCTCACTCTCTGCAAAAGTCCTAACTTTAATTAGTTTAGGACTTTTTTTTTGCCAATCCTTACTTCCCCACTCTTTTTCATCCATCAATGAACGTACTGATTTCAGGATCAACGGATTTGAATTTTGCTCAACAGAAAAAGCCTCTCCAAGCGTTCATTAATTCCGTTATTTTTACCTGAATAACAACCCCGACATTACGCAAACATAATACTCCCCCCTCAGTAAGAAAGTGGCTTTAAGTGAATTACGGCCGTAAAGAATCATTGTAACCAAACACAAACGACAATGATTAACGCCAATACTTACACACAGCCGCAGCACAATCACACAGAAGTCAGCCTAAATCTTGAGGAGAAAATCCATGAATATTGTGAGGGTGATACAGAGATGTATTATGAACTTGCAGGCTTGTACAAAGGCTCTTTCCGCGAACTTCATGACAAGTTCAACCAATTTATCACAACGCATGATTTGGCAGGCTTTCGCTTTTTAGCACACAAGTTACACTCCTCTATTGAACTGCTGAGCCTACAACAGCTCAGGACCTACTTTACGATTATCAGAAACTACCTGGAAAACCCGGAGAATACCCAAAAGCCCGATCACGTCATTCAATCCATTAACGCCATGACGGCGCAAATTCTTCAGGAATTAAATGCGATCATTAAAAGAGGGTATGAGGAAAACAAGGAGAGCGCTTCTTAATCAGAAGCGCCCTGCTGCCTGCCACTAAAGCAGATCATTTGCCAGATTAGCCAATTCCGAACGTTCTCCCTTCTCCAGGGTAATTTGAGCGTACAGGGGATGATTCTTAATCTTTGACATCAGTGTTGAAAGTCCGTTACTTTGCGCATCAAGGTAAGGGGTATCAATTTGGTGAATATCGCCAGTGAAAATAATTTTTGTGTTTTCGCCAGCACGTGTGATAATTGTTTTGACCTCATGAGGCGTGAGGTTTTGCGCTTCATCAACAATAAAAATAATATTGGACAAGCTACGCCCGCGAATGTATGCCAATGGTGTGATGACTAACTTTTCATCTTCCACCATTTTTGTCAGCTGCACGTACTCTTTATCTTGTTCATTGAAGTGATGCTTGATAAATTTCAGATTATCCCAAAGCGGCTCCATATAAGGATTCAGTTTAGATTTAATATCCCCCGGCAGGAAGCCCACATCTTTATTGCTTAACGGCACAATTGGTCGAGCAAGATAAATCTGCTTGAAGTCTCTGCGTTGCGCCAACGCACCAGCCAAGGCCAGTAAAGTCTTTCCTGAACCAGGAACACCTCCGATCGTTACCAATTTAATATCTGGGTTTAAAATGGCGTGTAACGCAAAAGCCTGCTCGGCATTCCGAGGCTTTATACCATAAGCGGTATACTTCTCCACACGCTCAATGCGGTTACTTGCTGCGGAACAGAAGGTCATGACGGACTGATCATTGCTGCGCAAGACAAAATAACCATTCGGACATAATCGGGCTTTCAGCTCTTCCGATATTTCAGCAAAACCCACTTCATAAAGTGTGTCGATCAAGGCAGGGTCTATGCCGTCGATTGTTTTAGTGCTTTTATCCAAAGCGGCAATATCCTGAACTTTGCCTGTTTTGTAATCATCAGCCTTTAAAGACAGCGATTTGGCTTTTAAGCGAAGATTGACATCCTTCGTTACCATCACCACTAACTTATCCGCATTATCTTCCTGAAGCGACAATGCGGCGTTCAGGATCTGGTGATCCATCTTCTTTGAATCAAATACCTCCTGCGCATCCACGCTTGCTGTCGTACTCAGCACAACCTTTAAGCGCCCCTTACGCTCGCCAGGCAACGGCATCCATTCTCTGATCGGATGACCGTCAGACAGATCATCGAGCAGTCGGATGAAGGCTCTTGCTTCAAAATTCACGGAATCATTCCCTTTTTTAAAATTATCGAGCTCTTCAAGAACGGTAATCGGTACAGCGACGTCGTGTTCTCCAAAATTCAAAAATGAGCGGTGATCAAAAAGAATGACAGAGGTATCAAGCACAAAGATCTTCGCTTTGGCTGTGGAAGTTGCTTGCTTTGACATAGGACTTATTTTTCGGTGAGCAATGTAAAGGACGGCATCATCATGCCGTTTGGGTACGGGCTCCTTTTTTCAACCCTAATTTGCTACTGCAGGAAAAAAAGCGTTCCCTCTTTCCCATGTATATATAATGTCCGTGGAACCGATGTGATTACAGGCCGCTAAAAGAATTTACGCAAATGAATTGAATAAGGAAAAAATAGTATAAAAAAAAGACCAGTCGAATGACTGGCCTTTCTATATTTTTTATCGGTAACAAGTACCGAGCTTTAATTATTTAGCAATCGCAGCTTTTTGTGATTTCTTTGCTTTACGACGCTCAGCTCCATAAGTGAAGTCAAGAACAATCGGTGTTGCAACGAAAATCGATGAGTAAGTACCTACTGCGATACCTACCAACATTGCGAATGAGAATGAACGTAACACTTCACCACCAAACAAGAACAATACAACTACTACAATAAATGTAGTGAATGATGTCATCAATGTACGAGACATCGTGTTGTTGATCGCCATATTGAACGTTTGCTCAATATCTTTATTTGGGTTGGCTGCAACATCCTCACGAATACGGTCAAACACGACCACGGTATCATTAATAGAGTAACCGATGATCGTCAGGATTGCGGCGACAAACACCTGATCAATTTCGTAGTTAACGCCAAACAATGCGACAATCGCAAAGGCGGCAAACACGAAACAGGTATCGTGAATCAAGGCCAGGATCGCTCCTGCCGAGAATCCCATTTTTCGGAATCGGATGAAGATATACAAGAACAGCACAATCAAAGCATAGAAACCTGCTTCCATCGACGAGTACTTGATATCATCTGCAATTGTCGCTCCTACTTTTGAAGAGGAAACAACCGCAAAATTATTCTCCTGAATATTTTTAGCATCATCGGTGCTCGACATTCCTGTAGCCTGCGCAATCGCATTGATTACTGCCTGCTTCACTTCCACGTCAGCGTTATCACTGTCTTCATCAATTTTGTATGAAGTCGTAATCTTCAGAACATCAGAAGCGCCATAAGTTTTAACTTCTACACCTGACTTCTCGAACGCCTCATAGTTTGAGATACCCGTTTTAACCGTCGATGCTTCCATTGACTTACCGAAGTCAACCACATAAGAGCGACCACCTTTAAAGTCCACACCCATGTTCAATCCACCTTCAGCGATAATCAGACCGATACCAACAACGATGAATGACAATGAGATGATATAAACTTTACGACGAGCACCCATGAAGTCGATATTCACATTCTGCATAAAGTTACGTGACATACCTGTTTCGAAAGACAATTTCGACTGGTTACCTTTCTTAGACAACCAAGACAAGATCACGCGAGTGATAAATACTGCAGAGAAGAATGATGATGCAATACCGATCATCAATGTAATCGCAAAACCTTTTACTGGACCTTGACCCAACACGTAAAGAATTACACCGATCAAGAAAGTAGTAACATTGGCATCAAAAATAGAGCTGAATGCTTTATCGTAACCTTTATCAATGGCGCTGAGCAATGGAATACCCGATCGCATTTCCTCTCGAATACGCTCAAAGATCAGTACGTTCGCATCAATCGACATACCGATAGTCAGTACGATACCGGCAATACCAGGCAGCGTCAGTGCGGCGGAGAGGTTGGCAAGGATACCCAAGATGAAGAAGATGTTGAACACCAATGCAGAGTTCGCAATCAAACCACCTTTTGCATAGAAAGCCACCATAAAGATCACTACCAATGCCAAACCTAAGAATACCGAGTAAATACCTTGTTGTTGTGCTTCTTTACCCAAAGTTGGTCCAATTACAGCTTCCTCTACAATACGAGTAGGCGCTGGCAAAGAACCTGCTTTCAAGATGTTCGCCAAATCTTTCGCTTCATCGATTGAGAAGTTACCAGAGATAGAAGAAGAACCGTTAGGAATTTCACCGTTTACCTGAGGAGCAGAATAAGCATAACCATCCAATACAATAGCGATCTGGCGACCGATATTTGAGGCAGTCAATTTCTTCCATTTCTTAGCACCTACGGAGTTCATTTGCATAGAAATCGCTGGACGACCAGACTGGTCGAAATCCTGGCGAGCATCCGTAATCACTTCACCTGTTAAAGGAGCTTGTCCTGCACGGCGAGTTTTCAAAGCATAAAGCGTCAATAATTCCTGACCGTTAGCTTCGTTTGGTTTTACTTCCCAAGCGAATTTCAAGTTACGAGGCAATAGAGATTTGATATCTGCACGCTCGATAATACGGTTGATTTTTACGGTATCTTTTACGTTGTAAACCAATCCGTAAGGAGATCTGTTCAATGCCAATAGCGGAGATACGTTTTGGCTCATGGCAGCCTGAAGGCTATCGATTTTTGCCTGAGCAGCAGCTGCTGAATCTGGAGCTACTGTTCCTTCCGTTTTTCCACCTGTTAGAGAAGCCAAATCATCCTCATCAGAAGATTTCACAACGGCGTTGTTATCTGATTTCTCAGTACCTGTTGCCAGGTGATTTACTTTTTGCTCAGCAACCAATTTCTGGTTAATGGCCATCAATGACTGTTGGTATTCCTGAAGGTTATACACTTCAAAGAACTCCAATTTTGCAACACCTTGCAACAATTTACGAACACGCTCAGGGTTGTCTACACCAGGAAGCTCTACCTGAATACGGCCTGTACCTTGCAAACGCTGAATATTTGGCTGTGAGGTACCGAAACGGTCAACACGAGTACGAAGAATGTTAAAAGAACGATCGATCGCACTTTCCACCTCAGTATCCAAAATTTTCAAAACCGCATCATCAGAAGACTCCAAAGAGATACGACCTTTATTTGCTGCGTTAGCGAAAACAGTACTTAACTTGCTACCGTTGGTTTGCTTTTCCCACGCACTGTAAAACAACTGCACGAAGTTACCACCAGTTTTGTGATAAGCAGTATTTGCTGTTTGAACAGCAGCGTTAAAGTCCGCGTCTTTTGTATTACCGGCAATTCCTTTCACGATCTCTACAGGAGAAACCTCCAATGTCACGTGCATACCTCCCTGAAGGTCAAGACCCAAGCCAAGCTCAGTTTCTTTAATTTCCTTGAAAGTATAAGGGTTGCCTAATAAATTAAAAACGGGCTCGTTCCAAATGGAATCAAGATAGTTTTGCTTTTTGTTAAAGTTAACCTTGCCACTCGCATCTGTTGCGTATGCCGTTGCCTGATTCTGAATTTTTGTCGATACCAAAGTGAAAGACAAATAATACAGACACAAAGCCGTAATAATTACGGTCAGTGCAACAATGAAACCTCTGTTTCTCATTGTTCTATTTATTTGAATATAAAAAAGTATTTATTTTTTCTGATTTGAAGGGTGCCCACAACAATTAAACTTGCTACCAGACACAGGGGTAATCACGCCACCAAATTACGGGGCATTGGGGGAGAGCTGACAGTCGAGCAGCCTTAAAAGAATAGAAGTCGAATAGACTTTAACACCTTGCACTACATCTGAAGTCCCCATCAGGCTACTCCAGAAAGGTTCAATAATTCCCTCTAAGCTTAAAAAATGTAGTGAAAATGAAGATACCGCTTGATAAGGCTTTAAAACAAAATCTGTTTTTTCAGGAGAACTATCCTGATGCTTATCATGCTGACTTTTAGCATTATGCGATACCGATTGCTCCACATTAGGGTGACTGACCACATGCTGCACAACAGGGCCCGCTACCATCCAGAAGGTGGTAAGTAGGAGCACGATGATGCTCGATGTCGATATTTTAGTCACTTTAGTCATGGATTGCAAAAGTAAATAAAAAAGGGTCAAGCACAAAGCCCGACCCTTTTAAATTTCTTTTTTTACAAAAACCACATTTTGTCATTAAATAAACACATCAGCTAAAAACCAACATGAGTGTTCCCGACAACCAACAATGGGTTGTAATTCAATATTTTACAATTAGGAGTTTACCTCAATAAAACGGTTTACATTGTGGCGTTTGCCCATAAGCACCAACTGATCCGTTGCTTTAACAATAGAATCAGCTTTGGGCACCCCAACAATGTGTTCTTCCGTACGCGCCGCACCCGTTTTTTTGTCCACGGTCTGAAGGCTATTCTTTATCGTGATCAGGTTAAGGTCATATCGTTCACGCAATCCCATATCTTTTAATTGCATATTCACCACCCGCTTAGGTGTTTCAATTTCCACAATCTCATAATCATCAGGCAGCGGAAAGAATTTTTTAATTGAAGGGTTAATCAAGCGATGTGCCAACAGCACTCCTTCGTTAGCCTCGGGATTAAGAATCTCATGGATCCCCATTTTCTCCAAAATCAAATGCTGATGCGCGTTACTTGCGCGGGCAATGACTTTTTTCACGCCCAACTCCTGAAGAATTACAGAAGTCAAAACCACGTTTTCAAAGTTCCCACCAATTGTAACTACTGCTGTATCTACCTCTTGAATGCTCTGTGCAACCAATGCGCTTTCATCAGTAGAATCCATATTAACCACATAAGCAACTTTGTCTTTTGCGGCTTCAATCACATTTATATTTGAATCAATCCCGATTACTTCTGCACCAAAATTAGACAAACATTCCGCTAATGCCATTCCTAATTGTCCAAGACCGATAACAGCTACCTTACCTTTTTTCATGAATTTACATGTTGTTTTAAGTGGGAAACCAAAACCCCCAACCCGATATCAAATGTTGTATTATTCGGAATGATGATATGCGCCGTCGATTTGAAAGGTCTGATAAACTTATCATAAGTAGGCTGCACATGCTTTTCATACCTGTACAGCACCTCCTCCAAACCTTCATTTCGCTCTTCACTATCCCGAACGATTCTTCTTTTCAACTTAATATGTTCTTGCGCATCTATAAATACGCGAACGTCTATCAAATCTGATAGGTCCTGGTCATAAAAAACAAACAACCCCTCTACAATAATGATTGGGGCTGATTTAAAGACCAATTTCTTCGGTACAATGTTGGGATTATTAAATGTATACTCTTCAAGTTCTACTTGTCGCCCCTCTTTCAGATCCTTAAGATCTGTAGCATATTTGCGCAAATCAACCGATTCTGGCAGATCAAAATTTTCGATCCCCATATCATCAACCGGTTGTAATTCCTTTGGCAAATAATAATTATCCTGAGAAATAAGACAAACCTGGTCCGAAGAAAAGGCTGACAATAAATTCTTCAGAAAGGTAGTTTTCCCTGACGCACTTCCTCCGGTAATTCCAACTACTAAGGGCTTCACACTCATCCTATTTTTGATTTTAAAAATTTCGACACCACTTCCATTCCCATATCAAAGGTGCTGTTATTGGGCACTACCAAATCTGCCGATGATTTAAACGGGGCAATATATTGCTTATAAGTTGGAATGACATGCTGCTCGTATCGATAGAGCACCTCTTCGAGGTCGTAGCCTCGTTCAGCATTATCGCGAATAATTCGTCGCTTTAGCTTGATATGCTCCTCTGCGTCCACAAATATTTTAAGATCCAGGTGCTCGGCAATCAGGGGCTCATAAAATACAAAAAGCCCTTCAACCACTATAATGGGTGCGGGCTCAAAAGTGAGCATCTTCGGTGCAACATCACTGTTATTAAATGTATATTCTTCCCTTTGGATGGCCTGCCCACTTTTCAAGGCTAAAATATCAGACGCAAAGCCCAATAAATCTATTGACTTTGGAAGATCAAAATTTATCATCCCATTTTCATCGACAGGTTGCTGATCACGATCGCGATAATAATTATCCTGAGATAATAGGCACACTTCCTGCGCTGTAAACTGGCTGAGCAGAGCGTTCAGAAATGTGGTTTTACCCGACGCACTACCGCCTGTAATCCCGACTACAAAGGGTTGTTTTTTTGACTCAATCATAATGGAATAAATTCCGATCTAAAATTTGTACTTCACCATGGTTACAAAAATAAAGCCGAAAGGCCTCATTTTCATGATGCTTAATAATTATCCTTGAAAAATTGAATTAATTTACGAACCGCATGACCACGGTGGCTAATTTCATTTTTCTGATCCTTGTTCATCTGGGCGAAAGTATTAGAATACCCCTGAGGAAGAAATATAGGGTCATAACCAAAACCCTGATCGCCTGTCAAAGTTTCAATGATCTCTCCTTTTGCAACCCCTTCAAATTGATTTGTTCCATCTTCAGAAATCAAGGTAATCACTGTACGGAACTGCGCCGCCCGGTTTGATTTCCCCTTTAAACGCTCAAGAACCAAGGCCATATTATCTTCACTGCTCCGTTGTGGGCCAGCATAGCGAGCAGAATAAACGCCAGGAGCACCATCAAGTGCCTCAATCTCTAAACCAGTATCATCAGCAAAACATGCCACTTTATAATGCTCAAAAACATAGGTAGCTTTTTGTAAAGAATTTCCTTCGAGTGTATCCTGATCCTCGGGTAATTCTTCCTCACAGCCAATCGCTTTCAAACTCAACACCTCAACATTGGCAGGCATCATCGCTTGTATTTCCGCTATTTTATGTGAATTATTAGTTGCAAAGCAAATTTTTATCATTATTCAAGTAATTTAATTATTATTGAACCACGAATAACAAACGATCTGTTACTCAAGGTTTCAGGATTATATCGCAAAGATTAACCACTACAAAAACCATCACGCAATTTACGGAAAACCGTTCAAATTTACTGATATGTGCTATTTTTGTGATCTCTCCGCCTCGAATTATCGTATTTTATAGTAACTTCAAAAAATTTTCCTTGATTTTGAATGAAAAAACCTAAAATCGCAATATTAGATCTTGGCACGAACACCTTTCACCTATTGGTTGTTGAGCCTTATGAAAATCGCTTCGAAGTGATTTATCGGGAGAAAATTGCCGTTGGTTTGGGTAGAGGGGGAATTAATGAAGGATATATTACACCTGACGCTCAAAAAAGAGCACTGAATGCTTTGGTGAGGTTTCGAAGGATTATTCGAAAATTGGGTGTGGAACATATCAAAGCGACAGGCACAAGTGCATTAAGGTGCGCAAAAAATGGTCAAGAATTTGTCGCCGTCGTGAAAGACAAAGTGGGTATCGATATTCATATCATCAGTGGAAATGAAGAAGCCGAACTCATTTATTTCGGCGTAAAAAAGGCTGTGCAGCTTAAAGCCAATCCATCCCTGATTATCGATATTGGTGGCGGTTCAGTTGAGTTCATTATTGGAAATAACAAAGAGCTTCTTTGGAAAAAAAGTTTTGAAATCGGCGGACAACGTTTATTGGATAAATTTCATGAAGTAGATCCTATCCCAAACGACCAAATCGTCCGACTGAACAATTATCTATCCGATGAACTCAAAGCGTTGGCATCAGCAATAGAACAATTCCATGTGGAAGAAATCATTGGGTGCTCTGGTGCTTTTGATTCCTTTGTTGAAATTTTCCATGAATCTGACGAAACTGAACATGCCAAAAAAGGATTTAGAACCGAGCGACATTTACCCGTTGAAGAGTTTTTAAAAATCAATGATTTACTGGTTTCTAAAAACCGTGATGAACGTATTTTAATCCCCGGCATGATTCCATTACGGGCTGATATGATCGTGGTAGCCGCTCTTTTGGTAAAGCATGTAATTGAACGATTTAAAATCACGAATATTCGGGTAAGTTCTTATGCACTGAAAGAAGGTTTGTTGACACAAATTTTGGAAAATACTCCAACCTTATAAGCCATTATTCCTCCTCAGAAAATCGCTCATGGCTACTTATTCAATATCTATTGAAAAAATCGTACATTGTGGCCTGAAAAGAAGCGAATTATGACTTTTTCTTACGATAAATTAAAAAATTTTACGCAGCAGGTATTCCTAAAAATGGGATGCTCTCAGGAACATGCTGAACAAGCTGCAGATGTTTTACTTAATGCCGACCTGAGAGGGGTTGATTCTCATGGAGTTGCTCGACTAATTGGCTACGTTCGGCTTTGGGAAGTAGAACGGGTAAATGCAACACCTGAAATTAAGGTAATTCACGAAACGCCAAGTACGGCTACAATCGATGGTGACCGTGGTTTGGGCCTTGTAGTAGCACCCTATGCCATGAAAATTGCCATTGAGAAAGCTAAAGTGGCAGGCACAGGTTGGGTGGCCATCAAAAACTCCAATCATTATGGTATCGCAGGTTATCATTCCATGATGGCACTTGAGCATGACATGATGGGAATTTCTATGACAAATGCCTCAGCATTGGTTGCGCCAACTTTCTCACAAGAAAGAATGCTGGGCACTAATCCTATCGCGGTCGCTTGTCCCACAAATGAAGAACCGCCTTTTGTTGCCGATTTCAGTACCACTACCGCAGCCAACGGAAAACTTGAAATTCTTCAGCGCAAAGAAGAAGATGCGCCTGAGGGGTGGGTGCAAGACAAAGAAGGCCACAATACAACTGACTCAGGCATATTGAAAAAAGGAGGCGCTCTACTTCCTTTGGGAGGTGACAGAGTACACAGCAGCCATAAAGGTTATTGTCTTGGCTCCATTGTTGATATTTTCTCAGCAGTATTATCAGGCGCGAATTATGGCCCGTGGGTACCACCATTCCCAAGCTATGTACCATTACCTGAAAATCCTGTAGGGGAAGGCATTGGACATTTTGTTGGTGCTATGCGAGTGGATGCTTTCCGCCCTGCGGAAGACTACAAAAACCATATGGATAATTGGATTCGTAGATTTAGAGCGGCCAAACCTGCACCAGGTCATGACCAGGTGATTATTCCTGGTGACCCTGAGAGGGCATCAGCATTGATCAGAATGAAAGAGGGGATTCCACTTCTTCAGCCTGTGATTGAGGACCTAAAAGGAATTGCAGATAAATTCGAAATCGAATTTTAATAGTAATACAAAAGGCTTTTCTTCATCGAAAAGCCTTTTGTGTTTTTACAAAGTAAAACCTACCCGAATAACATATGGCTCGGCATATGGGCTGCGGTCACGGTCGAAAGTAAGATTATAAAGGACTGCGAAAGAAATCCCTCCTCGTTGACCAAAAGGCTGAAAATAACCTGCTCCCAAAAATGTACTGGGAATCCATTCTCGTTTTAATTCAAAACCGTTGGGTGTAACTGATCCTACTTCAAGGTTCAACACTTCATATTCACCCCTAAGAAAGAAATTTTGAATAAGGTTATAGCGCACGAATGCTCGACCACCATAAATACTGCTACTGTAGGTTTCAGTAAATCGCTTGTCCTGAAAATATTGATAAACAAATCCTCCTCCTGCTGAAAGTTTTGGGTTGATCATTACCCCGACCAAAGGAGAAACCTCAATAGAAGTTATTGTTCCGAAGGATAAACCAAGGTTACCACCGAAAAACAAACGATCCTTTAAGGGGGGCTTTTCTTCTGCAACATAATTCACTTGAGCGAAAGCTGCGAAAGATAGAGGAACCGTCAATAACAAAAAAAGAATGGTTTTTTTAAGCATAATCATAAATAGGTGAATTGAGTAGATAACTAATTTACGATTATTACTGATGTTCTATAATATAAACATCTTCATTTTTCTTTTTCATCAAATATTTTTCTCGAGCAAATTTCTCCAACAGCTCTTTATTGGTCGTCAGCTCTTCCCTATCCTGTTTCACCGCTTGAATTTCACGTAAATAGAAGGCCCGTTCCTGCTCAAGTTCTTTTTCCTTATGATATAACTGGTACTGATTAATCAAATCATTGGAATCAAAACAAAGCATCCAAATAAAAAAGGAGGCGACTATATATAAATAAGGCGACTTAACGAATGAGGGCAACTTTGCAAAATCTTTCTTCATGGCACTAAAATTATGATCTGCAAAATAAAAAAAAGCCCCGACATAAGTCGAGGCTTTAATATTAATTAGTGAATTTCTTCAATTAGAAGTTAAATTCTTGCTTGAATGCTTTCAAACCTGGGTAAACTGCAGTTGCACCCAATTGCTCTTCAATTCTCAATAACTGGTTGTATTTAGCCATACGGTCAGAACGAGAAGCAGAACCTGTTTTGATTTGTCCACAGTTCAATGCAACGGCCAAGTCAGCAATTGTATTGTCTTCTGTTTCACCTGAACGGTGTGACATTACTGAAGTATAACCTGCACGGTGAGCCATCTCAACAGCAGCAATAGTTTCAGTCAAAGAACCAATTTGGTTTACTTTAATCAAAATAGAGTTAGCTGATTTCTCTTCGATACCACGAGCCAAACGCACAACGTTAGTTACGAACAAATCATCACCTACCAATTGTGTTTTGTCACCGATTGCAGCGTTCAACATGTTGAAACCGTTCCAATCTTCTTCGTGCATACCATCCTCGATAGAAGTGATAGGGTATTTAGATACCAATTCAGACAAGTAAGCAACTTGCTCCTCAGTAGTTTTTACACCACCTTGCATGTCGTTGAATTTAGTATAATCGTACTTACCGTCTACGTAGAATTCAGAAGCAGCACAATCCAATGCGATTGTGATATCCTTACCGAATACGTAACCTGCATTTTCTACCGCCAATTTAACTGAATCCAAAGCATCTTCAGTAGATTCGAATGCTGGTGCAAATCCACCCTCATCACCTACAGCAGTAGAAAGACCACGACCGTGAAGAACTTTAGCCAAAGAATGGAATACTTCACATCCCATACGGATAGCCGTAGTGAAATCTGGTGCCGATACAGGCTGGATCATGAACTCTTGGAATGCGATAGGTGCATCAGAGTGAGAACCGCCATTAATGATGTTCATCATTGGAACAGGCATTGTTTTGGCAGAAACACCACCAACATATTTGTACAATGGCAATTCCAATTCGTCAGCAGCTGCTTTAGCTACTGCCAAAGAAACACCCAAAATAGCATTTGCGCCCAAATTGGCTTTGTTTGGAGTACCATCCAAGTCGATCATCAATTGGTCGATAGCAGCTTGCTCTGTTACCTCCATGCCGATCAATTTCTCAGCGATAACCTTGTTTACGTTCTCAACAGCTTTAAGAACACCTTTTCCAAGGTAAACACCTTTATCACCATCACGCAATTCAACTGCTTCAAATTGACCAGTAGATGCACCAGAAGGAACAGCAGCACGACCGAAACCGAATTCTGTTTTTACATCAACTTCTACAGTTGGGTTACCTCTTGAGTCAAGGATTTGACGCGCGTGAATTTCTTGAATTAAGCTCATTTTAATTACTTTTAGTTATTCATTAGTGTTAAAAAGTCATCAAAAAGATAGTGAGAATCGTGTGGCCCCGGAGAAGACTCAGGGTGATACTGCACAGAGAACGCATTTTTTCCTTTAATTCGGATACCTTCTACTGTGTTGTCATTCAAGTTAACATGTGTAACTTCCACATTATCTGATTTCGCCACTTCTTCCGCACTCACTGCAAAGCCATGGTTTTGTGAGGTTACCTCACATCTTCCAGAAATCACATTTTTAACAGGGTGGTTTAACCCACGGTGTCCAGAGTGCATTTTATAAGTAGAAATTCCTGCTGCACGGGCTAAAATTTGATGCCCCATACAAATACCAAACATCGGCTTATCTTCGGCCAAAATCGCCTGGACAGTATCTACAGCATAATCCATCGCTGCAGGGTCTCCAGGACCGTTTGATATAAAGTATCCATCAGGATTCCACGATTTCATTTCTTCGTAGGTCGTAGTTGAAGGGAAAACTTTACATTCCATGCCTCTTGACTCCATGTGTTTCAAGATGCTTTCTTTAATTCCCAAATCAAGAACCGCTACGCGGCGCTTTGTTTCAACATTTTCATCCTTACGTAATACTGGCTCACTTACGCAAACTTTACTTGAAAGCTCCAATCCTTTCATTGAAGGAACTTCTTGAAGTTGTGCGCGAAGTACTTCATAATCGTGAATTTCAGAAGAAATGATAGCATTCATTGCTCCTTTATTACGAATATGTCTTACTAATTTACGGGTGTCAATATCGGCAATACCAACAATTCCATTAGACTCTAAATAGTCCTGAAGACTTTCACTTGCCTCCTTACGACTATATAGGTCGCTAAAGGAATTAATAACAACACCAAAAATAGATGGTTTTGGCCCTTCGAATTCCGCTGGGTGAACACCATAATTACCAATATGCGAATTGGTAGTTACAATAATTTGGCCAAAATAAGAAGGATCGGTGTAAACCTCTTGGTATCCTGTCATTCCAGTATTGAAACAGATTTCGCCTCCTTTAGTTCCTATTTTGCCTAAAGAGCGACCATGGAACACAGTTCCATCTTCCAACATTAAAACAGCTTCCGACTTATACTTGTACTTCATAGGTGAATTAGTATTTCGATATAAAATTAAAGAATTTGGGAAAAACAAATTGTGATCTGTGTCAACTTGTCATAAAAAAAGGGATTAGCAAAACTAATCCCTTTAATATCTTAATCAAAGAATCATTCTGCTGATTCTTCTTTTGGTGCCTCAGTTGCCTCAGTAGCTGGTTTAGAACCACCACTACGACGACTACGACGAGTCTTTTTCTTCTCAGCAGCATCGCCACCTAATAACAATACATTGTAGTCAACTAACTCAATGATTGCCATTTCAGCGTTATCACCCTGACGTGTACCCGTTTTGATAATACGAGTATAGCCACCTGGGCGAGAAGCGATTTTTGTCGCTACTTCATCAAACAAAATCTTTACAGCCTCTTTGTCTTGAAGGTAAGAGAATACCACACGACGTGAGTGAGTAGTATCTGACTTAGCTTTAGTTAACAATGGCTCGACAACTTTGCGCAAAGCTTTTGCTTTTGCTACAGTTGTTTGGATGCGTTTATGCAAAATCAAGGAAGTTGCCATGTTAGATAACATAGCGTTACGGTGAGCCGTCTTTCTTCCAAGATGGTTAAATTTCTTCCCGTGTCTCATTTTTAAAATTAATCCTCATCAAGTTTATACTTGGAAATATCCATTCCGAAGGTTAGACTTCTATCGGCAACCAAAGCTTCCAATTCAGAAAGCGATTTTTTACCGAAATTACGGAACTTCATCATATCAGAAATCTCAAGAGTAACTAAGTCACCCAACGTCTTCACATCAGCAGCTTTCAAACAATTGTAAGCACGTACTGATAAGTCAAGATCGTTCAAAGGAGTCTTCAACATTTTACGCATGTGTAGAACTTCCTCATCGATTGGCTCAGCATCTTGTCCTCCGTTAGTTTCCAAGATCATTGAATCTTTGGTAAATAGGGCAAAGTGACGAATCAAAATGTTCGCTGCGCCTTGTAGAGCATCCTCAGGATGAATCGAGCCATCAGTTTCGATATCCAAGATTAATTGTTCATAATCGGTACGCTGTTCAACACGCGTATTCTCGATATGATACTTAACATTTTTTATCGGTGTAAAGATGGCATCAATCGGAATAAACCCAAAGATCTGCTCAGCTGGCTTGTTTTCCTCAGCAGGTAAGTAACCGCGGCCTTTTTCTAAAGTAAATTCGATTTCGAATTCTTTAGTTTCGTCCAAGTTACAAATTACTAAGTCCGGGTTCAAAATCTCGAAAGAAGAAGTGAATCCAGCAATGTCACCAGCAGTAAAGGTTCTTTGTCCCTTAATGCTCACATTTAACTTATTCTCAACTATGTCCGAGATTTTCTTGAAGCGGATTTGCTTAATGTTAAGAATAATCTCTGCTACATCTTCGACCACCCCTTCCATGGTTGAGAATTCGTGTAAAACACTTGCGATTTTGATGCCGGTAACAGCATATCCTTCTAATGAGGACAACAAAATACGACGCAATGCATTTCCAATGGTCACTCCATATCCTTTTTCTAAAGGTTTGAATGTGAATAATCCATGGAAGTCATCCGCCTTCTCCATGACCACTTTCTCGGGCATTTGAAACGCTAAAATCGACATAGTTTTTCCGTTGGTTACAGAATAAGTTAAGAAATAAGTTAATAAGAATAAATGATTATTTAGAGTAGAGCTCGACGATCAACTGCTCGTTGATGTTCTCTGGAATATCCTCACGAGCTGGTAGGTTAGTCATCTTACCTGCCATCTGAGAGTTATCCCACTCCATCCAACCATAACGATTAGCGCGAACTGCTAATGAATTTGTGATTACCTCTAAAGATTTAGATTTTTCACGAACCGCAATTACAGAACCAGCTTTAACAGAGAATGAAGGAATATTCACTACATCTCCGTCTACAGTGATATGCTTGTGCAATACCAACTGACGCGCTGCACGACGAGTAGGAGCAATACCTAAACGGAACACAACGTTATCCAAACGAGACTCCAACAATTGTAGGAGTACTTCACCTGTAATACCTGATTTGCGAGAAGCTTTATCAAACAAGTTACGGAACTGACGCTCCAAAACTCCATATGTATATTTAGCTTTTTGCTTTTCAATCAACTGAATTGCATATTCAGATTGCTTGCGACGACGACCGCGGCCGTGCTGTCCTGGGCCATACGGCTTTTTGGAAACAGCTTTTGAAGGACCGAAAATTGGGTCATTAAAACGTCTGGCGATTTTCGCCTTAGGGCCTCTATATCTTGCCATATTTTTTCAACAAATAATTAGGATACCTAGATTATACTCTTCTTCTTTTTGGAGGACGACAACCATTGTGAGGAAGTGGAGTCACATCCTTGATTGCAGTCACTTCAATACCTAAAGATTGGATAGTACGGATCGCAGACTCACGACCTGAACCAGGACCTTTTACAAATACTTCCACTTTACGAAGACCTAAATCATAGGCAACTTGTCCACAGTTTTGTGCTGCAACTTGTGCTGCGTATGGAGTGTTTTTCTTCGAGCCACGGAAACCCATTTTACCTGCTGATGCCCAAGAAATTACTTGACCCTGAGCATTAGTCAAAGAGATAATAATGTTGTTGAAAGAGGCTTTAATATGTGCCTGACCTACCGCCTCTACGTGAACAACTCTCTTTTTGGCTTTATCTTTTCTCTTTTGTGCCATAACTTTTTAGATTACCTTACTGCCTTTTTCTTGTTAGCAACAGTTTTACGTTTACCTTTTCGAGTTCTCGAGTTGTTCTTAGTGCGCTGACCACGAAGTGGTAAGCCTTTTCTGTGTCTCAAACCACGGTAACAACCGATATCCATCAAACGTTTGATGTTCATCGTAACTTCCGATTTCAAAACACCTTCAGTTTTGAATCCTTCAGCAATAATGTTACGGATTGCTTGAGCTTCCTCGTCTGTCCAATCTTTAACCCGCTTGTCCTCAGAAATCTCAGCTTTTGCCAAGATTTGGGCAGCGGAACTACGACCTATACCAAAGATATAAGTCAATGCAACTACACCCCGCTTGTTTGACGGGATATCAACGCCTGAAATACGTGCCATAAATTAACCTTGTCTTTGCTTGAACTTAGGGTTCTTTTTGTTAATAATGTAAATTTTTCCTTTGCGACGCACAACTTTACAGTCGGCGCTACGCTTTTTAATAGAAGCTGTAACTTTCATTGTTCTATTTATTGTTTGTAACGATATACAATTCGTCCTTTAGTCAGATCGTATGGTGACATTTCAAGCTTTACACGGTCTCCCGGTAAAATTTTAATGTAGTTCATTCTCATCTTTCCAGAGATATGCGCTACTACTTGATGTCCGTTCTGTAACTCTACACGGAACATTGCGTTGGACAATGCCTCAACAATTGTACCGTCTTGTTCAATAGATGACTGTTTGGCCATGTTAAATTTTGATATGTTCTTCGATGTATTTGTGCGTAGTCAAGACTTCAGTCCGGTCGGCAAAAATAGCGATTGTATGTTCAAAATGTGCCGATGGTTTGTAATCAGTCGTGCGGATGGTCCAACCATCTGCCTCCTGCACAATATCCTTAGTCCCCAGATTGATCATAGGCTCAATAGCAATAACCATACCAGCCTTCAATTTCTTTCCTTTTCCACGACGTCCATAGTTCGGTACTTCAGGATCCTCATGAAGATTTCTCCCTACACCGTGTCCTACCAACTCACGAACAACGCCATAACCAAACTGCTCGGCATGCTGCTGTACAGCATAACCAATATCACCAGTAAATTTACCGACTTTAGCAGCCTCAATCCCTTTCCAAAGAGATTCTTTAGTTCGGCGAAGTAAATCCATCGATGCCTCTCCTACATCCCCAACAGGATACGAATAAGCACTATCTGAGTGAAAGCCTTTATAAAAGACCCCACAATCAACAGACACAATATCGCCCTCTTCAAGCACATACTTGGAGGGCATACCATGAACAACTTGTTCGTTTAAAGAAACACAAAGAGTAGATGGAAAACCATTGTACCCTTTAAAAGATGGTGAACCACCAGAATCTTTAATAAATTCAAATGCCAATTTATCTAATTCCAAAGTAGAAATCCCTGGTTTGATATGCTGTGCTACCAAACCATGGGCTCTACCGAGAATATCGGCACTTTCTTTTATAAGATTAATCTCTTCTTCAGTCTTAAGATAAATCATTAGGCAACTGCCACTTTATTAGCTCTACCCTTAATCTTACCAGACTTCATCAGGCCTTCGTAATGACGCATCAACAAATAAGATTCTACTTGCTGAAGAGTATCCAAAACTACACCTACCATAATCAAAAGACTCGTTCCACCGTAGAATTGGGCAAAAGAACCCTCAACACCAGCCATTCTTGCAAATGCAGGCATAATTGCTACGAGACCTAAGAAAATTGAACCAGGCAATGTGATCTTTGTCAAAATACTATCAATGTATTCTGAAGTTTGTGGACCAGGTTTTACCCCAGGGATAAATCCTCCATTACGTTTAAGATCATCAGAGATCTGATTTGGATTAATTGTAATCGCTGTGTAAAAGAAGGTAAATACAATGATCAATACAGCAAACAAAGTGTTGTACTGCCATGATGTGATATCTGCAAAAGTCGCTCCAATAGAAGCTGCTGTCTCATATTTATCTGCTAAAGACTGCGCAAGCAATGATGGTAAGAACATCAATGATTGAGCAAAAATGATAGGCATAACCCCTGCTGCATTCACTTTCAAAGGCAAATACTGACGCTGTCCACCGTAAGTGCGACCACCGACAACCTGCTTAGCATATTGAATCGGAATTTTACGTGTAGCTTGAGTAAGCATGACTACTGCCATAATGACAAAGAACAATGCTACCAACTCGATCACGAAAAACAACAAACCTGTTGATCCACGAGACAAAGCTTCCGCTACAATGGCTCCAGGTAAACGAGAAATGATTCCAATCATGATCAGCATAGAGATACCGTTTCCGACACCCTTATCCGTGATCTTTTCTCCTAACCACATACAGAACATAGTCCCTGCCACAAGAATAATCAATCCAGAGATTCTAAAGAACCACGGATTAATCAAAACTGCTTCTGCAGGGATAGTCGCGGTTACATAACCGAAACCTTGCGCTATTGTAATGATGATGGTCAATACCCGAGTAATCTGATTAATTTTATTTCTACCAGATTCACCATCATTTTGCATCTTCTGAAAATAGGGTACTGCTACCGTCAACAACTGCAACACAATGGATGCAGAAATATAAGGCATAATCCCCAATCCAAAAATGGATGCATTACTGAAGGCGCCACCTAAAAACGTGTTCAGGAGTCCAAATATACCACCTTCGTGGCTCGTTAATGCTGCAGGATCAACACCTGGCAACACAACAAAGGATCCTAAACGGAAAATGACCAACAAAATCAAGGTGTTGAGAATTCTTGTTCTCAACTCCTCGATGGAAAAAATATTTTGAATAGTAGAAATAAACTTCTTCATGATATATTATCAGATAACAGTTGCTGTCCCACCTGCCTTCTCGATTGCTTCAACAGCTGAAGCAGAGAATTTATTCGCAGAAACTTCCAATTTAGAAGTAACCGCGCCATTAGCAAGTACTTTTACCAAATCCGCTTTTCCGACGATACCGTTCTCACGCATCATTTCGATCGTGATAGCAGTAACACCAAGCTTGTCAGCCAAGGCTTGGATAGCGTCAAGATTAACAGGTTTGTAAATTACTCGATTTGGATTGGTAAATCCAAATTTAGGGACTCTTCTTTGCAAAGGCATTTGACCACCCTCGAAACCTACTTTCTGAGAATAACCAGATCTTGACTTTGCACCTTTGTGACCACGTGTAGAAGTACCACCTCTTGTAGACCCCTGACCACGACCGATACGTTTACCTTTTTTGGTAGAACCATCGGCTGGTTGTAATGTATGTAATTTCATAATTATACCTCAGCTACAGTAATCAAATGTTTTACTTTTTCGATCATCCCCGCAATTTGAGGAGTTTTCTCATGCTCAACGGTTCTATTGATTTTACCAAGACCCAAAGCCTTGATTGTCTCAACCTGACGTTTCGGACGGTTGATTGTACTACGAACCTGAGTTAAACGTACTTTAGCCATCTTTATTAACCGTTAAATACTTTAGAAACACTTACTCCTCTTTGCTCAGCAACTTGCTGTGGAGTTCTCATTTTAGCCAAAGCATCGAATGTTGCTTTAACTGCGTTATGTGGGTTTGATGAACCTTTAGACTTACCAAGTACGTTATGTACACCAGCAGCCTCCAATACAGCACGCATCGCACCACCTGCAATTACCCCAGTACCCTGAGATGCAGGCTTCATCAATACGTAACCACCACCAAATTTACCAGTAGCTTCATGAGGGATAGTACCGTTGAATACAGGAACTTTCACCAAGTTCTTCTTTGCATCTTCGATACCTTTAGTAATGGCATCAGTCACCTCGTTGGCTTTACCCAAACCATGACCTACAACACCGTTTCCGTCTCCCACTACCACAATAGCGGAAAAACTAAAACGACGTCCACCTTTAACTACCTTCGCTACACGATTGATAGCAACAACTTTTTCTTTAAGGTCAAGCTCGCTTGCCTTAACGCTTTTTACAGTTTTATTGGACATTTGCTTAGAATTTTAATCCGCCATTTCTGGCACCTTCAGCCAATGCTTTAACTTTACCGTGGTATTGGTAACCACTACGGTCAAAAACAACCTCAGTAATTGAGTTTGCAACCGCTTTTTCAGCTAATTTAGCACCAACTTTTTCAGAAATTTCAATATTACAATTTTTACGGGCACCGAATTCTACAGAAGTAGCAGAAGCCAATGTAACACCGTTAATATCGTCAATCAATTGCGCTGAGATGGCTGTGTTACTTTTGTACACTGAAAGACGCGGACGTTGAGCTGTTCCTGAGATCTTTCTGCGGATTCCGCGACGGATTCTCAGTCTTCTCGCGATTTTTTCGTTCTTAATTGCCATAACTATTATTTTTTAGCAGCTGTTTTACCCGCTTTTCTTCTAATATATTGACCTTCCTCACGGATACCTTTTCCTTTGTAAGGCTCAACTGGACGAAGAGACTTGATTTTTGCGGTAACTTGACCCAACAATTGCTTGTCAGCAGACTCCAAAGTAATCACTGGGCTCTTACCTTTTTGAGTTTCTGCTTTAACTTCTACCTCTGCTGGTACGCCAAAGTAAATGCTGTGTGAGTAACCTAAGTTTAATTCCAACGTTTTTCCTTGTGATACGGCTTTGTAACCTACACCAACAAGCTCTAACGTTTTCTTAAAACCCTCTGAAACTCCAATAACCATGTTATTAACAAGAGAACGGTATAAACCGTGCATCGCCTTGTGTCTCTTTTGGTCGGTAGGGCGTGACAAAGTCACAATATTTTCGTTGATCTCTACAGTGATGTCACGATCGATATCTTGCGACAAAGTTCCTTTAGAACCTTTAACTGTAACAACGTTTTCAGCATTTACTTCTACGCTTACACCCGCAGGAATAGTAATTGGCTTCTTTCCTATTCTCGACATTGTAATATTAAATTAGTAGATGTAACATAAAACCTCACCACCAATATTTAGTGCGCGAGCTTCTTTGTTACTAATAATTCCTTTGTTTGTGGACAAAATGGCAATTCCAAGGCCATTCAATACACGAGGTAATTCGGTATTCTTCGCATATTTTCGGAGGCCTGGCTTAGAAACACGGATCAATTTTTCCATTGCCGGTTTCTTTGTAACAGGGTGATACTTCAATGCTACTTTAACAGTGCCTTGAGGTCCGTCCTCTACGAATTTATACGACTGAATATACCCTTGGTCAAACAACACCTTCGTCATGTTTTTCTTGACGTTAGATGCTGGGATTTCAACAACGCGGTGTCCCGCTTTCTGAGCGTTACGCAAACGTGTTAAAAAATCTGCTATTGGATCAGTCATGATAAATATTTATTGATATGATAAGCAATACCCTGCTAATTTTAGCAGGGCTTGCAAAGTTAATAATTAAATCTTACTTCTCAAAGGTAACTTACCATGAAGCTTTTGTAACACCAGGAATCAAACCTGCTGAAGCCATCTCACGGAAAGTAACACGGTTGATACCGAACTTACGCATATAACCTTTTGGACGACCAGTCAATTTACAACGGTTGTGCAAACGAACTGGAGATGCGTTGCGAGGCAACTTATCCAAACCGATATAATCGCCAGCTTCTTTCAAAGCTTTGCGTTTCTCAGCGTATTTCGCGACCATTTTCTCGCGCTTGCGACCACGCGCTTTTACTGCTTCTCTAGCCATTGTATCTTATTATTTTTTGTTAGCAAAAGGCATACCGAAAGCTTTCAATAATTCTAAGCTTTCTTCGTCAGTCTCAGCAGAAGTAACAAAAGTGATATCCATACCAGAGATTTTATTTACCTTTTCGATAGAAATCTCAGGAAAGATGATCTGCTCTTTTACACCCAAAGTGTAGTTACCACGGCCATCAAAACCTTTAGCAGAAACTCCACGGAAATCACGAACTGCAGGCAATGCGATCGTCAAAAGACGGTCCATGAATTCATACATTTTGTCTCCACGCAAGGTAACGCGCGCACCGATCGGCATTTCTTCTCTCAACTTAAAGTTGGAGATAGAATTTTTAGCCTTGGTAGGAACAGCTTTCTGACCAGCAATAGTAGTCATCTCTTCCACACCTTGATCGATCAATTTTTTATCGGAAACTGCTTCCCCGATACCTTTATTGATACAGATTTTTGTCACTGCTGGAATTTGCATTACAGATTTGTAACCAAATTTTTCTTTTAAAGCACCAGCAATTTCGTTCTGATATTTTTCTTTAAGTCTTGGAGCTGCCATTACTTAATTTCCTCCCCTGATTTTTTGGCGTAACGCACGATTTTACCATCAACTACTTTACGTCCAACGCGACTTGTTTCGCCTTTAGCAGGATCAACAAATGCTACGTTAGAAATATGAATAGGAGCCTCGACTTTCTCGATACCGCCATTAGGGTTAGCTGCAGAAGGTTTAACATGCTTAGTTACAATATTAACCCCCTCTACTAACACGCGGTTAGTTGCTGTGATCACCTCTTGTACGAGTCCAGTTTTACCTTTATCGTTACCGGCGATCACCTTAACTGTATCTCCTTTACGGATTTTAATTTTTACTTTAGTCATGATCTTTTCCTTTAAAATATTAAAGTACTTCCGGTGCCAAGGAAACAATCTTCATGAATTGCTTCTCACGTAATTCACGGGCAACAGGGCCGAAGATACGTGTTCCTCTTGGTTCATCATTAGCACCTAACAATACAGCAGCATTGTCTTCGAAACGGATATAAGAACCATCTTTACGACGGATTTCTTTTTTCGTACGAACAACAACCGCCTTTGATACGGTACCTTTTTTCAAGTTGCTGGATGAAAGGGCTGACTTTACAGTGACAACGATTTTGTCACCGATAGAAGCGTAACGTTTCCCAGTTCCACCCAAAACACGGATACAAAGTACTTCTTTAGCACCTGAGTTATCCGCTACGTTTAGACGACTTTCTTGTTGGATCATAATTACTTCGCTCTTTCAATGATTTCTACCAATCTCCAGCGCTTGTTGCGAGACAATGGACGTGTCTCAGCAATGCGTACAGTATCACCGATACCACCTTCATTATTCTCGTCGTGTGACATGAATTTAGAAGTTTTAGTAACGAATTTACCGTAAATCGGGTGCTTTACTCGACGGGTTACCTCAACAGTGATGGACTTGTCCATTTTGTTGCTGGCGATAACACCGATACGTTCTTTTCTTAAGTTTCTTTCCATGATCTTACTTAGCTTCAAGTTGACGTAATGCGGTTTCAAACCTAGCGATCATTCGACGACTAACACGAATTTTCATCGGATTCTCAATCGGCGAAATTGCGTGCGCAAACTGCATTTTTTGCAAGTTTTCCTTTTCAGCAGTGATCTTTTGGATCAACTCTTCCTTGCTTAGTTGTGCGATTTCAGAATTTTTCATAACTCTTATGCTTCAACGTAATCTCTACGTACAACAAATTTAGTTTTAACAGGCAATTTCTGTGCCGCTAGACGCATTGACTCTTGAGCCAAGGCTAAAGGTACACCTGTTGATTCAAATAAGATGGTTCCTGGCTTGATACAAGCTACCCAGTATTCTGGGGCACCCTTACCCTTACCCATACGAACCTCTGCAGGTTTCTTAGTGATAGGTTTGTCAGGGAAGATACGGATCCATACTTTACCTTCACGTTTCATTGCACGTGTAACCGCAATACGAGCTGCCTCAATCTGACGGCTGGTGATCCAACCTGCCTCAAGAGACTTGATACCGAAGCTACCAAAGGCAATCTCATGGCCTCTTCCAGCAAGACCTTTAACTCGGCCTTTCTGAACTTTTCTATGTTTTACTCTTCTCGGTTGTAACATTTTAAAGCTGTTTTACTTTCTTAGCGATTACTTTCTTCTACGACGACCGCCTTGTTGGTTGTTATTACCATCTTTACGACGACGACCACGACGATCATTATCAGTAGTTGGAGTCAAGTCACGCTTACCGTAAACTTCACCTTTGAAGATCCAAACTTTGATACCGATTTTACCGTAGATTGTATCCGATTCGCAGATAGCGTAATCGATGTCTGCACGCAATGTATGCAATGGAATACGTCCTTCTTTGTACATTTCGGTACGTGCCATTTCAGCACCACCCAAACGACCAGACAATTTCACTTTAATACCTTGAGCACCTACACGCATTGCAGAAGCAATTGCTTGCTTCATAGCACGACGATACGAGATACGCGCACGTAGTTGTTGAGCGATAGACTCCCCGATCAATTTAGCTTCCAATTCAGGACGCTTGATCTCGAAGATGTTGATTTGCACATCCTTAGATGTCAATTTTTTCAACTCTTCTTTAATTCTATCAACTTCCGCGCCACCTTTACCAATTACTACACCTGGACGGGCAGTATGGATAGTTAAAGTGATGCGCTTTAATGTACGCTCAATCACGATACGGCTGATTCCACCTTTAGGAATACGAGCCAATACATATTTTCTGATTTTTTGATCTTCGATCAATTTGTCAGAAAAATCACGAGAGTTAGCATACCAGTTTGATTCCCAGCCTCGAACGATACCTAAACGCAGGCCTATTGGATTAACTTTCTGTCCCATAATTGATTAATTCTTTTCAGTTTTGGTTGACAATGAATCCACAACAAGCGTAACGTGATTCGAACGCTTACGAATACGGTGAGCTCGTCCTTGAGGTGCTGGACGCAAACGCTTCAACATACGTGCACTATCAACGAAAATTTCGCTAACTACCAGGTTTGCAGTTTCAAGGCTTTCACCTTCATTTGCATTCTCCCAGTTAGCAATCGCTGAAAGCAACAACTTCTCTAGACGATTCGAAGAATGTCTAGGGTCGAATTTCAAAATATTTAATGCTGTGTCCACGCGCTGACCGCGGATCATATCTGCTACCAAACGCATTTTGCGCGGCGAGGTCGGACAGTTTCTTAGTCTTGCAACAGCTTTCATAATTATCTCTTGCCCTTGTCTTTTTTATTAATATGACCCTTATAAGTACGAGTTGGTGCGAATTCGCCCATCTTGTGACCTACCATGTTTTCTGTAACATAAACTGGAATAAATTTATTTCCATTATGTACAGCGAATGTGTGTCCTACGAATTCTGGAGAAATCATAGAACGACGAGACCATGTTTTGATCACAGTCTTTTTACCACCTTCGTTCATGGCGTCCACTTTCTTTGTTAAGCGGAAGTCAATATAAGGTCCTTTTTTAAGTGATCTTGCCATTATTTCTTACGTCTTGAAATGATCAATTTATCAGAGTATTTGTTGGCTTTACGGCTCTTACCACCTTTAGCGTAGATACCGTTACGAGAACGTGGGTGACCACCAGAAGAACGGCCTTCACCACCACCCATTGGGTGATCAACTGGGTTCATTGCAGTACCACGTACACGAGGACGACGACCCATCCAACGGTTACGACCCGCTTTACCCAATCTAACGTTCATGTGATCTCCATTAGAAACCACACCGATAGTAGCATAACATGATGCCAATACCATGCGCATTTCACCAGAAGGAAGTTTGATTGTTACATACTTACCTTCCTTTGCAACCAACTGAGCCGAAGCACCAGCTGAACGCACCAACAAACCACCTTTTCCAGGAGTCAACTCGATGTTGTGAATCACGGTACCTAATGGAATATTTGCCATCAATACGTGGTTACCAACTTCAGGAGCTGCATCAGCACTCGATACAATCTGAGTACCTACCTGTAATCCTTCAGGAGCAAGGATGTAAGCCTTCTCACCGTCTGCATAAAAAAGCAAAGCAATGTAAGCTGTACGATTTGGATCATATTCGATCGCTTTAACGGTAGCTGGAACGCCAAATTTCTGACGTTTGAAATCAACAGAACGTAATTTACGTTTGTGACCACCACCTAAATAACGCATCGTCATACGACCACTGTTGTTACGACCACCAGACTTACGTGAACCTACAGTAAGAGATTTTTCTGGGGTTGATTTAGTGATTTCTTCGAATGCAGGCGCTACTCTGAATCTTAGTCCAGGAGTTACTGGACGCATTTTCTTTACTGCCATTGTCTAATTCTTTAGATTCCGCTGTAAAAATCAATAACTTCACCTTCTGCAACTTGGACAAAAGCTTTCTTATAGCTGTTGCTACGACCAGAAATGATCGAAGACTTAGCATAACGTGTGCGTTTTTTTCCCAAGTAGCGCGCTGTACGTACAGCTACAACGTTAACGCCGTACATACGCTCAACCTCTTTCTTTACTTCCAACTTGTTAGCGTTAAGGTCTACAATGAAACCATATACACCACTTTCGTTTTGAAGTGAGGCTTTTTCGGTAACCAAAGGTTTTTTAAGTACACTCATGATTAAGCGAATAATTTTTCAATTTTCTCAATAGAACTCTCAAAAAGCACTAGGCTATCTGCGTTCAACACATCATAAGTGTTAATTGAATCAACATCAGCAACTTTTGCTTTGCGAATATTACGCGCAGCCATGTTTACATTGTCATTCAAATCACCAGTGACAGCCAAAATTTTCTTTCCATCCAAAGAAAGACCTTTAAGGATGCTCACGAATTCCTTCGTTTTAGGAGCGTCCAAATTCACATCTTCGATAACGATGATGTTTTGATCTTTAGCTTTGTAAGAAAGAGCAGACATACGTGCCAAAGCTTTAACTTTCTTGTTCAATTTAAAGCCATAATTACGTGGGCGAGGACCGAAAGCTCTACCACCACCAACGAAAACAGGAGACTTCAAAGATCCTGCACGTGCAGTACCTGTACCCTTCTGTTTCTTGATTTTTTTAGTAGATCCTGCGATCTCACTACGTTCTTTAGACTTGTGAGTACCTTGTCTCTGATTAGCCAAGTACTGTTTCACGTCTAAGTAGATTGCGTGATCGTTGGGCTCAACAGCGAAGATTGAGTCTTGCAACTCAACTTTTTTGCCGCTTTCGCTACCGTCAACTTTTAATACCGAAATCTCCATTGAATTACTTTTCTAGAATTACAAATGAATTTTTAGCGCCTGGGATAGAACCGCTCACTACAAGCAAATTCTTCTCAGAGTACACTTTCATAACACGCAAGTTCTGAATCTTAACGCGATCACCACCCATACGTCCAGCCATACGAAGACCTTTAAATACGCGTGATGGGAACGAAGCCGCTCCAATAGAACCTGGTGCGCGAAGACGGTTATGTTGACCGTGCGTAGCTTGTCCAACACCACCAAAACCGTGACGTTTAACAACACCTTGGAAACCTTTACCTTTGGAAGTTCCAATAGCGTCTACGAAATCACCCTCTTCAAACACATTCTCTACTCGAATCTCGTTACCCAAAGCAACTTCACCTTCGAAGTCACGGAACTCAACGAGCTTTCTCTTTGGAGTAGTGTTTGCTTTAGCGAAATGCCCTTGCATCGCTTTCGAAGTGTTCTTAGCTTTCTTATCGCCGAAGCCAAGCTGAACAGCATCATAGCCGTCTGATTCGACGGTCTTTACTTGTGTGATAACACAAGGACCAACCTCTACAAGTGTGCATGCGACATTTTTTTGTCCATCGGCACTGTAGATGCTAGTCATTCCGATTTTTTTACCGATAATACCAGACATACTAACTTTTTAGTATAAAATAAATTAAAATATACGAACGACCATTCGCTCGCCATTCTAAAGGACTGCAAAGTTAGGAATTATTCTCAAGAACCAAAACAATTAGAGAAATATTAAGTCACATCTCACTAAAAAAAAGGGACTTACGAAATAGAATAATTTCCCAACAACAATTAACCTCTTGAGGGATTTACAAAAAGCATGCAGAAAAGAGCAAAGCACCCCCAATTTACAGTATAAAAATGTGAATTTTCGACACCTCAAGCTTTCCTACCATTCGATCACCCTATAAAGCTATTCTGCAATTTTGCGCATAAAAAAAGGTCTGAAGCTAAAGCTCCAGACCCTTAATATCAATTAAGACACAAGATTAAACCTTGATCTCAACATCTACACCTGATGGCAATTCCAATTTCATCAATGCATCTACAGTTTTAGCTGAGTTTGAGTAGATATCTACCAAACGCTTGTAAGTACAAATTTGAAATTGCTCACGTGATTTTTTGTTAACGTGAGGTGAACGCAATACAGTGAAACGTTCTTTTTCAGTTGGCAATGGAATTGGACCGCTTACTACAGCACCCGTTGCCTTAACTGCCTTTACGATTTTCTCAGAAGACTTGTCTACCAAGTTGTGATCGTAAGACTTTAGCTTTATTCTAATTTTTTGATTCATATCTATCTAACGCTCTTATTCTCCTTTCGCTTCTGCGATAATATCTTTAGCCAAGTTGTTTGGAACTGGATCGTAGTGTGAGAACGTCAAAGACGCAGACCCACGACCAGAAGTGATCGTACGTAAATCTGTTACGTAACCGAACAACTCAGACAATGGCACATCAGCTTTGATTACTGAAGCAGTACCTTTAGAGTCCATACCTTTCATGATACCGCGACGACGGTTCAAGTCACCTGTTACAGGACCAGTATAATCCTCTGGAGTAACTACCTCAACTGCCATGATTGGCTCCAAGATTTGTGGTTTAGCTAATTTAGCCGCCTCACGGAATCCCATACGTGCTGCCAATTCAAAAGACAAAGAGTCAGAATCGACATCGTGGAATGAACCATGGAACAAACGAACAGTCATAGCCTCAACAGGGAAACCTGCCAATGGACCATTAACCATAGAAGATTCGAAACCTTTTTGTACCGCTGGGATGAATTCACGAGGAATAGCACCACCCACGATTTGGTTAACGAACTCAAGACCGTCTTTTCCATCTTCGCGTGGCTTCAATTCGAATACGATATCCGCAAATTTACCACGACCACCAGACTGCTTTTTGTAAACCTCACGGTGCTCAACACCTGTAGTGATATGCTCACGGTAAGCTACCTGAGGAGCACCTTCATTAACCTCTACTTTGAACTCGCGTTTCAAACGATCAAGGATAATTTCCAAGTGCAACTCACCCATACCACGCAATACAGTTTGACCAGTTTCCTCGTCAGTATTTACACGCAATGTAGGATCTTCTTCAATCAATTTACCCAAAGCCATACCCAACTTATCAACGTCAGCTTTTGACTTAGGCTCAATAGCAATACCGATTACAGGCTCAGGGAAAGTCATTTCCTCCAATACGATTGGATTCTTTTCATCAACCAAAGAGTCACCTGTTTTGATATCTTTGAAACCAACACCTGCACAGATGTCACCAGCTTCTACTACATCAATCGGATTTTGCTTATTTGAGTGCATTTGCATCAAACGAGAGATACGCTCTTTTTTACCAGTACGCGTATTCAATACATAAGAACCAGCATTCAATTTCCCTGAATAAACACGGAAGAAACACAAACGACCTACAAATGGGTCAGTTGCGATCTTAAATGCCAATGCAGCAAATGGATCTTCGATAGTCGCATTACGCGTAACCTCTTCATCAGTATCAGGATTGATACCTTGAATTGCAGGCAAGTCTAATGGAGAAGGCAAGAATGAACATACAGCATCCAACACTGCCTGTACACCTTTATTTTTAAATGCTGAACCACACATTACAGGCTGCATTGACATGTCAATTACAGCTGCACGAATAGCCACCATCATTTCTTCTTCAGTAATTGAATCAGCGTCCTCGAAGAATTTCTCCAACAACTCCTCATCATACTCAGCTACTGCTTCAACCAATTTCTGTCTCCACTCAGCAACCTCTTCAAGCATATCTTCAGGAACTTCTTGCTCAACATAAGTCATACCCATGTCGTCTTCGTTCCAGATAATTGCTTTGTTTTTGATCAAATCAACAACACCAGTAAAAGTATCTTCAGCACCGATTGGCAATTGCAACGGCACTGGATTACCTCCCAATTTGTCGATAATTTCTTGAACAGTTCCCAAGAAGTTAGCACCAGCACGGTCCATTTTGTTAACAAAACAGATACGTGGAACATGGTACTTATCTGCTTGACGCCATACTGTCTCAGACTGAGGCTCTACACCAGAAGATGCACAGAACAATGCTACAGCACCATCCAATACACGCAACGAACGCTCTACTTCTACAGTAAAGTCAACGTGACCTGGAGTATCGATAATGTTCACAGTATAAGGTTTAGTCAAACCTTTTACGTGAGTACCTTTATCCGTTGGGTAATGCCAGTTAGTTTGGGTAGCAGCAGAAGTAATCGTGATACCACGCTCTTGCTCTTGCTCCATCCAGTCCATGGTAGCAGCACCATCGTGAACTTCACCAATTTTGTGAGACAATCCAGTGTAGTAAAGGATACGCTCAGTAGTTGTGGTTTTACCAGCATCGACGTGAGCCATGATACCGATATTACGCAGGAAAGTTAAATCCTTAGCCATTTGTATTAGAATCTAAAGTGAGAGAATGCTTTATTAGCCTCCGCCATGCGGTGTGTATCATCTTTCTTCTTCACAGCTGCACCTTCGCCTTTGGAAGCAGCAATGATCTCCCCAGCCAAACGTTCTTTCATGGTTTTTTCACCACGTGAACGCGAATAACGAATCATCCATTTGATTCCCAAGTAAGTCTTACGGCTAGGTCGAACTTCCATCGGCACTTGGAATGTAGCACCACCTACACGACGAGATTTCACCTCGACAGCTGGCATTACATTATTCAAAGCCTTTTTCCAAACCTCAAGACCGTTCTCACCCACGCGCTCTTCTACTAGATCGATCGCGTCGTAAAAAATATTATAGGCAATACTCTTCTTCCCATCTTGCATAAGATAGTTTACAAACTTAGTTACCAAAGTATCTTGAAACTTTGGATCAGGAAGAATATACCGCTTTTTTGGTTTAGCCTTTCTCATTGCTTTTTATACAATAATGTACTTAAATTTTTTAAAATTATTTTTTGTCCTTAGGACGTTTCGCACCGTATTTAGAACGAGCTTGTAGACGACCACCAACACCTGCAGTATCCAATGCACCACGAACTACGTGATAACGAACCCCAGGAAGATCCTTTACACGACCACCACGAATCAACACGATTGAGTGCTCTTGCAAGTTGTGACCTTCACCACCGATGTAGGCATTCACCTCTTTACCATTTGTCAAACGCACACGAGCTACTTTACGCATCGCTGAGTTTGGTTTTTTAGGAGTAGTCGTGTAAACACGCGTACATACTCCTCGACGTTGTGGACAAGAATCCAAAGCAGGTGATTTAGACTTATCAACCAAGCTTTTTCTGCCCTTGCGTACTAATTGCTGAATAGTAGGCATTTAATAAAAACGTTTAAAGTATTAATAATACAGTTCTGAAATAGGACTGCAAAGGTATTGATAATCACTGACTAATCAAACCATTACCGACTTATTTCTAAAAAGTTAGTGAAAAATAATTATTAATATTACCTCGAACTAACCTGATACTGAACTGCTGAAAATTCTAATTTTGAGTGCTTTGAACTGATTATCAGCTTAAGCTTCCCCTACTGGTCCCCCAAAATTATAGGGGTTATTATCACCTGAAGGGTTATTTTGACCAATCGGCCCACACATTGCCTCATACTTAGCAATATTATCTTGCAAAGCCTGCAATAACCGTACCGCATGCTCTGGAGTTAACACCACCCTTGATTTCACTTTAGCTTTAGGCACGCCTGGCATAATGCGAATAAAGTCCAGTACAAACTCACTGTTAGAGTGAGCTATCATGGCTAAGTTAGCGTAAACGCCCTCGGCCATTTCTTCTGGCAATTCGATATCAATTTTACCACCTTGCTGAGGCTTCTGATCTTGCTCTGGATTCTGCATAAGTTTAGATATGATGTAAGAATGTGTATATAAAAAGAATAGACTACAGCCTCAACGGCCGCAGTCTATTCGCTTATCTTATATGTTAGGGTGCTGAATCATCTTGATTAAGCACGCTCATTTTCTGCTCTACGCTCACGCATTTCACGTAATTCTGCTTCCTCATCTTTATGAGTAACGATCAATTTACGGAAATCACGAACACCTGTACCTGCTGGAATCAAGTGACCTACGATTACGTTTTCTTTCAGTCCAAGTAATTCATCACGCTTACCACGAATTGAGGCTTCAGACAACACCTTAGTAGTTTCCTGGAAGGATGCTGCTGAGATGAACGAGTCAGTACCCAAAGATGATTGCGTAATACCTTGAAGTGTAGGTTTAGAAACTGCTGCTTGCGCATCACGTACCTGTACCAATTTCAAGTCACGACGGCGAAGGTTAGAGTTCTCATCACGAAGACGACGAGCGGTGATGATCTGACCAGCTTCTACATTTGTAGAATCACCTGCATCAGTAACCACTTTTTGATCCAATATCTTGTCGTTTTCTTCACGGAAAGAGAATTTATCAACGATTTGGTTGGTCAAGAAGATGGTATCACCTGGATCCACAACTGTAACCTTCTGCATCATCTGGCGAACAATCACCTCGATGTGCTTATCGTTAATTTTCACACCCTGAAGACGATATACCGCCTGGATTTCGTTCACCAAATATTCCTGAACTGAAGTAGGACCTTCTACATTCAAGATATCGTTTGGTGTTTTCGCTCCATCAGACAATGGCATACCCGCTTTCACGAAGTCATTTTCCTGAACCAAGATGTGCTTAGAAAGAGATACTAAGTAACGCTTCTTAACACCATCTTTCGACTCGATATAAACTTCACGGTTACCACGCTTGATACCTCCGTACGTTACCACACCGTCAATCTCAGAGATTACTGCTGGATTAGATGGGTTACGTGCCTCAAATAGCTCTGTTACTCGAGGAAGACCCCCTGTAATATCGGCAGACTTACCTGCAGAACGAGGAATCTTACACAGGATTGTACCTGGCTTAATATCGTCGCCTTCTTCTACATTAAGGTATGCTCCAACAGGAATGTTATAAGACTTGATCTCACCTTCATTTCCATTAATAGAAATCGATGGGTTCTTAGTCTTATCCTTAGTATCCATCACTACTTTCGACTGGTGACCAGTAGTATCATCCATCTCTACTTTGTAGGTGATACCCTGCTCTAAAGCATCGAAGCCAATCTTACCGCCATACTCTGAAAGGATCACGGCGTTAAATGGATCCCACTGACAGATTTTGTCACCTTTCTCCACCTTCGCACCATCTTTGAATTTCAAGTATGCACCGTAAGGAACATTATTGGTCATCAAAGTCTTACCAGAAGCAGCGTCGATAATTTTCACTTCGCCAGTACGTCCCATTACTACATCTGCTGGCTCATCATCAAGATCAGAATCTACAGAAATAGAACGGATTTCCTCAAATTTCAAGATACCTGGGAACTTCGCAATCACAGAGGCATCAGCAGCAATCGCAGATGCTGTACCCCCAACGTGGAATGTACGAAGTGTAAGCTGTGTACCTGGCTCACCAATAGACTGTGCTGCCACAACCCCTACGGAATCACCAACCTGCGCAGAACGCAAAGTAGATAAGTTTCTACCGTAACATTTCGCACAAACACCCTTACGTGTTTCACAAGTCAATACAGAACGAACCTCAACTTTCTCAACAGCACTTTCTTCGATGCGTTGAACATGTGTTTCGCTGATTTCCTGACCTGCTTCAACCAATACTTCACCAGACAATGGATCCTCAACATCATGTACAGAAACACGACCCAAGATACGCTCACCCAAAGGCTCAACAATTTCCTCGTTGTCTTTAAGTGGCTCCATTTCAATACCTCTCAATGTACCACAATCGTGCTCATTAATGATCACATCCTGCGCTACATCCACCAAACGACGAGTCAAGTAACCCGCATCGGCAGTTTTAAGGGCGGTATCGGCCAAACCTTTACGCGCACCGTGAGTAGAGATAAAGTACTCAAGTACATCCAAACCTTCCTTAAAGTTAGAAAGAATTGGGTTTTCAATAATTGCACCTACTGATGATCCTACGTTTTTCTGCGGCTTAGCCATCAGTCCACGCATACCACCCAACTGACGAATTTGCTCACGAGAACCACGGGCTCCGGAGTCCATCATCATGTAGATCGCATTAAATCCATTTTGATCTTCAGCCAACTGCTTCATCAATACAGTCGTCAACTGGCTGTTGATACGTGTCCAGATATCAATGATTTGATTGTAACGCTCAGTATCAGTGATAAGACCCATTTGGTAGTTCATCATCACTTCATCACGTTCCTCCTGAGCCTGAGCTACCAATGGTGCCTTTTGGTCAGGAATCATGATATCATTAAGACCCATAGAAAGTCCACCGGCGTATGCTGTCTGGAATCCTAAGTGTTTAATATCATCCAAGAATTTTGCAGTTTTAGCCATTCCTGTGATTTTATACACATAAGAAATGATTTGCTGCAGTTTTTTCTTGGTCAATAGTTCGTTCACGAAACCAACCTCTTCAGGTACAAACTGGTTCACAAGAACACGTCCAGCAACTGTATCAATTACTTTCGTTTCTAATTCACCCGTATCATCGTTACGAACTTTTGTTTTTACTTTAATATTGGCATTCTTATCACAAGCGCCTTCGTTGATCGCAATGATCACCTCTTCAGCGCCATAGAAAGTCATGCCCTCACCTTTAATTGGATAGGCAGGTGTATTCGGACGGCCTTTTGACATATAATAAAGACCCAATACCATATCCTGAGAAGGTACGGCAATAGGCGCACCGTTGGCAGGGTTCAAAATGTTATGCGATGATAACATCAAAACCTGTGCTTCCAATACTGCTTCATGGCCTAATGGTACGTGAACCGCCATTTGGTCACCATCAAAATCGGCGTTAAATGCAGTACATACCAATGGGTGAAGCTGAATCGCTTTACCTTCAATCAATTTAGGCTGGAATGCCTGGATACCCAAACGGTGAAGTGTAGGAGCACGGTTAAGCATCACAGGGTGACCTTTAAGCACGTTTTCCAAAATATCCCAAACAACAGGATCTTTACGATCAACGATTTTCTTCGCTGACTTCACTGTTTTTACGATACCACGTTCAATCAGCTTGCGGATAACGAATGGCTTGAACAGCTCGGCTGCCATATTCTTTGGCAAACCACATTCGTGCATTTTCAACTCAGGACCAACGACAATTACCGAACGACCAGAATAATCAACACGCTTACCCAACAAGTTTTGACGGAAACGACCTTGCTTACCTTTCAGCATATCAGAAAGGGACTTCAACGCACGGTTACCATCAGAACGAACAGCGTTTACTTTACGAGAGTTATCGAATAATGAATCGACAGCCTCTTGCAGCATACGTTTCTCGTTACGAAGGATCACTTCAGGAGCCTTAATATCGATCAAACGTTTCAAACGGTTGTTACGGATAATTACACGACGGTAAAGATCATTCAAGTCAGATGTTGCAAAACGACCACCATCCAAAGGCACCAATGGGCGCAATTCTGGTGGAATTACTGGCACCATACGAATAACCATCCACTCTGGGCGGTTATCGATACGCGTACGTGAATCACGGAAAGCCTCTACAACTTTCAAACGCTTCAAAGCTTCTGCTTTACGCTGCTGAGAAGTATCTGTTGCTGCCTGATGACGCAATGCAAAAGACAATGAATCCAACTCTGTGCGCGCCAACAACATCTCAATGGCATCAGCACCCATCTTCGCAATAAACTTGCTTGGATCATCATCGTCAAGCATTTGGTTCTCACGAGGCAATTTGTCCATGATCTCCAAATACTCATCTTCGGTTAAGAAATCCATTTTCTGAATTTCATCTTCCTCTTTTACACCAGGCTGAATTACAACATAACGTTCGTAATAAATGATCTGATCTAATTTTTTTGTTGGAAGACCTAACAAATAACCAATCTTGTTAGGTAAAGAACGGAAGTACCAAATGTGTGCTACAGGAACTACCAATTCGATGTGTCCCATACGCTCACGACGTACTTTCTTCTCTGTTACTTCTACACCACAACGATCACAAACGATCCCCTTGTAGCGAATTCTTTTATATTTTCCACAATGACACTCCCAATCCTTCACAGGACCGAAGATTCGCTCACAGAAAAGACCACCCATTTCCGGCTTATAAGTACGGTAATTGATGGTTTCTGGCTGAGTTACCTCCCCGAATGAACTCTCCAGAATAGATTCTGGAGAGGCCAATGAGATGGTTACTCTTGAAAAGTCATTATTGATTTTTTTATTCTTTCTGAAACTCATATTTCTAAGGGAGAATATTTTAAATCGAGATGATGATTAGTCTAATGTTACTTCAAGTGCCAATCCACGAAGCTCGTGTACCAATACGTTGAAGGATTCTGGAATATTTGGTTTACCCATATTATCCCCCTTAACAATCGACTCATAAGCTTTAGCACGACCGATTACGTCATCAGACTTAATCGTCAAGATCTCTTGAAGGATGTGCGCTGCACCGAATGCCTCAAGTGCCCAAACCTCCATCTCTCCGAAACGCTGACCACCAAACTGAGCTTTACCACCCAATGGTTGTTGCGTAATCAATGAGTAAGGTCCGATAGAACGAGCGTGCATCTTATCATCAACCAAGTGACCCAATTTCAGCATATATGCGATACCTACCGTAATTGGTTGATCGAAGCGCTGACCTGTACGGCCGTCATATAGGAATGAACGTCCATAATCTGGTAATCCAGCAGCTCTCAATTCACCTTGAACTTCGTCCATAGTACCTCCATCAAAAATTGGAGTAGCGTACTTTTTGCCTAATTTACGACCTGCCCAACCAAGAACTGTCTCGAAAATCTGACCGATGTTCATACGTGAAGGTACCCCAAGAGGGTTCAAACAGATATCCAATGGAGTTCCGTCTTCCAAGAAAGGCATGTCTGCAATCGGAACGATCTTAGCCACAACCCCTTTGTTACCGTGACGACCCGCCATTTTATCACCCACTTTCAATTTACGTTTCTTCGCCACGTAAACTTTAGCAAGCTGAACGATACCTGCTGGCAATTCATCACCTACTTCTAAAGTGAAACGATCACGTTTGAATGAACCAGTAATTTTGTTTCTCTTGTTGATATAATTTTTCACCAAGATTACAATCAGCTCATTAATACGCTCATCATCAGTCCAATTATCCAAATTCAAATCAGAAACCAAGTTGGCTTCCGCAGAAACGGCATATGCACTTTCATCACGATAGATATTCTCTTCTGGGAACAAGTTGTTTGAGATATTCGCGCGGTTGAATTCAACCCCTTCGCTCATAATCTCATCACCGAATTTATGCTTGATTCCACGGCTTGTTTTTCCTTCAAGAAGGCTCACCATTTTATCAATCATTTCCGTTTTCACCTTGTTCAAATCGCTTGCATAACGCGCTTTCAATGCTTCAACATCTTTCTTCGCTTTAGCACGCAAATCTTTGTCCTTTTTAGGACGAGAGAACAATTTAGTATCAATCACTACTCCATTTAATGAAGGAGACGCTTTCAAAGAAGCATCTTTTACATCACCAGCTTTATCACCGAAGATTGCACGTAGCAGTTTCTCTTCAGGTGTTGGATCCGTTTCTCCTTTAGGAGTAATTTTACCTACTAAGATATCACCTTCTTTGATTTCAGCCCCGACACGGATCACGCCATGTTCATCAAGGTTTTTAACTGAATCTTCAGAAACGTTAGGAATCTCAGTAGTCAACTCTTCTTCTCCACGACGAGTGTCACGAACTTCGAGTTCGTACTCATCAATGTGAATAGAAGTATATACATCATCCTGAACAATACGTTCAGAAATAACAATCGCATCCTCAAAGTTGTATCCCTGCCAAGGCATGTAACCTACTAACAAGTTACGGCCAAGTGCAAGCTCACCCTTCTCAGTTGCATAACCATCAACCAATACCTGACCTTTAACAACCTCATCATCTTTTAAAACGATTGGGCGAAGGTTCACACAAGTATCTTGGTTAGTACGACGGAATTTCACCAATTCGTAGGTCACCAATTCGTTATCAAATCCTGAAGTTTTTTCATCTTCAGTCAAATCGTAACGGATAGTGATCTTTTGTGAATCAACATAAGCCACGGTACCTTTGCCTTCAGCACGCAATAAAACGCGAGAATCTTCAGCTACTCGTTTCTCCAAGCCAGTACCAACGATTGGTGCCTCAGGGCGCAACAATGGTACTGCTTGGCGCTGCATGTTAGAGCCCATCAATGCACGGTTGGCATCATCATGCTCCAAGAAAGGAATCATCGATGCTGCAACAGATACAATCTGGTTAGGCGCAACATCCATATATGCGATGCTCTCTGGACCTTCAAGAGGGAAATCACCTTGGTAACGTACTTTAATCTGACGTTCCTTGAAATTACCTTCACTGTCCTGAGGTGCGTTAGCCTGTGCAATATTTTTGTAATCCTCCTCTTCGGCAGTCAAGTAAGTTACTTCTTCAGTAATCTTACCATCGTCGATTTTACGGTATGGTGTTTCGATGAATCCCATATCGTTCACCTTTGCATGAACACAAAGAGATGAAATCAAACCAATGTTTGGACCTTCAGGAGTTTCAATCGTACATAGACGACCATAGTGTGTGTAGTGAACATCACGAACCTCGAAACCGGCACGCTCACGGGAAAGACCACCAGGACCTAAGGCTGACATACGACGCTTATGCGTAATTTCTGCCAATGGGTTGGTTTGGTCCATGAACTGCGACAACTGGTTTGTTCCGAAGAAGGAGTTGATCACAGAAGACAATGTACGCGCGTTGATCAAATCAACTGGTTTAAAGTCTTCATTATCACGAACGTTCATACGCTCTTTAATCGTACGAGCCATACGGGCAAGACCTACACCAAACTGGCTGTAAAGCTGCTCACCTACAGTACGAACACGACGGTTAGACAGGTGGTCAATATCATCCACTACTGCCTTAGAGTTAATCAAGTGAATCAAATACTTCACGATTAACTCAATATCTTTAATCGTCAAAACTCGCATGTCCAAAGATTCATTAATCTTCAGCTTACGGTTAATACGATAACGTCCTACCTCACCCAAGTCATAACGCTTGTCTGAGAAGAACAAATTATGAATAATCTCACGAGCGGTTGCTTCATCTGGAGCATCAGAATTACGCAACTGACGATAGATCTGCTCTACCGCTTCTTTCTCTGAGTTTGATGGATCTTTATGAAGGGTATTATGAATGATCTGGAATTCCGCAATGTTTACATCATCGCGGTGCAATACGATTGCATCCTGACCTGAATCAACGATATCTTCAATATCTTCCTCACTAATGACGTGGTCGCGTTCGAAAATCACTTCGTTACGGTCAATAGAGATAACCTCCCCAGTGTCCTCATCTACGAAGTCTTCCGTCCATGAACGCAATACACGAGCGGCTAACTTACGGCCAACCACCTTCTGCAATGGCGCCTTTTTAGCTTCTACCTCTTCGGAAAGACCAAAGAGATCCAAAATCTCCTTATCCGATCCGTAGCCAATAGCTCGTAACAGTGTTGTTACGGGAAATTTCTTTTTACGGTCGATGTAAGCGAACATCACGTTATTTACGTCTGTTGCAAACTCGATCCATGATCCCTTGAATGGGATAATTCGTGCCGAATACAATGTAGTACCATTGGTGTGCTTCGACTGTGCGAAGAATACACCAGGAGAACGGTGTAATTGCGATACGATAACGCGTTCAGCTCCGTTAATAACGAATGAGCCTTTTTCGGTCATGTATGGGATGTTACCCAAAAACACTTCCTGCTCAAGCGTTTCGAAGTCCTCGTTGTCCTCATCGTTGCAAGAAAGACGCAATTTCGCTTTTAGCGGCACAGAGTAGGTTAGTCCTCTGTCGATACTTTCGTCAACCGTATATTTTGGTGGATCAATCATGTAATCCACAAACTCCAAAACGAAGTTCTCACGGCTGTCGCTAATCGGGAAATTTTCTTGAAAAACCTTGTAAAGGCCTTCATTCTCGCGTTTTTCGGCAGGCGTATCGATTTGGAAAAAGTCCCTGAACGACTTAAGTTGAACATCCAGAAAGTCAGGATAGTCAATTACGTGTTTAATCGACGCGAAACTTTTTCTTTCAGTTTGAATAGCCAAGGCAGTAAGATTTAAATGATAAACTGGAAAAGGAGAGAATCCGGGAAAATGATTCGTCTATGCTTAATTTAGTCAAAATGTGCATAAACGGCAAAAGACCGGACTATGATAAGCCCGGTCAAATAAATTTCGAATTGCCCGCGTACGCTAGACATTTCAAAATTCAGAGTGTATCTTATTTCAACTCTACTTCTGCACCTACAGCTTCCAATTCTTTCTTAAGTGCTTCAGCTTCGTCTTTAGAGATTCCTTCTTTGATTGTAGATGGAGCGCCATCAACTACTTCTTTAGCTTCTTTCAAGCCAAGACCAGCCAATTCTTTAACCGCTTTAACTACTTTCAATTTAGCTGCGCCAGCTGCTTTCAACACTACGTCGAACTCAGTTTTCTCAGCAGCAGCGTCACCTTCACCAGCACCAGCTACCATTACAGGAGCTGCAGCAGCTGCAGGCTCGATACCATATTCCTCTTTTAGGATTTCAGCTAATTCGTTAACGTCTTTAACGGATAGGTTTACTAGCTGTTCTGCGAATTCTTTAAGATCTGCCATCTTTGTATTAAATTAAAATTGTTTTTTTAAAATCTTTATTAACGTTCAGAAAGGGTTTTGATGATACCCGCCAAGTTGTCTCCACCTGATTGAAGTGCAGAGATAACGTTTTTAGCAGGAGATTGAAGCAATCCAATAACCTCACCGATAAGTTCAGCCTTAGATTTAAGCTTGCTTAATGTATCAACATTATTATCACCAACGAACAGATCGAAATCGATGGAAGCACCTTTAAGGATCGGTTTCTCATTCGTTTTTCTAAATTCTTTGATTACTTTAGCCGGTACTGAAGCAGTCTCTTCACTGGCAAACATAATGCCAGACTGACCTGCGAATACAGCGCCGTTAGTAAATTCAGAAACATCAGCACCTAAGTTCTCTAATGCTTTCTGAATAAAAGTGTTTTTGTACAATTTGTACTCAACTCCTTGGTTGAAACATGCGCGACGCAAATTATTTACGTCGGCCACGCTTAGCCCAGCTGCATCTGTAATGTAGAAGACATTGTTTTCTTTCAACTTTGCAGTCAGGTCATTAATGATCTGAATTTTTTCTTCTCTATTCATAATTACAATCCAGCTACGCTATTTTTATCAACTTTAATACCTGGGCTCATCGTAGAAGAGATGCTGATCGACTTGAAGTAAGTCCCTTTTGCTGAAGAAGGCTTCATTTTAGAAAGCGTATTCAACAACTCAAGTGCATTTTCTTCGATTTGCTCTGGAGTAAATGAGCTTTTACCGATAGAAGTATGAATGATACCAGTTTTATCAACTTTAAAGTCAATTTTACCAGCTTTCACTTCCTTAATCGCTTTAGCAACATCCATTGTTACCGTACCAGCTTTAGGGTTTGGCATCAAGCCACGAGGACCTAACACACGACCTAAACGACCGATTTTAGCCATAACAGTAGGCATTGTGATGATGACGTCCATATCAGTCCAACCACCTTCGATTTTCTTGATGAACTCATCCATACCTACGAAATCAGCACCTGCAGCTTTTGCTTCTTCTTCTTTCTCTGGTGATACCAAAGCAAGTACACGTACTTCTTTACCAGTACCGTGAGGAAGAGCAACAACACCACGAACCATTTGATCAGCTTTACGAGGATCTACGCCCAAACGAACGTCGATATCTACAGAAGCAGCAAATTTTGTGAATGTGATTTCCTTAACAAGTGAAGTAGCTTGAGACAAAGAGTATTCCTGCTCTCTATCAAATTTAGCCAAGGCTTCTTTTCTTTTCTTAGTTAATCTCGCCATTGTTCCTAATTTTTACGCTTCCCAAGGAGCAGTTCCTTCTACTTTAAGACCCATACTACGAGCAGTACCTGCAACCATGCGCATACCTGCTTCAACTGTAAATGCATTCAAATCAGGCATTTTAGTTTCGGCGATCTCTTTAACTTGATCCCAAGTAACAGAACCAACTTTCAGACGGTTAGGCTCAGAAGAACCTTTCTTCAACTTAGCAGCGTTCATCAAAAGAACAGCAGCTGGCGGAGTTTTAACAACGAATTCAAATGACTTGTCTGAATAGTAAGTCACCAATACAGGCAATACTTGACCTGCTTTGTCTTGAGTTCTCGCATTAAATTGCTTACAGAACTCCATGATGTTGATACCCTTACTACCAAGCGCAGGTCCAACCGGTGGCGAAGGATTCGCAGCACCTCCCTTAATTTGCAGTTTTAAATAACCGGCAATTTCTTTAGCCATTTTTCTAACTAATCTTGTTTTTCAACTTGAATATAATTCAACTCAACAGGTGTGTTACGACCAAAGATCTTCACCATCACCTTGAGTTTCTTTCTTTCGTCATAGACTTCTTCAACGACCCCGGTAAATCCACTAAATGGACCATCCATCACCGTCACTGGCTCATTCACCAAGAAGACTACATCTTCACGAGGATTTTCCTCCTCAACTTCTTCAGATTCCTGACCGATACCTAAAATTCGATTGATTTCCGCTTCACGAAGTGGAACGGGAACCGAATTAGCTCCAGCAGAATCTCCTAAGAAACCGATTACACCAGGTGTACTTGTTACGATGTGCAGCGCTTCCCCATGAGAAAGGTCAGCTGACACGATCACATAACCAGGGAAGTGGTTACGCTCACGAACGCGTTTCTTACCGTTACGCATCTCGTAAACTTTCTCACTCGGAATAAGAACCTCGGCTACGAAATCCTCTAATTTATGGCGTTGAATCTCTGTTTCCAGATACGCCTTTGCTTTTTTCTCTTGTCCACTTACTACGCGGACAACATACCATTTCAACTCGCTACTCATCAGTTACCTTTTGCGTAATTAGAAATTTCCGTAGAAAAATTTCATCAGGCTGTCAAAGGACAGGTCCATCGCACCAATTAAGGCGGTAAACACCAAACAACCCACAATCACAAGGATTGTAGAGTTTTGAAGCTCACCATAAGGAGGCCAAGTCACTTTTTCACGCATCTCAACGTAAGACTCACTGATAAATGTTTTCAATTTCAACATAACCTGAAAAATTAAAAAATTAGCACGGGAGGTAGGACTTGAACCCACAGCCAATGGTTTTGGAGACCACTACTCTACCAATTGAGCTACACCCGTGTAAAAAGCGTCCCACACTAAAGCGGGACGCAAATTTAAATATTTATTATCAAGTGTGCAATATCTATTCCAAAGAATATTATTGACACTCAGATATTAAATTCTTAGTCCAAAATCTCAGTTACCTGACCTGAACCTACAGTACGTCCACCTTCACGGATCGCGAAACGCAAGTTCTTCTCAAGAGCGATTTTGTTAATCAAAGATACTTCGATAGTAACGTTATCACCAGGCATAACCATCTCAACACCTTCTGGCAACATGATCTCACCAGTTACATCCGTTGTACGGAAGTAGAATTGTGGACGGTATTTGTTAAAGAATGGAGTATGACGTCCACCTTCTTCTTTTGACAACACATAGATCTCAGCTTTGAAGTGAGCATGTGGAGTTACAGAACCAGGCTTAACGATTACCATACCACGTTTGATGTCTTCTTTAGCAACACCACGAAGCAATAGACCTACGTTGTCACCAGCCAAACCTTGATCCAAGATCTTACGGAACATCTCAACACCAGTAACAGTTGAAGTCAAGTCTTCAGCACCCATACCCAAGATCTCTACAGGATCACCAGAGTTGATAGTACCACGCTCGATACGACCAGTAGCAACAGTACCACGACCAGTGATCGAGAATACGTCCTCTACAGGCATCAAGAAGTCACGGTCAGTCAAACGCTCAGGCTCAGGAATGTATGAATCAACGGCAGCCATCAATTCTTCTACAGTCTTAACCCACTCAGGCTCGCCATTCAATGCACCCAAAGCAGAACCTTGAATTACAGGAATATCATCACCTGGGAAGTCATATTCAGACAACAACTCACGAACTTCCATGTCAACAAGCTCAAGAAGCTCTTCGTCATCTACCATGTCGCATTTGTTCAAAAATACAACCAATGCAGGTACACCTACCTGACGAGACAACAAGATGTGCTCACGAGTTTGTGGCATAGGACCATCAGTAGCAGCTACTACGATAATCGCACCATCCATTTGAGCCGCACCAGTAACCATGTTCTTCACGTAATCGGCGTGACCAGGACAGTCAACGTGCGCGTAGTGACGGTTTTCAGTTTGGTACTCAATGTGAGAAGTATTGATCGTGATACCACGTTCTGCTTCTTCTGGAGCGTTATCGATAGAACCGAAATCTCTTTGCTCTGCAAGACCTTTTCCAGCCAATACACTAGAGATTGCCGCAGTCAAAGTAGTTTTACCGTGGTCAACGTGACCGATAGTACCGATGTTAACGTGCGGTTTCGAACGGTCAAAGGTTTCTTTAGCCATGTTTCTAAATCCTCAGTTTTGTTATTTAATATATAAAAGAGTAATCGTTTTTAGCGTTCACCAAAATTAACGCTCGCTTAAGTCAAAAAGACGGAAGTGAACGATTGGCTGTCGACAAATCGAAAGTGAATTGCGAAAGACAAAATAAATATTGGCTCAACAAACGGAATGCAAAGGTAGATGCTTTTTTTCATTTGTCAAATAAAAACGACAAAATTTAAAAAGGTTAAACCTTTGATTTTTAGCAGCCTGAATGCATTCGTTTGATTTGTGTGCAAATATATGGTTATTCTTCCGTCCTTTCACCATTATTTTTCAATAATTTTTGGTTCTTTTCACTTGATTGTACTTCAAGGATTATTTCCTGCAAACCATTAAAGGACAAAAAGTTCAAACTTTGAAAAGCAACCATTCTGGTGAAGTCATCTTCTGAGTTTATTGCAAGATTTTTGAGTCTTTGTGCCCCAGCCCGCTGATCTTTCTCTGGGGCGTTCATCAATAACTCACCGTAATATTGAATCAGGTACCAAAGCTCCTGATTTTCTGAATCATCGATTTTTTCCTCAAACCACCCTTTTTTATCCACCATACTGTTCTCAGCGTAGTAACTTGCCACTGCGACCACCATGTTAAGGTCTTTTTCGCCAGCAAACTGCTCGACAACCTCATTAGCATCGGACGGATGACTTCTTACATAGCCCATCAGCGCAGTGCCGCGCACCTGATAGGAAGGGTAAGACAGGTTTCTTTTGAAGAGCATTCTGTATTCCGCTGCTGCGTCCTCACCGAGCACCCACATTGCGGAACTCCGCACTTCATTGTCTGTATCGTGTTCTGCCAAATCTGCAACCACTGCCAAATAGGCTTCTTTCTCCTTAACAGAACTTGTTGATATATGGTTCAGTGCCCAATCCCGAATATAACCTACCGAATCTTTCAGCGCCTGATGATATACCTGGACATCAATATCGAGGGAATCAACCTGCAGCTGATCTATGTTTTCGAGGGCAGAAATTCTTGCGATGGCATTTTCTGCTTTTTCGTATTGGTACGTCCATTCCTTTTCAGATTTTTCATGCTTGACCACACCTACCAAATGCTGCTCAGGGTCTACCAATACCAAATCCGGCTTGGCTCCTACTGAAAACTTAAACACCTGCTGCTCATCCTCAAGCACAACCTGATGTATTGATTTCTGACCATTAGCCCAAACATCAACCTCCAAAGGCAAGCGGTAAAGCGGTGTTTTATCAAAATCCTGGGTCTGCGTCATGGTCACTACAAGCTCACCCGCCTCATATGTTTGATTCACTTTCAAAATCGGATGTCCTGCGGCATGAAACCACTGATTGAAAAACCAGCTCAAATCCTGCCCAGTAACCTCTTCAAATGCCAATCGCAACTGTGCAACCTCAGCATTTTTATAGGCGTGTTCGGTTAAATATAAATTCAGCCCCTGATAAAATGCCTTTTCACCAATTAAATCCTCCAGCATTTTCAATATCAGCCCTCCCTTAGAGTAAGAATGCGCATCAAACATATCTTCCCTGTTTTTATACTGATATCTAATCAGCTTCTCCTGTTTGGTCGCGGCTTCAGCGAGATAGGACTGCAACTCTGAGTAATTATGATAATCTCCTTCAGCTTTACCATACTTATGTGCCAACCATTCTGCTTCACTAAAATTGGCAAACGCCTCATTCAGCGGCAGGTTTGCCCAAGATTCGCAGGTCACCAAATCCCCGAACCAATGATGAAATAATTCATGGGCAATAATATAGTCCCAATTATAGTCCTTCAGTGCTATTGAATCTACATTCAGCTGATCCATAAATACCGAGGCCGTGGTATTTTCCATAGCACCAGACACAAAATCACGAACTACAATCTGGTCATATTTTGGCCACGGAAAAGGGTAATTCAGCTTTTTGGAGAAAAACTCGATCATCTCTGGGGTATTACCAAAGATCTTCTTCGCATAAGGTGCGTAATCCCGCTCCATCCAATAATTGACTGGAATATTTTTCCAATGGTCTTCAACTTTCACAAAATCACCCACAGCGACCATGAAAAGATATGGCGCATGGGGCTGATCCATTTTCCAATAATCCGTGCGCGTTCCATCAGAATTCTCCCGAGAATAAATCAACACCCCGTTGGACAATGTCTTATAACGCTTATCAACCGTTAAATACATCTCTTCGGTACTCTTCTGATTTGGACTATCGATGGTCGGGAACCAGCGACTGTTACTTTGGGTTTCACCTTGTGACCAAATTTGTTGCGGAACCCCTACACGGCTACTGTCAGCATTAATAAAATAAAGTCCTTTATCATCTTTTATTGCCTTACTGCCTTCCGATGGCTGATCATAAGGGTGAGCGATATAATTAATTCTAAGCTTCACCAACTCATCCTTACCATATGCACGAGGCAATGTTACCTTGAGCTGGCTACTGTCATAATCAAAATCAACGTCAGTCCAATCGTCGCCCACTTTCAACTTCACCCAATTCAGGGTAAAGCCAACAGCGTCAAGTGTTACCTCTTTTTGATCATAAAAATGTGCTTTCAAATCCAAGGCAGCCTCCCCTATCACGGCCTTCTTCGCCCAATCAAAAGACAAATCCAATCGGGTATGTAATAAATCGTGTACCTTTGTTCGCGCAGCCTGATAGCGTGGCTGCTTGCGCAGGGTATCTGTAAGAACAACGGGAGCCTCCTGAACAGCAAGAGCAGGTGGATCTGCCTGATGCGGCATGGCAGACTGATGAGGAGCGACTGACTTACAGCCAAATGAAAATACGCCGACCATCAGCAATAATCGAGGAACGGATTGAAGAAACTTTATTTGCATGTGGCAAATATTATTATTTTTATTAAAAGTAAATACAAAGTAAGTTCTGTTTCTCAAAAATCTTTTCAATCAGACATTTTATGCCTGCTGTATTTTAGGAATCGGCCTTGTACTCCCGTATATTTGTCTGATTTATTTGACAAGTGCCAGTCCTTATGAAATACAAAAGAATTCTTTTAAAGCTAAGCGGTGAAGCATTAGCAGGAGCAGACAAACACGGTATCTCTCCAGAACAACTGATCCAATATACACAAGATATTAAAGCCGCTTTGGATAAAGGGGTGGAAATTGCAATCGTTATTGGCGGTGGCAATATCTTCCGCGGAATCCAGGCTGAAAAATCAGGTGTGGACCGTGTTCAGGGTGACTACATGGGTATGTTGGCCACTTTAATCAATGCCATGGCGTTGCAGAGTGCCTTGGAAAACCAGGGAATCCAAACCCGATTGATGTCTGGTTTACAAATTAACCAAGTCTGCGAACCATTTATCCGTAGAAAAGCAGTTCGTCATCTTGAAAAAGGACGTGTTGTCATCTTTGGAGCAGGGATTGGTAATCCTTATTTCACAACGGACTCCACAGCCTCTTTGAGAGCTGTTGAAATCGAAGCTGATGTTGTATTGAAAGGAACGCGTGTAGACGGTGTTTACACTGCTGATCCTGAAAAAGACCCTGAAGCACAAAAATTCAACAATATTTCATTTGCTGAAGTTTATAAACGTGGATTGAACGTGATGGACATGACCGCCTTTACGCTATGTAAAGAAAATGGCCTGCCAATCATTGTTTTTGACATGAATAAAAAAGGCAATTTGGAAAGATTGGTGACTGGAGAAGATATCGGAACATTAATTTCAGACAAATAATAATACATACTCATGGAAGAGATCGAATTTTATTTGGAAGAAGCCAAAGAAGGTATGGAAAAAGCCATTAATGCCGTAGCGCATGAAATGACTAAAATCCGTGCAGGAAAAGCTTCTCCACAGATGCTTGATGGACTGACTGTAGAATATTACGGATCAGTAACTCCTCTTAATCAAGTTTCTTCTGTTACAACTCCAGATGCTCGTTCTTTAGCGATCAAGCCATTTGAAAGAAACTTAATCAATGACATCGAGCGTTCGATTATCAACTCTGATCTGGGATTGGCGCCAATGAACAATGGTGAAATGATCCTACTCACTATTCCTCCTTTAACTGAGGAACGCCGTAAGGATTTGGCTAAACAAGCAAAAAACGAGGCTGAAAATGGTAAAATCCGTGTTCGCCGCGTTCGTCAGGAAACTAACGATGCTTTGAAAAAGCTGAAAAATGATGGTGCATCTGAAGATATGATCAAAGATGCTGAGGACTCAGTTCAGAAGCTTACCACTGCATATTACGCCAAAATCGAAGAGGTTTATGCGAAGAAAGAAAAGGATATCATGACGATCTAATGATATGCTTTATTCTTGAAGCAAAAACAGCTGAGGCCAAACCTCAGCTGTTTTTTTTGTCCGAAAATTTTTTAGCGCAAAAAAAATCCATGTCTATAATAAACATGGATTCCTTTGGTATTATTTTAATAGATTCTTAAAGGTGAATCACCTCATCATAAGCCGCTGCGGTAGCTTCCATCACTGCTTCCGACATTGTTGGATGAGGGTGAACAGCCTTCAATATTTCATGCCCTGTTGCCTCAAGCTTACGTGCAGCAACAACCTCTGCAATCATCTCAGTAACGTTAGCGCCAATCATGTGGGCACCTAACCACTCCCCGTACTTCGCATCAAAGATTACTTTCACGAAACCTTCACTTGCTCCAGCCGCTTTTGCTTTTCCAGATGCCGAGAATGGGAATTTCCCTACTTTAATATCATAACCAGCATCCTTGGCTGCCTGCTCGGTATAACCTACCGATGAAACCTCAGGCGTACAATATGTACATCCAGGAATGTTTTTGTAATCCAATGGCTCTGGGCTGTCACCTGCAATTTTCTCTACACAGATAATACCTTCCGCAGAAGCTACGTGCGCCAAAGCTGGGCCATGAACGATATCACCAATAGCATAAACACCAGGGATATTTGTACGGTAGTAATCATCTACAATCACTTTACCACGGTCGTACATCACACCAACATCTTCCAAACCGATGTTCTCCAAATTGGTCGATACACCAACTGCAGAAAGGACTACATCAGCCTCAATAGTCTCTTCACCCTTAGCCGTTTTCACTGTAACTACACAGCCTTCTCCTGAAGTATCTACATTTGTTACTTCAGACTTGGTTTTGATCTTAATGCCTTTTTTCTTGTACTCACGCTCCAACTGCTTCGAGATATCTGTATCCTCTACAGGAACGATTCGGTCCATAAACTCTACAATTGTTACTTCTGTACCAATTGAGTTATAAAAATAAGCAAACTCAACACCAATAGCACCAGAACCTACCACAACCAATTTCTTTGGCTGAGTTTCCAATGACATCGCCTGGCGGTAACCGATAATCTTTTTACCATCAATCGGCAACGAAGGCAACTCACGCGCACGGCCACCCGTCGCAAGAATAATATGGTCAGCACTGTATTCAGTTACAACACCATCTGCAGCGGTAACCGCTACCTTCTTGCCTGCAACCAATTTACCCGTACCGTTGATTACATCAATTTTGTTCTTCTTCATCAAGAACTGCACCCCTTTGCTCATGCTTTCAGCAACACCACGAGAACGCTTCACCATTCCTGTAAAGTCTGCTGTGGCATCACTTACCGAGATTCCGTAATCTGCTGCATGTTGAATGTATTCGTAAACCTGAGCTGATTTCAAAAGCGCTTTCGTTGGAATACACCCCCAGTTCAGGCAAATACCTCCTAAGTTTTCCTTTTCAACGATTGCTACTTTCAAGCCAAGTTGAGAAGCGCGGATTGCAGCTACGTATCCACCAGGACCGCTACCTACAATAATTACATCATGTTTTGCTGACATCTTATATTAGGGTATAGTTATTCGATTAGATTTGATTTTGCGAATTTATAGGTTAAGTCAATCCATGCCAACAAATAAAACGATAAATATCATCTTTTTTTATTTTTTTTATTGGATAACAGACGATAACACTAATTTAACGCCACAAATATCTTTAAAAAATCAATATTGATAATCGGCTTGAAAAAATCAAATCCCCCGTAATTAGTTTCTTTTTTCCGAAGATTTCTAAAACTTGAAATTCTATGCCTATATTTGAGCTCATTTAGATTCTCGAAATCAAGAAAATAAAAAATAAATACATGAAACTTTTAGAAGGAAAAACAGCCCTTGTAACGGGTGCTTCCAAAGGAATCGGTCGGGCAATCGCCCTTACTTTTGCCGAGCAGGGTGCTAATGTCGCTTTCACATACCTTTCAAGTGTTGAAAAAGGGCAAGCTTTAGAGGCTGAATTAGCCGAAAAAGGTGTTCAGGCAAAAGGTTTCCGTTCTGATGCTTCAGACTTTGCTGCTGCAGAGGAATTGATCAACGACGTAGTTTCGACATTTGGCCGCTTAGATGTATTGGTGAACAATGCGGGTATTACAAAAGATGGTTTGCTGATGCGAATGAACGAAGAACAATTCGACCAAGTCATTCAGGTAAACCTAAAATCTGTTTTTAATACTGTAAAAGCAGCTACACGCCAATTAATGAAACAAAGAGGTGGATCGATTATCAACATGTCATCTGTTGTCGGTGTGAAAGGGAATGCTGGTCAGGCAAACTACGCAGCCTCAAAAGCAGGTATCATTGGCTTTACTAAATCTGTTGCTTTGGAATTAGGCTCAAGAGGCATTCGTGCAAACGTGGTTGCTCCTGGCTTCATTGAAACCGAAATGACTGCCGCATTGGATGAAAAACAAGTTCAAGGCTGGAGAGATGCTATTCCTCTAAAACGCGGTGGCGCTCCAGAAGATGTTGCAAACACTTGTGTTTTCTTGGCATCAGATATGTCAGCTTACACAACTGGGCAAGTTTTTCAGGTAGATGGTGGTATGCTTACCTGATCTACAAAATTCTTAAAAAAAAGAGCGACCGATTCGGTGGCTCTTTTTTTATGCAAAAACTTTCCCTTCTCGTAGATCATCAACTTTTTTTTGCATTTTTATCAGAAAATAAAAGGTACATTACGTAAAAACATTGACGGCCATTTTTTTCTGGCACCCAATTCTCAACCCATAAATTCTGTTCATGGAATCAATTCAGGTTCAACTGCCCATTTCTGCCTGGTGGCTCATTCCAGCCTTATTTTTAGGCTTACTTTACGCATACCTACAGTATAAACACCCTCAGCGTTTCTCCAAACCTGTAAGAAATGTATTGGCGGTCTTTCGATTTATGATTGTTACTGTTCTTGCTTTTTTACTGATGAATCCACTGATCAAAACGGTCAGTAATAAAACAGAAGCGCCAAGTATGGTCATGCTACTCGATGCCTCCACGTCAATCAATGACTACTCCGACTCCCTTAATCTCGAAAAGAGTATCAGAGCGCTCTCCAAATGGAAAGATCAGTTAGAAAATCTGGGCTTTAAAATAGATGTGCAGGATTTGGAAGGCAATCACCTGAGTAACTTACAAGAAGTACAATTCTCTGAGAATGCCACAAATTTATCCAATGCACTCCAAAGTGTAAAAACCAGTTATGAGGGCCGCAATTTAGCGGGTATTTTACTGCTCAGTGATGGGCTTTATAATCAAGGTATTAATCCTACTTACCTCAATTTAAATACCCCATTATATATTTTGGGAGCAGGTGATACTATTCCCAAGAATGATTTAGGAATAAAAAAATTACGATTTAACAAGGTCGTATATCAGGGCAATCAGTTTTTGCTTCAGGCTCAGGTTGAGGCTTTCGGTTTTATGGGAAAAACAGCTAACATCAGGCTAATCCATAGCGGAAAGGTCATTGCTCAGCAAAAAGTCGCCATAGAAAAGGACCGCGATTTATTGGACGTTGACTTCAAAGTAGATGCTAAAGAAAAAGGGTTACACCGATATCAGGTTGAAATTGTTCCCATCGATGGTGAATTCACGACTAATAACAATAAAAAGCAGGCTTATATTGAAGTCATTGAAGGAAAGCAAAAAATAGTCTGTATAGCTTATGCACCACATCCCGACCTCAAATTTTTACGATCAATCATTGAAGAAAATAAAAACTATGAGTTTGAGCTAAAATATATCAACAGCAAGACGGCACTCCCAAAGTCACCTTTTGACCTGGTCATATTCCATCAAATTCCCAACAAGAAGAACTTAGGCAATGCGCTGATCGCCACTGCAGAAAAAAGAAATATTCCAAGCCTATTCATGACAGGCAATACTACGGATTTCAATCAATTGAACAAGCTGAATAAAGCCCTTACTTTAGTTGGTTACCGAGGACAAAAGGATCAAGTTTTTGGAAAGTACAATAACAGCTTTTCCTTATTCAACCTTTCCTCTGATTACCAAGGGATTATTTCATCATTACCTCCACTTACTGTCCCTTATGGTGAAGTTGCTTTGAAAGGCGCAAGTCAGACGGTCATTTTTCAACAGATTGGTGCTGTTACTACCGAAAAACCCGTGTTGGCGATAAACACTTCTGCAGGAAGTCGAAGTGCTACATTTATAGGTTCTGGCTTGTTTCGGTGGAAGCTGAAAGAATTTGCTCAACATGGAGAAGTGGTTGCTTCAAGCGAACTCTTTAAAAAAGTGTTACAGCTGCTTTCCAAAAAAACAGACAAAAGGCAATTTAAATTTTACCCACAAAAAAATGAATACTGGACAAATGAACAGGTTGTGTTTCAGGCAAACTTGATGAATGAACTTTTTGAGCCCATTTACGACCTGCCTATTCAACTGACCCTAACTCATGAAAATAATGCTGTTCAAAACTACGAATTTGTTCCAGGAAAAAACAATAATCGTTTCAGGGTAAAAAATTTACAGGAAGGGCTGTACCAATACAAGGCTACAGTTAAAATTAATGGAAAGCAGTTCATTAATAAAGGGGAGTTACTGATGAAAAAACAAGAGTTGGAGGCGCTGCAAATTACCGCAGACTTTGACATGCTGAGACATCTTGCTCACACCAATAGAGGTGGCTTCCAAAGTATAGATAACTTTAATCCACAACAATGGACTCCCGCACAAGCACAGGGCCGTATTTATTCTGAAGAATCTTTCAGGCCGCTTATCGACCTTAAATGGATCTTGCTGTTATTTGCCATTTTATTAACTGCTGAATGGTTCTTACGAAAGCTCAATGGCAGCTATTAATTTGACCGTCTTTCTGAAGATGATTTAAAAAAGGCTTCCCTCATTTAGGACTACTTGCTAAAAACACATCCACCAACCACCAGCGTTCTATTTTGAGAGCGTGATTTCCCTCAGATTAATGATGCGAACTTAATGAGACGAGACTCAACAAAAACACTACTGATCTCATTAAATTTCGAAAATAAGCTTTTCTTAAGAGCGCGTGACATTCCGTTGGTCTCTTGCATTTGACAAGATAAAATCATATCCCGTCAGTTCAAATACAATAAAAGTGCCCTCTGAGTCAAATTTTACTGGAGTAGCCTTCCATTAAAAGGACCTGAGTGTCATTCATTTTCAAACATAAAAAAAGTGAACAACGAAATGCTGTTCACTTTTTTATATTATGGGATATTTACTTCTTTATTCTTCTTCAGGCGAATTCACTGGCTTGCGAATCTCAAGACTTAATTCTTCCTCTTTGTCTTTATGGTCTGCTACAATCACATCACCATCAGATAAACTTCCTTTCAGAATTTCCTCTGCTACGGCGTCTTCCAAATATTTTTGGATTGCCCGATTCAACGGACGAGCACCATATTGTGGATCATAACCTTTATGAGATAAGAAATCTTTAGCCGATTCCGTCAGTTCAATACTAAAGCCAAGATCCTCAATTCTCTTGAAAAGCTTATGCAATGAGATATCAATAATCTGATGGATATCCTCCCTTTTCAAACTGTTGAATACAATCACATCATCCAATCGATTTAAAAACTCAGGACTAAATGTTTTCTTCAAAGCATTTTGAATCGTGGATTTCATATGGTCATCAACTCCTTCACGTTTTGCCTGAGTGGCAAAACCAACACCAGAGCCGAAGTCTTTCAACTCACGGATACCAATATTTGAAGTCATGATGATAATGGTATTTCGGAAGTCAACCCGACGCCCCAAACCATCTGTCAAGATACCGTCATCTAAAACCTGCAAAAGCAAATTGAAGATATCTGGATGTGCTTTCTCGATTTCATCTAAAAGCACCACAGAATAAGGTTTACGACGAACTTTTTCCGTTAACTGTCCACCTTCTTCATAGCCTACATAGCCAGGAGGCGCTCCAACCAATCGAGATACCGAGAATTTCTCCATATACTCAGACATATCAATCCGAATCAAAGAATCCTCTTTATCGAACAAGTAAGTGGAAAGTACCTTCGCAAGCTCTGTTTTCCCAACACCCGTAGGCCCCAAGAACACAAATGAACCAATTGGCTTTTTAGGATCCTTCAAACCTACACGAGTACGCTGAATTGCTTTGGTCAGCTTGCCAATCGCCTCGTCCTGTCCAATAACTTTTCCTTTGAGTTCATCACCCATACCTACCAACTTGAGGCTCTCATTTTGAGCAACTCTCTTCGTTGGTACGCCTGTCATCATTGCAATAACTTCGGCAACGTTATCTTCATTAACAGTATATCTCTTAGTCTTCGTTTCCTCTTCCCAAGATGCCTTAGCCTTGTCCAGTTGTTCGATCAATTTTTTCTCATTATCGCGCAACTGAGCGGCTTCCTCATACTTCTGGGACTTAACAACGCGGTTTTTTTCTACCTTGATATTCTCAATAGCATCTTCAAGTTTCAGAATTTCATCTGGCACATGAATGTTATTAATATGAACACGTGCACCCGCTTCATCCAAAACATCAATTGCTTTATCCGGCAAAAAGCGATCACTGATATATCGATCCGATAATTTTACACAAGCCTGAATAGCCTCTGGTGTATAATTAACGTGATGATGCTCTTCATATTTAGATTTGATATTATTCAAAATCTCCATGGTTTCCTCTGGCGTCGCAGCATCGACCATTACTTGCTGGAATCGACGAGCCAAAGCTCCATCCTTTTCAATATACTGACGATATTCGTCGAGGGTAGTCGCTCCAATACATTGTATTTCTCCACGTGCAAGGGCAGGTTTGAACATATTCGAAGCATCCAGCGAACCCGAAGCTCCTCCAGCACCAACAATCGTGTGAAGTTCATCAATAAACAGGATAACATCTGGAGATTTTTCCAATTCATTCATGACCGCCTTCATTCGCTCTTCGAACTGACCACGGTACTTGGTTCCTGCTACTAAAGATGCCAAATCCAACGTCAGCACACGTTTGTCAAACAACACACGTGAAACTTTTCGCTGAATAATTCGCAAGGCAAGACCTTCCGCTATTGCGGTTTTACCTACACCAGGCTCCCCAATCAATATAGGATTGTTTTTCTTTCGACGACTCAGAATCTGCGCAACACGCTCAATCTCTTTGTCTCTTCCTACGATCGGGTCTAATTTGCCATCTTCAGCCATTTTAGTCAAATCTCGACCAAAATTGTCTAATACTGGGGTACGTGACTTCTCGTTTCCTTTTGAGTACTCCTTGCTACTTCCACCACCAACTCCACCACTGGAAGTACCTGCAGAACCGAAAATTTGTGGAGTCTCAGGATTTTTGGTCTCATCTGACTCTCCTAAATTTCTGTTTTCCATATGATACTCAAGTAATTCTTTAACTACGTCGTAATTAACATCAAATTTCTCTAAAATTTGTGTCGCTATATTATCCTCATCACGCAATATTGAAAGTAGTAAATGCTCGGTACCTATGAGCTGTGACTTAAAAATCTTAGCTTCAAGATAAGTGATCTTTAATACTTTTTCAGACTGCCTTGTTAACGGAATATTTGTCAGGTTTTTCACGTTACTCAGGGCGGTGCCTTTCGTTGACTGCTCAACTGCTTGGCGCAATTCCTCTAAAGTAACACCTAATTTTTTGAGCAAGTGCACCGCAACCCCCTCACCCTCACGGATGATACCGAGGAGAAGATGCTCGGTACCGATATAATCATGCCCGAGTCTCAGGGCTTCCTCTCTACTCAGGGAAATAACCTCTTTTACTCTATTTGAAAATTTTGCTTCCATACCTATGGGGTTTGGCGGTTTAAGCGTTAAATGGATAATTATTTTTCGTTTCTCTTATTCTCATTAAAACGGAATAAAAATCTGTTTTGTTACTTACACTTAACCGATTGTTGAATAACATTTCTTGCATTAGGACCTTCACAAAACAATAAGTCCAATACACTTAAATTGCTGACAAATTCATTACCAAAGAGTTGAGGATACGGGAATGGCACTAAAATTCCATTTTTGTCATAATCAACTTTGGGCTGTAACCTGTCACGCATGTCAATAATTTTGTCGGAGTCGGAATATTTGGCATACTCGTCTGTCAGACTGATTTCCTTTTTTATTCCTAAAAGCTTGAACAACACCTTCAGCAATGAGAGGTTAAACTCAAAAAGCGTCGTTTGCTCCCCAAAAAACACAGGCTCAAGAAAGTCGATATAATGTTCAAAAAATGGGGCTTTACCATAAGCTGTTTTAATGGAACGCCAGTGAATTTTTCGCCACTGCTGGCGATCATCCAAAAGAATTTTCTGAATATGATGTCTTTTATTTCCAGCCACCATGGGGATGGTCAAATCACGTACCCCCTGCGATGTAAGAATACGGCAACGGTTACGGTAGGTTTGTTTACTGAAGTTTTCTTGTGCTTCGATCAGCAACTTTTCCGATTGAATAATTGCGGCGAAATATTCTACAGAAGGCAGGTAATGCAAATCAAGTAATACCTCCTTGTTCTGTAAATCAAACATTGTTTATTTTTTAAATGATTAAACATACTGGGAAAGATCTCCCAATCCCTCCCTGATCACCTCAAGTTCACCATTGGTGGTGTCCACCACCGTTGAGGCGACATTATTCCCGTAGCCACCATCAATCACAATATCGACGAGGTTGGCATATTTTTCATAAATCAACTCGGGGTCGGTAGTGTATTCAAGTACTTCGTCATCATCAAGCACCGAGGTGGTAATGATCGGGTTCCCGAGTTCTTTCACTATTGCCCTTGGGATGTTATTATCGGGAATTCTGATACCCACCGTTTTTTTCTTGGCTGAAATAATTTTCGGCACTTGGTTATTGGCAGGAAACAGGAAAGTAAATGGCCCTGGCAGTGTTTTTTTCAACACCTTAAATACAGGTGTCGGGATCGAACGTGTATAAGCGGAAATATCACTGATGTCGTAACAGATGAATGAAAGACGGGTTTTATTGGCTTTTACCCCTTTAATTCTACAGACCCGATCAATGGCCTTTGCATTGTTGAAATCACATCCTATACCATATACAGTATCTGTAGGGTAGATGACCACAGCGCCATTTCTAATGGCTTTCACCACTTCAATAATCTTGCGTTCATCAGGGTTTTCTGGATATAATCGTATAAGTTCTGCAGCCATAAATTTAAGTGATTAAAATTTTTATTATTATTGCAAAAGTATGAAAAGAACAAAAATCATAGCCATTGCCCTCATTGTAGGTTCAATGCTCAGTGCTACTTTTTTATTTTATGGATATCAACTTTTGAAATCCCCCAACATTTTGGTGGGAAAAAAAAGCCCTGAATATATCTACATCAAATCAGGAGATACTTTCAAGGATTTGCAGAATCAATTGTTCGACCGTAAGATCGTGAATGATGCTGTGGCATTTAGCTTTGTGGCCAAGCTGATGGATTTAGATAAAACCCTAAAACCTGGACGCTATAAACTAAAGCCTGACATGAACAACCGAGCGGCAATTGCCACTTTTCGCTCAGGAAACCAGGCGCCTGTCAATATTACATTTAACAATTTAAGATTCCTAAAAGATCTGCCCGCTAAATTAGCGGGAAAGTTGGAAATGGACAGCGCAGCCCTTGCTGAGGCGATAAATGATGACTCGATAATGCTGGAGTATGGTTTTGACTCCCTGAATTATAAATCAATGTTTATTCCTAATACTTATACGGTATTCTGGGATATATCGCCGAAGGAATTGCTGCAAAGAATGAATTATGAATATAAGCGGTTTTGGAATGATAGCCGTTTGGCCAAAGCCGACAGCCTTGAACTCACTGCTCAGCAGGTCTCGACTCTGGCGTCAATCGTTTATGCTGAATCCAAAAAATCTGATGAATACCCACGCATTGCTGGCGTTTATTATAATCGACTGAAGCGGGGAATTAAGTTAGATGCTGACCCGACGCTCGTTTATGCCTGGCAGGATTTTACCATTAAGCGGGTTTTGAACAAGCATAAAGTTATTGACAGTCCTTTTAACACTTACAAAAACGCTGGCCTGCCCCCAGGACCGATCAATATGCCATCTATTAAAGCGATTGACGGTGTTTTAAACCTTGAGCATCATAAATACCTTTATTTCTGTGCCAGTGAAGATTTCTCGGGCTATCATAATTTTGCTCGAACACTCACAGAACACAATCGAAATGCGGCAAAATTTCAGCGAGCGTTGAACAAGGCCCGAATATATAAATAAGCAAGTGTGGTCGTCAGTCTATATTGCGACAATCTCAGCTTAAAAGTAAAGTCCATGAATCAAGAAGATCCATGGACTTTTTTTATTTCTTTTTATAGGTGAGCATCAATACGCCTGAAGGGTAATTTTCTGAAGAGACCAAATCAAACCCGGTTTCCTTTACTCCCGACGGAAACAAGGGAATCCCCCCTCCAATAATGGTTGGAATCAGGCAAATCATCATCTCATCGATCAGTTCATGGTTTAGGCAATGTCCAACTAACTGACCTCCCCCGAGTAACCACACATTTTTTTCTCGCTGAATTGAAGTCAGCACCTCTGCGTTCAACTCATTCAACACCATAGTATTTGGCGTCTTCGCCTTATAATCAGCCTGAGTGGTTACAATATAGGTTTGATGCTCAGGGTAAGGCCAGTCCACACCAAAACCCAATATTTCCTCGTACGATTGTCGGCCCATCAGAATCACATCAACGCCGTTCAAAAAATCAGCATAGCCATAATCCAGCTGATCGGGATTTGGTACCGCATAAAGCCAGTCCAGGCTACCATCTTGCCTGGCAATATACCCATCCAATGAGCTGGCAATGTATAATTGTAGTTTGTTCATCTTTTAAAAGCCTGTGTCTCCCATTAATGCTAACAATTCTATTTCAAAAGTCAGGTGCTTACCCGCCAGTGCATGATTTTGATCCAAGGTAACACTGTCGGCAGTCAAGGCCACTACCATTACCTGAAAAGGCTGCCCTTCGGCAGTTTGACCCTGGAGGTTTTTCCCGACCTCCAAAACCATCTCAGCAGGGAGGTTTAAGTTCGCCCTTGGAACCGTTACTACTTTTTGTTCCTCCCGCTCGCCATAGGCCTTTTCAGGGGAGAGGGTTACAGATTTCTTTTCACCAACGGCCATACCAAATACCGCTTCCTCAAATCCACGAATCATTTGCCCAAATCCTAAAGCAAACTCCAGCGGTTCTTTGCCTAAAGAGGTATCGAACACCGTACCATCCTCAAGTTTCCCTGTATAGTGAACTCTGACCAAGTTCCCCTTCTCTGCTACTTCATTCATCATCAAAAAATAAAATAAAAAAAGCCGAGAAGCATCATGCTCCTCGGCTTAAATATCGGAAAAAATCGCTAATTAAGCGATCTCTACTAATTCAATATCAAATACTAAATCTTCGCCAGCCAACTCATGGTTACCATCGATAGTAACTGTCTCTTCAGTCAATTCCAAAACCTTTACAGGGAAAGGCTGCCCGTCAGGACCCTGAGCGTATAGCGTTTGACCAACGGCTACTTCCATGTCCTCAGGAAGAGAAGTACGTGGCATTTGCTGGATCATTTCAGGTCTTGACTCGCCGTATGCTTCTGCACTTGGAATAGTAATTGTTTTTTTATCACCAATAGCCATTCCATGAACTGCTGCATCAAAACCAGGGATCATTTGACCTGCACCAAGTTCAAAAGCCAATGGCTCACGTCCTGCTGAAGAATCAAATTGTGTTCCGTCAGTAAGACGACCTGTATAATGTACTTTTACTTGGTTTCCCTTCTCTGCTACACTCATAGTTGTATATATAATAATTTAAAATTTCATAATTATCCTACACCTTGAACAATAAACGTTCCAAGGTATAATATCGGCCATATTGGCAGGTTAATCCACCTGCTCCATAATAGAGCGGTATGCCAAGGCCTTTTCTCCGAATTTTGCTTTCGATTTTTGCTGAAGTGCTGGTGAAGATTTGGTGATATACTGATTCAAAATCGCTTTTGATTTTGCAAAATACTGACAAACATAAGTCACCCCTTCATTTTGTTTCAAATGGGACATCAGTCGAAAAATCTTATGATCCTCGAAATACCCCGTCGCCATTACTTCGGGCATATGTTCTTCTTTCATCCATTTTAGCCAGGCTTCTTCAATGCCCTCTTCCACCGATATGGTAACGTTATATACTATCATACACTCAGTTTTCTTATTACAATCTTAGGAAACGACAAGGCGTCTCCCCTGCATCAGCCTCTATAGGACCCGCTATTATTAAATACCAAAACACAACGACATTGGTTTATTGAACTCCACAATGCCTGCAAAAAACTCCATTTGCAGGAGATTATTCCGTGAAATCACCTCTTGAAATAGCGTAATTACCATCACTCTTTTGTATTTTTCAGTACAAAACTGCCTAAAATTTTCATAAAATCCATGTCAAGTCATCATATCATCAGAGATAATCAAGAACCCGCTCTACTAATTCTGCAATTAGCCCCCACCGACGAGGCATTTTTAGACCAAATATTGGAGTGGTCGCCAACAGTCATCACCACAACAGACTATTATGAGCGAGTAATCATGCATGGCATTAAAGTGGATTTAGTGGTGGGCCCGCCATCGCCAAATACAGAAAATCAGCCAAACCAAAAACATGATTATTTCAATTCACCCCTATCAGACTACTGGATCAATGACCTCATCAATGAATTGATTCGCAAATCCTATATTGGCTTATATATCTTCGCACCATCGAATTTATGTACGCAAATAGATACAAAAAAAGCACTACCCTTCCAAATTAGCCTGATTGACGAGCAATTTGTATGGAAATTGAGTCATAAACCCATCGACAAATGGTTTAAAGCAGGGCAAAAACTTCAATCAGCTACTGCCGATATTTATCAAAAAGAAAAAATAATCATCAGCAAAAATGGACTATTTGAAGTACCCAATAGTGGAATGGTAAGTATTAAAGCATCTCATGCCTTTTGGTGGGCAGAGTATTTACAGTGATTTAAATAAAGAAATCTTTAAAAACCGTTACCGCTTGCTCAGGCTGAAAAATCACCGATACTACATCAAAACGTATTTGCCCCTTCCAAGCCTTTTTCCGGAGGAAAGCCTCTGCCACGTACTGAATCGCCCGGAACTTTTGGACACTCACCGCTTGTTCGGGGTAACCATACTTGCTGCTATTTCTCGACTTCACCTCTACAAACACAAGAACCCGCTGATCCCACATAATCAAATCGACCTCGTTTCTTCCGTACCTATAGTTCCTTTCTATAAGCCGATATCCTAAATTTTGTAAATGTGATAGGGCAATATCCTCTCCTATCCGCCCAAAATGTGTATTTTTGTTTTTTGTAGTGTCCTGCATATTACAGCTATATCAAAAGAGACAAACCATGAATCCGAAAATAAATAAACAAGTACAATTCAAGCATTTGGGACTGATCGATTATCAGGAAGCCTGGGATTACCAGGAAGAGGTTTTTAAAAACACTGTTGACCTGAAAATTGCCAATCGGAAGCTTGAGGAGTCTGCTCAAAAAATCACCGAAAACTTCCTGCTGTTCTGTGAGCACCCACATGTTTATACTTTAGGTAAAAGCGGAAAGCCAGAACATTTGTTGCTGAATGACGAACAGCTGAAAGAAAAATCAGCAACTTACTACAAAATCAACCGTGGTGGGGATATCACTTACCATGGCCCTGGGCAGATTGTGGCGTATCCTATTCTGGACCTGGAGAACTTCTTTACCGATATCCATAAATATATGCGATATATGGAAGAGGCCGTAATTATGACTTGTGCTGATTACGGGATAAAAGCTGGTCGAGTAGATGGCCTGACAGGTGTTTGGATTGGTTTTGAGGAGATGGAAAACCCGCGTAAGATTTGTGCCATGGGCGTAAAATCCAGTCGGTGGGTAACCATGCACGGTTTGGCATTCAATGTGAATACACAAATGGAATACTTCAAAAATATTGTCCCTTGTGGTATTTCAGACAAAGCCGTTACCTCTTTGGCGCAAGAATTGAATATGGAAATGGACATGAAAGCGGTCGAAGAAAAGCTAAAGCGCCATCTTGCTACCGTATTTGAAATGGAATTAATTTAATTAAGCATGAAAAAGGATATTCAGGTACCTGCTGTGGAAGGAGTCAGCATGGCCGTCGTAAAAAATATTATTGAAGGCGAGGCTGCCTATCATGTATTTTTAATCAATCATAACCAGTACGACCTCGATACGGTAATCATCAATTCGCAGGGTTTTGGTAAAGGAAATGATGGAAAGGAACAAAAAACCTCACAGCTGCGTCACATTATTCAATCATTGAAAGCGGAATCTGCAGCCAAAGTGGAGCTTATCAGCCCAGAGGTTTTTCACCTGAACAACCAATACTGGATCAGCTTTTTCCATGACGGTAAAATGCTCGACAAAAAGTTCATTTTCGAGGCTAACAGCATTAAGGAGCGTAATTTCAGAACCATTAAGCACCTAAATGCAGAAGGTATTGAAGTCAAGTAACTTAATTTAAAGTCTACAAAAAAAGGGATCAGCCGTTGTGGTTGATCCCTTTTTTTATACAGATGCTATTTTCGTTTTTTACTGTCGTAAATCGTCCTGCCTCGCTTATCCCATTCTTTTTCCATATAAGGGACAAACTTCTCATCAAAAGGATTTTTACGGTAAACAATAACCCGCTTTCGGCGATTTCCCACACCGTAATAGGAAGTCCACTTTCCTACTTTTCGCCCCTCAGAATATTTACCTCGAACAGCCAAAGCGCCACTTTCATAAAAACGGTAATATTCACCTTCCACTTTGCCATAACTGATCGGGATTACTTCTTTAACTTTCGTGCGGGCGCTGTCATAATAGGAGAGCCTTGACTCTTTCAACCATCCGTGAAAGTATTTCTTTTTGTCCTGAAGAATATCTTTGCCATCGGTTCTGGTCCAACGGCCATTCTTCACGCCATAATAAAAAATGCCTTCTTCAAGCACCTGATCCCCCTTCATGAGTTTGTAAGGGCCATGCAATAATCGGCCATATTCCCAATTGATATTTCGTGAATCTTTGATCTTCCCACTTCGAAAATCAATCCAAAATAAATCAGGAATATACTTGCTCACCTTATCAGGCATCGGCTCTTTAATATAATGGAATTGTTCTATTCTCGCATCATTACCAAAACCTCTTCGGGTAAAGCCTTTTTTGGTTTTTATACCATAGAAAACGTTCTTTTTCTTTTTCTTCTTAATCTTGGTACCAACGTTCGGATCCTTCACCTCCTCATCACTCGACAAACTAAGCGTTACTGGCTGGTATTGACTAAGGTTGAAATCCTCATCCTGTGCATGCGTAACAGTACTATGAAGCACCAATACGGATAGCATAAATATAATTTTGAACAGGTGGTTAGTCATAAAAATGATGTGCGAAGTTTGGTATTGAGTAGCAACTTAAAAAATAAATCATTGCCAAAAACTAAAATTATCAATTTTTAAGGCAAAAGAAAAGCCGACGAAAGGTCGGCTTTTCGCATTCTTGTATTTTGAACTAAAAATTAGTCTTCCAAAACAATATTCACTGATCTCTTGATGAAGTTTGTCAGGTCTTCACCTTTCAGCATGTTCTGAGAAAGCTTCGCCAAGTCAATCGCTTGCTTTGCCAAATTAGCCTTTTCAGCCTCATCGGTAGATTTCAAAATCTTTTGGATAATTCCGTGGTTAGCATTTACCGACAAGTTGAACATGTCTGGCATACCACCCATCATCATCATTCCGCCACCACCATTAGCTTGCATATCTTTCATACGACGCATAAATTCTGGGCGAGTAATAATTACAGGCAGGTCATCGGTGCCTAAAGAATCTACCGATACCGTATAGCTTTTATCATCTACCACCTGTTCGTAAAGTTCTTTTACTGACTTCGACTCATCTTCAGAAAGTACACTTTCTTTCTTTTCGTCTTTGTCAATCAATTTATCTACAACATCAGCATCTACACGCTTAAATGTGGTCTTCTCCAGCTTTTGCTCAACACCATTGATAAAGTGGTTATCGATCATGGTATCCATTTTCACCACGTCGTAACCTTTTTGTTTGGCGGCATCGATAAAAGCAAATTGCTCATCAAGATCTGTGGCATAAAGCACCACCAAATTACCGTCTTTATCCGTTTGTGTAGCAGCAAACTGCTCTTTGTATTCCTCAGTTGTGCGGAATTTACCGTCAGTAGATTCCATCAAAGCAAATTTCTTTGCCTTATCATAGAACTTCTCGTCAGAGATCATTCCGTATTTCACAAACAAACCGATGCTTTCCCACTTTTGCTCGTAGTTCTCACGATCGTTGCGGAATTGCTCATTCAATTTGTCAGCAACCTTTTTAGTGATGTAGTTACTGATTTTTTTCACGTTACCGTCAGACTGTAAGAAAGAGCGAGAAACGTTCAAAGGAATATCTGGAGAATCGATGATTCCGTGCAATAACTGCAAAAATTCAGGTACGATATCTTTTACCTCATCAGTAATAAATACCTGGCGCGAGTAAAGGTGGATTTTGTTTTTGTTGATATCAAAATCGTTCTTCACTTTAGGGAAATACAACACCCCTGTTAAATTGAATGGATAATCTACATTCAAGTGAATCCAGAACAATGGATCTTCACCCATTGGATACATTTTCTTGTAGAACTCCAGGTAATCCTCGTCTTTCAAGTCTGATGGAGATTTTACCCAAATCGGTGCATCGGCATTAATAACATGCTCCTTCTCGATGGTTTTATCTTCTCCTTTTTCATCCTTTACAGGATTTCCCTCTTCGTCTTTTACCGTTTCGGTATCAGTACCGAAAGCAATCGGAATAGGTAAGAATTTACAGTATTTATCAAGAATCTGACGCAGGCGGAACTCTTCCAAAAACTCTACAGAGTCGTCGGCTACATGAAGTACAACCTCGGTACCACGCTCTGCCTTCTCTACTTCAGAAATTTCATAAGACGTCGAGCCATCACAAGTCCATTTTGTTGCAGCACCACCTGTATGCGATTTCGTGATGATGTCTACCTCTTTAGCCACCATAAAAGCAGAGTAGAAGCCTAAACCGAACATTCCGATCAAGCTGCCTTCTTCGCCTGTTTCTTTGTATTTCTCTACAAATTCAGTCGCTCCAGAAAAAGCGATCTGATTAATATATTTTTTAACTTCCTCAGAAGTCATCCCGATTCCTCGGTCTTGGATTGTAATCGTTTTTGCTTCCTTATCAACCGCTACGCGAACTGTCAAGTCACCTAATTCACCAGTAAACTCTCCGATCGTGCTCAATTTTTGGAGCTTTTGAGATGCATCAACTGCATTGGACACCAACTCTCTCAAAAAGATCTCATGATCTGAGTACAAGAACTTCTTGATAATTGGGAAAATATTCTCGGTATGGATAGAAATTGAACCTTTCTCTTGCATGACCTTTCTAAATTTTAAAGTTAACGTCTGAATTTTTTACAGTTCTGTTATTTCAAATTCTATTCCATTTCGGCACACACGAAATTTTGACACGCTTTCCGTCATTTTGACCGAAACCATGACTATTCAGGCTGACCTCTTACCAACCCATTGCAGTGCCATTATGACCGATCAGTACATTTTTGCGCATAATCTTACATAAGCTCTGTTGGAGTTCAACCTTTTTTTACCCCATCTCGTCATTTTTTATATAATTTTCTTAACAAGATTATATTATTGAGCGTAAGCTTTAAAGAATTATTCCTATTTTATTGCTTAATAAATATAATTGAGATTGTCAATTCAATGAATTATCTTACTTATTCATAAAATTGAGCTAAATTGATATTCACTATATTGTTTTTATAAACAAATTTTTCAAACATCCCCCTCACTTAGAATAACTCTACTAATGGCTAAGTTAAAAAACATCATTCGGCAACTTTCAGAAAAAGACTTCAATGCAGTTTATGTATCGCTCATTGACAGTAACGCTGAAAAGTCTGCCTACCTGTTAAAGTCCATGAGGGAGAAGTCTGTTTCAGATACAAAAATAATGGAGGAGTTGGAGGTAAATACCAACGCTTATTATACACTCCGATCCAGACTCAATCAAAAGATTGAAGAATACTTGCTTCAGCAGATGGAGAATCCTCGAACTGATATCCTGAAGAAAGTTGCCAACATCAATGAGATCATCTTTACCAAAAAGCGGGCAATTGCCATTGCGACCTTAAAGAAGCTTGAGAAGGAGTTGTTGGATTATGATTTGTCAAATGAATTGACGGTTGTATATAAGTCTCTGAAAAAGCTTCAAGTTCAAAGCCCTGATTACTTCACCTACTCTCAACTTTATAACCGCCATGTGGCTTATATGCTCGCCGTAGATAAGGCTGAGGATATGGTGGCTGACTATTTCAAAAAATATGGTCATTTCACTCTTACGGGTGATGAAACGGATAAACTACAGCTGAGCCTGATCAATAAAGAGATTTATGCCACCTGTGCACTTTATGAATCGCACCGACTGTTTGTTTACTTCAGTTGTATTAACATTTGGCACCGACTGTTTGTAGAGCCTGATGAGCACCTGCCATCGAACCCTGAAAATGAGCCGCAGGCGATTGAGGACATGTTCCAGAAGATTGATAAAATTTTGGATGAATATCACCTTGATTCCATCTATTATCACCTGAGGATTGTTGTTGAATACCTGAAACTTGAATATTACAGCCATTATAATGTATACCGTAAGGCTGAAAAATATTATGAGGAGGTTAATGAAAGTGTTCCTGTATTGATGAGCAACTACAGCGTATTCACTTACCCTTCGCAATTCCTGTACACCAAGCTGGAGCGTAGTTTACGCATTGGTACTGAAAAAGAGCTGGCGGAGGAGAATGAAGTCATTTTCAATAACTTTCAGCCCGACCTGCAAGACATTCCAGAACTGCTGAACTATGTGGCTTACCGTGCTTTGTGTTGTTATTATGCGGGCAAATATTCCGAAGCATCGCGTTGGATCAACAACCTGCTGAATGAGGTAAGTTTAAAAAAATACCCGATGGCACAACTGGAGATCAAAGTCTTGTTGGCCTTACAGTATTGTTTGATGCGCGATTACGATCTGTTCAATCAGCTTATTAACAGTATTCAGCGACAAATCAGGATTATTGGTAAAGAACATGTAGAGTCCATTATCAATTTCACCAAAGCCCTGAAAGTTTCCATCAGTGACACTAAAAGGCAGAAGGAAACAAAAATTCGAACCATATTGGATAAATACCGCCTAAGTGAGGATAAGGATTATTTCTCACCGACAGGATTAGTAAAAATTGACAACTCGTTTATTTCTAAACTGAGTCGATAAAATATCAAAGCACCTCATAGTAGGTGCTTTTTTTTGTACCTGTATCTTTCTAACTCCGTAAATATAAGCAGACTTCATTCCTTGTCATCTTTAATTTACTTATGAGTAAAAATGTCGCTTTAGTTCTTGGGAGTGGTGGTGCGCGTGGCTTGGCACACATCGGTGTGCTTGAGGCCTTGCTGGATCACGGCTTTAATATCACCTCTATTGCAGGTTCCTCAATTGGTGCTGTCATTGGGGGATGTTATGCCCGAGGCAAAATGCGCGAAGGAAAAGCGTGGTTTGCCGCCCTGGATAAATTTGACCTTTTCAATCTGATCGATTTCACTTTTTCAAAACAAGGACTGGTAAAAGGCGACCGACTTTTTGACAATCTGAAAGAGATTATTGGTGACAAGCTCATTGATGATTTATACATCCCTTACATTGCAGTCGCTACGGATATTCAGCAAAATAAAGAAGTGGTCTTCAGGCATGGGAGTTTACTTACCGCAATGCGTGCCTCAGTAGCGATTCCCTCGTTTATTACCCCATTTTTCTATCATGGCAGGGAACTGATTGATGGTGGTGTAACAAACCCACTACCGATCAACCGGATCCATCGGTTCCCAAAAGATATCTGTATCGCAGTGGACATCAATGCCAACATCCCTTACACACCCGTGATCAGCCAAAGCCTGCCACCACAAGAGCTGTTCGGCTCCGACTCCTATGAGAAAAATATGCGTTCTTTTATCTCTTTCTTCAATAAAACAGCCGACAAGAAGGTGGTGAAGATGGCCGAAACAATCGGTTTTTTGGATATCATCAATCGATCTTTTGACATCATGCAAGATCAGATTTCTGCACACATCATTCAAACTCACCCACCAGATGTGTTGATACAGGTCTCCCGAAAAGCTTGTGGTACCCTGGATTTTTATAAAATTGATGAAATGATTGCCCATGGCCGTGAGGCGACAGAAAAGGCATTACGCGAAAAAAAACTGATTTAAACCAGTGGGGTAATCCCTTTTTTCAGGTCAAATTTCAGTCGATAGAATTGACAAAGCATACGTTTGAGCTCACTGATGGCCGCTTGGTGATTTCCCCGATTTAGAATACAATAGTCGAGTAAGGTCTGATGAAAACGGGTATTGAGTCCAAGCTCAAAGAGCATTTTTGCAAAGCCTTTTTGCCAATCGTCCTGGTACTTTTCTTCCAAGCTGCGGCCATCAAACAAAAATGACAGCTGGTATTCCCCGTTGTTAAATCGGTAAATAGCAGCCATGAGCTGATACACTTCTTCCAGCCCTTCCAAAAAATAATCTTCACAATCTTCCAGACTCCTGACGGTGTCATCTTTAAGTCCTAAAGGATTGTGTAACTGAAGGTAAACCATTCGGCCTTTTTCCACTAATTCTTTCAGCATCTGGTTTAGTTCCTGTTGCTGAATAGCGTATAATTGCTGGTTAAAGTCCGAAGAGAAAAATTTCTGCATGAGTATCTGATTCACGATAATTTGCAAATATATTACTTTTTGCGTTTTATCATTGGATGCAAAGCAACATTAAGGTTTTTTCCATAAAAATGATCGCTGTTGCCGTGCGATGAACTGCTTCGAGCGTGCATCATAACGAATGCCCTGATAAATCATCGGGATCACATCAAGGCCTCCACTGCTGATCACGCCATATTTACCCCGACGGCAGGTCAGCAGCCTGTTGCTGGTCAATGGCTTAATCAAATCAAACTTTGGGGTCAGACGTAAACTCCCTTTATTGTTAATGTAACCATACTTCCCATTCAGCTTCACCAGAAAACCACCCGTATTCATGCGTTCCATTTCGGGGTATAAGGGCTTGACGAGCTCCTGCCCATTCAAATCAACCACACCCCAAAGTCCATCTTTCTGAACCATCGCCAACCCATTTTCATAAGGCTTCACGGCATCGTAATTGGGCTGAAGGACAATCTCCTCTTTCCTGTTCATAAATCCCCAGCCCCCTTTGATATTTACTGGGGCACGATCCTGCATATATGCACCCGCGTGATCATATCGGTTGGCAAGTCGCAATGTGCCATGCATATCAATAAAGCCATACTGATCATCAAGCTTTGCCCCGATAAAGTCCTCGCCAAAAGTTGCATAATGGTGCACTCCTCGCGAAAAAGGGATGACCACCTTTCCGCTATCGTCCAACAGAGCGGCCAGGCCTCCACGATATATCGCATATTTGCCGTGGGTGAGATCAACAAGGCTGTCATAATCCACGAAAAATGTTTTTCTGCCCGCAGTATCAATAAGCCCAATTTTTTGATTGTTTCCGCGCTCAATAAATCCGAGTGGGTGAGTTGTCAGGGCGTTGAAGGTAAAATACACTTCATCGCCATTGGTATTGGTCAGCTTACTCCCAAACTGATCTTTCGAAAACCACATGCCATGTGCCCATTGTATAGGCGTAGGCCGTGGTCTGACGATCCATTCCTCCTTACGGTTGATTACCCCAAATTTATTTAAATACTTCACCAGAAACTGCCCCTGATGCACTTCAATCACATCATCATAACGCGCATAAATCACAGGTTTGTTCGTCGAGTCCGTTACCCCCCAGTATTTACCCTGCTGAAATGCCCACATGCCATTGTTCAGTATTTTCAGACCCTTGTAGGATGCACTGAGTTTTACTCCAGTAGCACTGAAAATCGAAATGCTATTTTTATTCCTGCTCAGTACTACAAAATCCTCTTTGACAAAAACACTGTCAAACCGAAAACGCGTGAGTTGTTCCCCTTCTACAGTAACAAGTGCCAGTTTGTCTTGCTTTCGCGCAACCAACAAATTTGAATTTACAGGAACAAGATGCGGATAAACAATAGAGGAGCTCATTGAACCACTACTGACCACCTGATCAGCATTATTTCGGTGCAATATCGCGCGTGTTTCAGAGATTGGACTGAGGCTATCGCCCATGTATTTTTTCTGTACCTTATTTTGGTCAGAAAGCAAAGTGAGGTCAGCAAAAGGCTCCATCTTCCAATGATCAAGCTCCCACTGAATACTTTTCTTTTCTACAGGAACAGTTACCGTTCCTTCTTTGGTCAGTAAACCAACTGCCCCATTTTTATAGGCCACCAGAGCAGGCCCCACGCTCAGCTTAAGACTATCAAAGGCGAAGTTCGTCAAGAGTTTTCCTTCAAAAGTAGCCAATGCCACTTCTCCGTCGGTATTTTTGACTACCAGTCGGTCGTCGCCCAATTTTTGAATATTCGGATACTGGAAAGGCAACAGTGCCCGACCGTGATCGTCGATAATGCCATAAAAAACATCGCTACCGATCTCTTGCCGAGCTAAGTAGTGGTCTTTTTCATCCAAGGCCCAGAGGTTCACAAAACGGAAGTCAACACTTACCTTACCTTTATCATTCAGTAAGCCGTATTTTTGCTGAAGGGAAAATTTATCACGATAGCTGGCCAATAGAAGACCTTTCTGCCCTACGGGGTAAATACTGTTGAATTTTGCAGGCACAATCTTAACATCCTTGAGGTTTAATACCCCCCAAAGGCCTGCTTCCTGATAACCGATCAGTGAGTTTGGCGTAACCAAAGCAACATTTTTTTCACTCCACCCTAATTGGTCATATTTCGCAGGAATGATCTGATTGCCCTGCGCGTCAATCAATCCGACCTTATTTTGTTTGGTCACCACCTGAAAATTGTCCGCAACAGCGAAACGGTAACTCCCTAACACAAAAACCAATATGAACAGTATTCTTATAAAACTCACTACCTGGAAAAATTCTTAGCCAAAAAAAAGAGGAAGCACAAAAGTACTTCCTCCTTTTAAAGAATGCTAAAATTGACCTCTTAATTCATCATTATTTACGCAAATGAAGTATTAAGCGCATCAAGTCGTGCTTTTAATAATTTATGGTCGATCTGAATTTTATACTTCATGCGCAAATAGCGGTGAATAACCGCAATACTCTTGCGCCTCGACCGATGACTTTTCAGTATTTTATTGATGATATCTTCCATGGGTAGTTCATTTAAGTGTGCTTTATAGTTAAAAACTACGCAATGCACCACTATGTTACAAGCCCTCTTCCAATAAATTACTCTCCTTTAATAGATTTGATGAACTGCTTCCAGGTACCGTTATTCAATAGTGGAATCGAGAACCCCTGATATTGATTGAAATGTTGATTTACCGACTGCTGATAGTTATCCATCGGGGTGGCACTCAGGTTGGATTGGCGGTTCCACATCACGGCACGCTCGCGATTGACATTCCCCATCACGACACGATTTGCCTGCTGATCAGGAAAACGCATTTCGGCAATGGCATCTTTGGCATCTTCTTCCGTAGCGAATGGCAGAACGTCCACGTTGGGCAATACCAGCACATCTGGCTCCAAATGCATGGCAATACTGATATTCGACTGGCGATCTTTTGGGATAATCAGTGCCCGATTGGTGTGGTTCAATGAACTGACAATAATGCTGTCTCCTGCCAAAACGGGCATGGTAAAGTAACCATAGGCATTCGAGGTGGTTCCGCGCCCAGTACTTGGCACAAAAACGTGCACGCCGTTTAGTCCTCGTTCGGTTCCCTGTTCCAGTATCACACCTGAAAACTGAATGATCTGTTGATGTTGGTCGTTGTCAGATTGTGCTTTTGCTTCAGGAATGCCGATCCCCAGCAAGCAAAATGTTAACAACAATAAGATATATCGCATAATAAATCGTTTGAATCGTATTCCTTTTCTCAAAAATATACTTATTTAACAAACTAAACGCAAAAACCTCTCGGTTTCTCTTCAGATTCCGTGATTTAAACCAACAATACCCACCGAATGCGCATAAAAAAAGTAAACCTACCCACGGGAAGCCAGCTCTACAAGGCCCTCAGTGAAGAGGCCCGTTTACGGATATTACACCTCATTTTCAGAAATGGAGAAATGTGTATCAGCGATCTGGAGATTATCCTTGATTTTACCCAAACGAAAACCTCAAGGCACCTGAACTATATGAAACAGGCGGGACTTTTAACCACCCGCAAGCATGACCAGTGGGTTTTCTACTCCATCAAGGAGGCTATGCAAGATATTGTCGGCACTTTACTCAGTATTGTGGAAGGGGACATGCTGCTGGACAAAGATCAGGAAATATTTCAGATCATGTACAGTAACCGTGAGCTGGCGATATATAAAGCACAGCACCTCAGAAGTCGGTATGCACTTCAGTAGCGAAAAAAGCCAGTAACAAAAGATGCTACTGGCTTTTTAATGTTGATCACCTAAAACAGGTGAGCTATTTTTTTTGATTATTAGATTTCATTCACCTGCATGAAGGCCGTCTGAGGGATTGCTCCTCCGTCGTAAATATCATACTTCACTTTGTAGATCATACCATCTTCGAAATCACCAAAGAAACGAGCCTTAAGGATTGCCTCAATTTTCGCATTGATGGTTTCTTCAGTATTATTTCTCATATCAAAGTTAGGGTAACGCTCGCCATTTAGTTTGTAGTCTTCTTCTACTAACTCATAAAGGATTGCGCTTTCAGGCTCATTACCATCCTCTACATCCAACTTCACAACAGTGAATGGATCTGTAATCCAGGTCGATTTTGAGTAATCCTGCTTGTTTTCAGAGAACAGGTAGTTACCGAAAGCAGTCAGCTCCAAACCTTTCCAAACACCTTTTTCAAAGTCCCAGTCTCCGTAATATGCCTGAGCAACCCACATACCATCTTCAACTTGATACTGGATCATTTCCTTTTGTGTACCATAGAATTTGAAGTTGATCGTAATTTCAGACTTCCCATTGGCGATCGAAGAAGATGCCAAGAAAGCAGGAATAAAATCCTCGGTGCTTACAAATCTGCTGAAGTAATAATTTTCTCCAGGCTGATCTTTTTCTGTACCCATTGAAACGTAATCCTGATCGGTCAATACATAGGCATCGTTACCGTTTTCCATTGTACCTTCACCAAAAGTAGCATCCTCGCCCTTTTGCGTCCAGGTACCATCCGTTCCCTTCACCCATGTAGCAAGCTGTGGCTTTGCCATTTGGTAAACCTTATATTGTAAGATTGAGCTCATGCCTTCAACAGCATAAGGATACATATTTTTTAGCAATACTGGCAAATACTTATCTTCCTGCCCAGCACTAACTGTTTTGTATCCTAAACCAAGATTATCGTAATCTTCGTCCGTCAAAACATAGTAGCTATTTTCTTCCAGCTCTTTGGCATTTTCCAATGGTTGCTTTTGGTTAAAGTGAGCCACCACAACCTGCATTTCTTCTCCGTAGAATTTCTTCGTCAGGATTTCAGGCAAGTATTCCGTTGCAGGATACTCTACCGTAAAAGAACCCTGTGCGCCGATGGTATGTACCGACGACAACTGATAATCAGCAGGCGTCAGGATATATTCTTCCATTGCCAACTCACGGGAGCTTTGAAACAATTCACGTTGTGCTTTAAGATCAGCGTGATCAGCCAGATCGTCACGCATTCCCGACAAAGGGTCACAAGCCATGGCCATCAAAAGGATAAGGCCAAATATGAAGTTATATGATTTCATGATTATTCTTATTATTAAGTAAAAGGAGTAAAAAAATTGGCTTAGAACTCTACTTTAAAACCGATAGTGTAAGTTCTACCCATTCCCATATAAGCGTACATCGACATCCAGTCTGCTGCATCTGTTGCATCAGCAATGTATTCGGCATCCAGTACGTTATTAATGTTACCTGAAACAATAGCATCCACTTTACCAATTTTGAAACGGTAGTTGGCTCTCATGTCCAACAATCCGAATGTTGGTAATTTCAAGGCCTGAACACCTTCCATAGCGGCGTCAGTACGTTGTGCAGGATCAAAATAAGTGTAGTTGTTTCCGTTGAATACGTAATCAGCACCCAATTTAAAATCATTGAAGATTTCGTAATCAATTCCCATAGCGGCAGTCAGCTGTGCAGCATTTCCTACTTTCAGGTCTTTGATATAAAGTGTTTCCTGATCACCAATTTGGTTTTGGTTCTGATCGAAGAAAGTTGCATCGACGTTATTGGCCCATCTCCAGTCACCAACAGATCCCATACCTGTTACTGTAATTCGGTGTGTAGGCTTCCAGGTAACATCAGCTTCAACTCCCATATGAACAGCGTTCATTCCCAAAATATTGGCGTAAATATCTTCAGGTAATGGCTCACCACCAGGACCTGGCTGACCCGCACGCTGCGTACGAACCATTGATTTGTTCATCCATTTTGTGTAGTAAGCATTTACGTTTGCTGCAAATGTTTTTGAACGGTAACCGTAACCAATTTCAGCAGAGAAAATACCTTCATTGATCGCCTCGTCGTTCACACGGTTAGTGTGGTTCATAAATACGGCGTTCATCATTGGAGGGCGCTGAAAATAACCTGTATTGAAGAATACATTATGGTGTTGATCCAGATTGTAGTTCACCCCAGATTTGATACTGAAGGTATTCGATCCCTGAAAGTCTGAGATATGTTCTCCTTCTTCATAGTTTCCATAGTCATAACGACGGTAGTTTACCGAAGCTGCTGCTGCGTTTACGAAAGCCGAAAGGTTATCCTTAGAATACTCTAATTGTGAGAATAATGATCCCCAAATCACTTCACCGTCGTTATCATAACCCATTTTATCGCCTACATGCGCGATGTGCTCGGTACGCTGACCGAAAATGTTACGGCTAACAGTAATGTACTCACCACCGATCAAATCATCCAAACGCTGATAGTGCTCACCATAGTAATAACGTACATCAGCACCACCTGTAAAATTAAGGTATTCGTTGATCTCCCAAGATAATGTAGTGATTCCACCATACCAGCTGTGGTTGTTCATAGAGGCAATACGGTAAAGGCTTGACTCTCCGTTTTCGCCATTCTCCTGATAATGTCTTGTGAAATCAATTGGGTTATTTACATTTCCACCCAGGTGATATAGTTCACGGTTATCAGTGATATTCAAACTCTGTCCACCACCATTACCAAATGAGGCGTAAAGAGAAGTTGCGATATTCATTTTTTCATTCAATGTCCAGTAGTGGTTCAAAGAAAGCTGAGGTTTTGAATAGAAGTTTGCACGACCATTATACTCTTCACCGTTCAAATAACCCCAATCCTGGTTGTAACGACGACCATTGTCTTCATAAGTAGAAACCAATTGCTTCGATCTGTTCTGACCGTGCCACTGCTTGGCGCCAAAAGCGTTGAAAGCAACTGTATGGTTTTTATTGATGATCTTAGAAATGTTGGCAAAGTAAGAGTAGCCCTCGAAAGCAGTACCGTCGATATAACCATTACCTACCGTTTTTGAACCCGACAATGTGATTGCCCAGCCATTTGACATCAAACCTGTAGAGGTGGTCATGGCTAATTTTTGGTAACCATCATTACCCATTACGTAACCAATGCTACCACCTGCTTCTGCGTCGGTAGTTTTTGTAAGGATGTTAATTGTACCCCCTGCTGTTGGAACGGCCAATTTCGATGCCCCCATACCACGCTGTACCTGCATGGTTCTTGTTACATCCGACAAACCTGCCCAGTTCGACCAGTAAACGGCACTGTTCTCCATGTCATTAACAGGAATACCGTTGATCATTACAGCAATATTATCGTTTCCGAAACCACGCAAAGTAATACGGGAATCTCCGAAACCACCACCATCATTAGTGGTATACACCCCAGGAGTAGATTTCAGTACCGAAGGAAACTCCGAGTTTCCTAACTTACTTTCCAATTCTTTAGGCGTTACTGTCGAAACAGCTACTGGTGTTTTTCTGTCTTGTGCCACAGAAGCAATAATCTTCACTTCATCCAGCCCGACCGCATCCGATTTCATCATGATTTCGCCAAGGTCGATGGTTGAATTGTTCAACTCAACATCAATTTCTTTGGACAACATTCCAACAAATGAAACAACGATGGTCTGCTTGCCATCAAGCTTTGTTTTCAACTCAAAATCACCATCGATGTTGGTGATTGTTCCGTCTGTTGTTTTCTTGATAATTACGTTGGCACCAATAATTGGCTCATTGGTACTTTCCTCCAAAATATGCCCTTTCAAAAGGGATTGAGCCTGTGCGAATGTTGTAGAGAATAAGACTAACAACATCCCAAAAAGAACGTAAAATTTGTGTTGCATTGAACTTTTATTTGTGAGTTTGCATTAATTACGATCACAAAAGTAAGGCACTCATTATTAGCCTCTAAGTACACAATCACACATTAGTAAATCCCAAACACGCAACAAAAACCACGAAAATCAATACAATTAACTCATAATCAATATATTGTATTAATATATTGGTAAATAATTAAAATACGGCTTTACGTGTTATTTAATTATTACCATAAAATAAACAACAACACAAAACACGATCGCAACAGATTAAAACTCAACACATTAAAACATAACACCCTAAACACATTGGTACATTAAAGGTATAAATTTAACTGTTTTACATTATTACAATAACGAATCAGCATAACACCAAATCAAAGGGTTAAAAAATGATATTCTAAACGCAAAAAATCATTCACAAACCCCTACTCACGCAAATACAATTACCTTGCAATACTTTTTAAATTTACCATATTGATAAGTCACCCGAACTAATTTGACATTATAACAAATACGCCTTCATTTTAGGTGCCAAAAATAGCAATTCATTAAGACTGCTGCGTCAGCAACAATCGACTAAAAAGTATACCTCAACCCAAGCTGTGCCTGCCACCTTGCGCTATTCACGCCACTGTCGTCGACATCCCAGATATCTCCATTTGGCGCATCAAAAATAAATGATGGCTGATCCGTTCCTTCGCCACCCACAGACCGAATCAACTGATAATTCCCAAACTGAACAAAATATCTTCGTCCCCAATCTTTGTTAAGAAAATTGGTGAAATTGAAAATATCAAAAGAAACTGTCAGGGTATGCTGCTTATTATTTTTTGTTTTGATGAAGAATTCTTGCGCCAGTTTCAGGTCCATTGTAAAGGTAAATGGAAGGCGATCACCATTTCGTTCGGCATACTGCCCCCTTCGCTCCGACAGATAGTCGTCATTCCGAATATAGGTATCCAAAGCCTGCCATTGTTCTTCGGCAGTAATAACCCTCCCGCCAGATTGATAATCGATCAAGTTTATTTCTGAAATATCCCTCGGAACATAAATCAGGTCTGAAGCCGTAGAGGCTGAACCAGGGTCATCATTGGACAATTGCCCCGTGCCTCGGAGTGTGTTCCCGTTGGCATCCGTTACCCGACCGCCGCCATACACATAGGAAAACCGTCGTCCTGATTCGGCAGTCCCGAACAATGAAACCGTTGTGGCCATACTCTTCAGGTATGCCTTGCGGTAGGTTACAAAACCAACAATCCGATGCCCCGGGTCAAAGTCTGAAAATGCCAGGTCGAGGTTATTCTTACCGTTTACGTTTTCTGTAAACCTCCACTGCGATGAGTTCTGAGAGGAGGTGGCATCGGTAAGGGATTTCGTTTGGCCAAAAGTGTAAGACAGGCTCCACGCCAAACCAAAATCTGTATTCTGCTTTATAGTGGTCGATATATTATAGGAGTAACCTACGGAAGTATTTTCTGCCACGATAATATCTGTATAGCGGGGGTCCAGTCTATTTTCCCGATCGTAAAATGGGCGGGTATCACCAGGCCCTGCCAGATTACCTTTTGGGGTGGGCGCCACATTATAGTTTTTCACCAGAATATCGTTGAGGGTTTTGGTGTACATCAGCTCGACAGTAGCCACTAAGCCTGCAGGCAATTTTTGATCAATCGCTAAATTAGATCGCCATACCTGGGGTAATTTGAAATCGTCTCTAAATAAATCCATTTGCCCTGAAGGTTCATTGCTGATAGGGCCTGTGGGTGGCTGATTGTTCACATCGGGAATAAAAAGCTGCGAACGCTCCGAAATAGAGCCGATTTCCTGGCCATTATTGGTGTAGGCGCCTCCAAGCCAAACCAAGGGCACCCGGCTGTTGAATATACCCGTTCCACCACGAATCTGCGTGCGCTGATCACCAAACACGTCATAGTTAAAACCTACCCTCGGCGCAAACAATGGGCGCACTTTAAACAAATCCCCAGAACGAATTCCGTTGGTATCCCAGCCCGCCTGCTGAAGCAAAGGAATGGTTTCATTATTAAATTGTTCATTCGCTTTTGGTGTATCCGTGTATACGGGAATGTCTATCCGTAATCCAGCGGTAATTTTCAGCTGATCATTGACCTCGATTTCATCCTGTGCATAAAAGCCCAACTGAAAAGCGGTAAAATCGGCCACTGCCGTATTGGCTCCACCGACAGCCGAGGGGTTGTCAATAGAATAACTTCGATTGTACTGCACCACCAAATCAGGATCAGCATCACCATTCAGAAAATCTTGCACGGAGTTATATTGGTAGTCACCAAAATTCTGCCGAACAAACAAGTTGAAAATCTTATAAAACTCATTATGCGTCCCCACCGTGATGGTGTGTCTTCCCCTGAATATCGAAAAATTGTCGGTGAGGGTAAAAACATCTTGCTTCAGGATGTTTGCTGCTGCAAAAGGGTCACTTCCCAATGAAATACGCGCTGCGCCATCATTAATAGATACCGATGGAAAAGGGTCGCCAAGTACCGAACGATCATCCTCCACATGGGTATAACCCAATATCAGATTATTGGAAAATTTACTGCCGAAGTTACTGTTGATCTCCAAGGCCGAAGAGTTGGTTGTGGATGGAAACAATCGCCCATTGTTAAAGTAATTGATCCTGTTATTGCTCGATCGCCCTGGCTGTGTCGCTTCGCCATGGGTATAACTGTGCCGTACGGTCAGCTTATGATTCCTATTAATATTGTAATCTAAACGGATCAGGAATTTCTCCCCCTCCAGGCGGGCGGTATTATTCCTGAAGCCTCCAGGATCGTAACCATATTTGGTAATCAGGCTCTGGCGTAAAGCATCCAAACCTGCAGCGCCTACATCACCAGCATAACCCGCAGGATCGTAGGGTTGTGGGGTTTCGTCGCGCTGAATTTCCACATTGGCAAAGAAAAATAGCTTGTTCTTAATGATCGGTCCGCCCAATCTTGCGCCATAAGTCTGTGCCGTAAAATCCGCCAAAGATTGTCGTTCTACATCAGGATTATCGGTAGGGGTTTTTCCTGCCAACCGCTGATTCCTGAACAACCAGTAAGCAGAACCCTCAAATATATTCGACCCACTGCGGGTAACGGCGTTAATACCACCACCAGCAAAACCTCCCTGGCGCACATCAAAAGGCGCAATAACGACCTGAAACTGCTTAATGGCATCAATACTGATTGGGGAAATTCCTGCCTGCCCTCCATTGGTTCCCCCTGAGGAGAGGCCATAGACATCGTTATTTACTGCCCCGTCAATAAAAATGGCATTATAGCGATTATTAGCCCCTGCAATGGAAATCCCGCCATTTTCAAGCTTGGCCTGTGGTGTCAGTCTGGTAAAATCATTCAAATCCCGTGAAACCGTCGGTAAAGATTCAATGCTTTTGGTGCCCACCACCGTTTGGGCTCCAGTACGGTTGCCATCAAAATCATCCTCCGCTGATGCCTTCACCTCCACCCCTTCAAGGGTTTTTACATCTTCGCCAAGTTTCACATTCTCTTTCAGGGTTTGCCCCAAAGTGAGGTACAAGCCCTCTTTGATATAATTACCATAGCCGACAAAGGACACCTTCAGGGTGTAAGGTCCTCCTACGGACATGCCATTAATACGATAAAAACCATTAAAATCTGCCGTACTCCCATACTCTGCCCCCGTCTGGGTGTCGGTCGCAATCACCGTGGCACCTGGTAAGGCTTCCCCTGCCGAATCGGTAACCCTTCCATTCAAAGAGGAAGTGGTGGATCCCTGCCCAAAAGCATTACAAATCAGCAACAGGGGCAGCAAAATGCTCAATAGCAGTTTCGAGGTGCAGGTCATCATCTTTACATGAATTTGGTTCGACTTTCTAACATCCCAAATTTAATTTCGTTAGCAGATCCCCGAAAAAATTTACCCCTACCAATAAATCCTCTCCAATCCTTTACATCTTAAACAGATTTAGTACATTTCAAGCACCATTTGTTTTCCCCTAACTTTCGTCAGAAAAAAGACATGAAGTAATTCATTCATATTTTTGATTAATCACAGACACTTCATGATCTTTGGTGAAATAAAGCATAAATCATGGAAATAAAACCAACCAAAATTGAAGGGCTTGTCGAAATTCAACCTGACGTGTACGGTGATGCGCGTGGTTATTTTTTGGAGTCTTTCCACGAAGATAAATACGCTGCCATTGGCATTAAGGAGCACTTTGTTCAGGACAACCAATCTTTTTCTACCAAAGGTGTGTTAAGGGGTTTGCACTTCCAGAAAGCACCTTACGCACAGGGCAAGCTTGTCAGGGTGGTGATGGGAAAAGTGCTCGATGTGGCTGTGGATCTAAGACCCGACTCCCCGACTTTCGGCCAGTACGACACCTGTATCCTCGATGCCGAAAAGCACAATCAGTTTTATGTACCTCCAGGTTTTGCTCATGGATTTTTAGCCCTCGAAGACTGTGTATTCAGCTACAAATGTACGGGCACTTATCACAAAGCTTCCGAATCGGGCATCATTTATAATGACCCTGAACTGAATATTGACTGGGGAAGTGACCTGATCGAAAATCCAACCATTTCCGAAAAAGATCAAGTATTACCTTCCTTCGCCGCTTACCGCGACAGCTTATAATTTACAGGAAATATAGAAAAAGGGCTTTCATTCAAGGGGTGAAAGCCCTTTTTGTGTTTATATTTACGCCCAAACCAACAATTCAATAACCACACAGAATCCCATAATCTATGATTTTCATTACTGGTGCCACTGGCTTTGTCGGTAGCTACATTTGTCGGGCATTGCTTCTCCGCGGAGAAAAACTGCGCTGCCTGAAACGCCCCACAAGCTCTATGGCGCTACTGGAGGATGTACAACATTTAATAGAATGGGTGGAAGGGAGCATCAATGATATTTTGTGGCTCGACGAGCAGATGCAAGGTGTGGAGAAGATCATCCATGCGGCAGCGATGGTGTCTTTTGATGAAGGACAAAAAGAAGCCCTCGATCAAAATATCGAACTGACCAAAAACCTGGTCAATGTGGCACTATCCAAACCTATTAAACAATTCCTGCAAGTCAGTTCCATTGCCGCTATTGGTCAGGCGGCCAAAGGGGAGGTAATCAGTGAAAAACACCACTGGGAGAACAGCATGCAGAATGTGTCCGATTACGCTTACTCCAAGCACCAGGCAGAAATGGAAGTATGGAGAGGCATTCACGAAAGCCTGCCTGGGGTTATTGTAAACCCTTCGGTGGTTTTGGGCCCTTGCCCCTTCCAACAAAGTACTGGAAAATTACTGTCCTACATCAAGGAAGGCAACACCTATTATACTGATGGCAGCATTTCACTGGTGGACGTCAGGGATGTTGCAGAAGCCGTGGTCGGTTTGATCGAAAACAATACTGTGGGCGAACGCTTCATCCTCAATGCTGGGGAGTTGACTTATCTGCAATTTTTCTCATCTCTAAGAGCGCATTGGCAACTGAAAGGCCGATTGAAACAGGTGGGAAAAACCACCCTTTCCGCCGCACGGTTCCTCGAAGGCACTACCCAGTTTTTCACTGATAAAAAGCGCCAAATCAGTCAGGATATTATTCGGCAGGTAGGTCAGCACAGCGTGTACTCAAGCGAAAAAATTGAGCAACACCTTGATTTTCATTTCCGCCCATTAGCGGAAACAATCGCCTGGACCTGTGCATCTATTTCATCATTTGATAAGACTTTTTAAATATTTTTAGTTTTTTCATCCTTTCAACCTACACAAATACAATTCAATTTTAAAGATTTTTGTACCTTGTGAGTTGATCTGTTGATTTTAGTGCCATCTGGCCATAAAGGATCAACAGCTATTTGTCTTGACAAGTTGTGGAGTTTCACCATTTGTTTTTTCGACAATCTGAAGAATAATCTATGAAAGAGTCACATCACAATCGGAAGGAGAAGCAAGAGATTATTCAGTCTTTTGAGGACTGCCTGGCCAAAGACCAACATCCATTGTTGAGCTTTGAAAGCTATCAGATCCTTATGGAGTTTTATATGGAAAAAGGTAATGATCAAATGCTGAAAGCAATCCTTGATTTGCTCAGCACTCAGTTCCCTTTTTCCGAAGAAGCGAAACTTGCTAAAGTGGAGCTTTTGGCCTTCATGCTTCAGTACGACGATGCTTTGGACTTGCTGGAAGAGACCCTTTCAATCTCCCCAACCAATGCAGACGCTCTCATACAAAAAGGTGAAATTTTGATCGTGCAGGAAAAATACGAGCAGGCACAGGCCTGTCTGGAATTGGCCCTGACCTTTCATCATGAACCCGCAGAAATATGGTATAACCTTGGGCTTATTGCTCAGGCACAGGAAAACCACCAGGAAGCCATTAATCGCTTCAATCAAGCCCTTGAAACGGACCCTAAACTTGATGGGGCCTGGCTGGATTTAGGCTACAACCTTGAAATGGTGGACCGCCCTGAAGATGCCAAAAAATGTTACGAGCACTTCCTGAATCTCGACCCTTTCTCCTCTACGGCCTGGTTTAACCTTGGCGTGGTATGTTGCAGGCTCGAAGACATGGAAAGAGCCATTGAAGCTTATGACTTTGCCCGTACCCTTGAGGAGGATTTCGCTTCGGCGCATTTCAACCTGGGGAATGTGTATATGAATGTTGAGCAATTTGACAAAGCTGCCCAATGCTACCAGACGGTTCTTGACCTTGAAGGCAGCTCGGGAGAAACCTTTTGTTACCTGGGTGCCGCCCTGGAACACCAGGGGCTTACTCAAAAGGCCGTGAAAAAATACAAAGCCGCCGTTGATTTTGACAAAGAATACGACGACGCCTGGTTTGGGCTGGCCTCCTGCGCCATCAAAATGAAAAAACCGGCAGAAGCCAAGCATTTTGTTGGAAAAGCACTGGATCTTACGCAGGACAAGCCCGTGTACTGGCTTATTGCCGCTGAAGCGGAACGTTTGCTCGGGAATGTCGAGGCTGCCGAGAAATGCTTCAGAAGTGCCAAAACCTATGGAGGTATCACTGAAGAGTTGTACATTCACTGGTCAATGATGTATTACCAATGCAATGATTTGCAACAAGCCTACAACAAAATATCCGAAGGCCTTGTAGATCTGAAAGATAATGCCAAGCTCAACTTTATTGCTGCGGCATACCTTTTGCTTAATCATCATTACGAACAAGCGATCGAGTACCTGAAAACAGGTTTGGAACTCGATCAAGGCAAGTTCGATTCCCTTTTGGATTTCTTCCCTTCGCGGAAAACCCAAAAGGCTTTATTTGAATTTATTAATCAGTATAGAAAAGATCATATATAATGAACTACTTTTTGAAGGATATCCCTGAAAGGACTCAAAAACCGAGACAATCGGGCTGTACAATGGTCATGGACAAAGGCCTTAGCCTTAGACAAGTCGAGGACTTTTTGAGCAGTGCTGGAGCATACACAGATATCGTGAAGTTGGGATTCGGGACATCCGCGGTTACGCCTAACCTTCAGGAAAAAATCAACCTGTACAAAGAAGCGGGTATTCCTACCTATTTCGGTGGAACACTTTTCGAGGCTTTCCTTGTACGTGGCCAGTTTGAAGATTATGTGCGCACCTTGCATAAATTTGGTGTTGAGCATGTAGAGGTTTCTGACGGATCTATTGAATTGCCGCACGATGTAAAGTGTGAGTACATTCATAAGCTTTCAAAGGAGTTCACCGTACTTTCTGAAGTAGGCTCTAAAGATGCTGAAAAGATTATCCCTCCATACAAATGGATTCAGTTCATGCAGGCTGAGCTTGACGCTGGCGCATGGAAGGTGATCGGCGAGGCCCGTGAGGGAGGAAATGTGGGTCTTTTCCGTTCTTCAGGAGAGGTACGCTCAGGATTGGTAGAAGAAATTTTGACAAAAATTCCTTCAGAAAAAATCATCTGGGAAGCCCCTCAAAAAACACAGCAGGTATGGTTCATCAAACTTTGTGGCCCGAATGTAAATGTTGGAAACATTGCGCCTAACGAGGTTATTCCATTGGAAACAATCCGTTTGGGACTCCGTGGCGATACCTTTATGGATTTTCTATCCAATAAAAACTTTGAAGAAACGATCATCTAAAGCTCTTTTCTTGCACAATATTGAAGCGATCTGTCATTGGCAGATCGCTTTTTTATTTTCCATTCCTTGATCATTTAGGTATATTTATCCTTCATAAACACAGCAAGGCTCTTGCTCAATGTATAATTTACGAATTCATGAAATCCCAAATTACACTTTTTCTTAAAGGAGTCGCCATGGGCGCTGCCGATGTTGTCCCTGGCGTATCAGGAGGAACCATTGCCTTTATCACTGGCATTTACGAAACCCTGATCAACAGCATTAAATCGGTCAATGCTACCGCCCTGAAATTGCTGTTTTCTTTCCAGCTCAAAGCTTTTTGGGAATACATTAACGGAACATTTTTACTGATCCTGTTCGCGGGTATTGCCACAAGCGTACTCTCTTTGGCCAAACTGATCACCTACCTGCTCGAACACCACCCGATCCCAATCTGGTCATGCTTCTTTGGGCTGATCATCATATCGGCAATTTTAGTCGGCAAGCAAATCAGAAAATGGTCTGTCCCTGTATTACTGACAGGAATCGCAGGTATTGCGATAGCCTATTTTGTAACCGTAGCTACACCTACAAGCACCCCAGAAAACTATGGCTTTATCTTTTTATCGGGCGCCATTGCCATATGTGCAATGATACTCCCAGGAATTTCTGGAAGTTTTTTGTTGTTAATTCTCGGAAAATACGCTTTTATATTAAACGCGATTAAGAATTTACAATTGGACGTCATTGCTGTCTTTGGTGCAGGCTGTGTCCTCGGTTTGGCGTTATTCAGCCGTTTTATCTCCTGGTTACTTTCCAAATACCACGATTTAGCGGTAGCGCTGCTGTCTGGCTTCATGATCGGCTCCCTGAACAAAGTGTGGCCGTGGAAAGAAGTGCTTTCAACACGCATCAACAGCCACGGGGAAGAAGTAGCCCTGATCACCAAAAATATTTTACCAAGCACCTATGGACAACATGCCAATCCGCAAACACTGGTTGCGATCATTTGTATTGTGGGGGCTATTGCATTGGTGTTCGGATTGGATTATTTTGCTTCAAGAAGCAATACCAAACAAGCATAGCGCATTGTCCTAAACCTTTTAATTCAACCCTATGAAACTTTTAGGCCTTATTGGAGAAACCCTCGACTACTCTTTCTCAGAAAAATATTTTACAGAAAAATTCAAGAAAGAAGATATTGAGGGTTTTGACTACAAACTATTTGAAATTCCTAACATTGAATCTTTCCCTGAACTGTTGGAAACCAACCCCAATTTTGCAGGGATCAATGTTACGATTCCATACAAAAACGACATTATCCCGTACTTGAAATCCCTCGATGAAAGTGCCCAGAAAATTGGTGCCGTAAATGTGATTAAATTTACAGATCAGGGGCTTGTTGGTTATAACTCCGACTATTATGGCTTCAGGAATTCCGTCACGAAATGGATCGGGGAAAACCTCAGCAATATTACCGATGCGCTCGTATTGGGCACCGGAGGCGCTTCAAAGGCCGTTCGCGTTGCTTTAACCGATATGGGGATCAATGTGAAAATGGTATCAAGAGATCCGCAGAAAGCAGACTATACCTATAAAGCGCTGAAAGAAAACCCTGAATTGGTTGCCACACACACTCTGATTGTCAATACCACGCCCCTGGGCACCGCACCCAACGAACTTGACAAGGTTGATTTGCCTTACGAAGCCCTAACCTCCAAGCATTATTTGTACGATGTGGTGTATAATCCGGAGATTACAGCCTTTATGCAAGAAGGATTACGCAAAGGAGGGAAGGCCAAAAATGGGTACGAAATGTTAGTACTTCAGGCAGAGAAAAGCTGGGAGATTTGGCTGGATGGCCAAACGCCTGTAGCCCCACAAAGCGAAACAACATAATTTAGATTCACCAATAGGAAAATGGAGTTTAAACTGACCTCAGAGTATAAGCCAATGGGCGACCAGCCTCAGGCAATTGCAGAACTTACCCAGGGCCTTGCCAATCAGGAGCGTTTTCAGACCCTGCTCGGTGCAACAGGTACGGGAAAGACCTTCACCATGGCCAATGTGATCGCCCAGTCGGGGAAGCCCACATTGGTATTGGCGCACAATAAAACTTTGGCGGCTCAGCTTTATGGCGAGTTTAAGCAGTTTTTCCCCGAAAATGCGGTGGAATACTTCATTTCCTATTATGACTATTACCAACCCGAAGCCTACATTGCGGCCACCAATACCTTCATTGAGAAAGACCTGATGATCAATGAAGAAATTGAAAAATTGCGATTAAAGGCCACCTCGCAGCTTTTAACAGGCCGCAGGGATGTGATTGTTGTCGCTTCGGTATCCTGTATTTATGGTATCGGTAACCCCGAAGAGTTTGGCAAAAATGTGCTCTCTTTCAAAGTCGGAGACAGCGTGCCGAGAAATCAGTTTTTGTTTGCGCTCGTGGATATTCTTTATAGCCGCACTGAAGGGGAATTCCGTCGGGGAACTTTCAGGGTAAAGGGCGATACCGTGGATATCTATCTCGCCTATGCCGATTTTGCCTACCGATTCTACTTTTGGGGAGATGAAATTGAGGCCATTCAGACCATCGACCCAGCATCTGGCAGAAAAATTTCCGATGAAACCGCCACCACCATCTTTCCTGCCAACCTTTTTGTTACAGGCAAAGACACCATACAGGAGGCTATCAAGCAAATTCAGGATGATATGGTCAAGCAGATTCGCTTCTTTGATGAAGAAGGCCGACCAGAAGAATCCAAGCGTATTCAGGAACGTACAGAATTCGATCTGGAGATGATCCGTGAGCTGGGCTATTGTTCGGGCGTCGAAAACTATTCCCGCTATTTCGACCGACGACAACCTGGCCAGCGCCCCTTCTGCCTGCTGGATTATTTCCCCGACGATTATTTGATTATGATTGATGAAAGCCACGTAACCTTGCCTCAGGTACGCGCCATGTATGGTGGCGACCGTGCGCGTAAAGTAAACCTGGTAGATTATGGCTGGCGGCTACCAGCAGCAATGGATAACCGTCCGCTGAAGTTTGAAGAATTTGAAGGGATGATTAACCAGATGGTCTTTGTCTCCGCCACACCTGCAGATTACGAACTCCGCCAGTCTGACGGCGTTATTGTGGAGCAGATCATTCGACCAACAGGGCTGCTGGATCCCAAAATTGAGGTGCGCCCATCCATCAATCAGATTGATGATTTGATGGAGGAAATCGACAATCGAATCCAACGTGATGAGCGAACGTTGGTAACGACCTTGACCAAGCGAATGGCGGAAGAGTTGACCAAGTTCCTTGAGCGTGCCAATATTAAATGTGCATACATACACTCGGAAGTCAAAACCCTCGACAGGGTGGAAATTCTGCGTGAATTACGCCTCGGTACTTACGATGTGCTCGTTGGGGTAAACTTGTTAAGAGAAGGCCTTGATCTGCCAGAAGTTTCCCTGGTAGCCATTCTTGATGCTGATAAAGAAGGCTTCCTGCGCTCTACAAAATCCCTGATTCAGACCATTGGCCGAGCCGCCCGTAATGAGGATGGTACGGTGATTATGTATGCCGACAAAATGACCGATTCCATGAATACGGCCATTGAGGAAACCAACCGACGACGTTCAATTCAGCAAGCCTACAATGAGGAACATGGCATCACGCCGAAAACGATACGTAAATCTCGTGAGGAAATTCTCGGGCAAACCAAAGTGGCTGATAATAAAAAAGAGGCACAAGAATATTATGTAGAGGAAAACCAGCCTTCACTTGCCGCCGACCCTGTTTTGCAGTATGCGAAAAAGGAGGACATCGAAAAGATGATCGCCAAAACACAGAAAGAAATGGAAAAAGCGGCCAAAGCACTCGACTTTATCGCTGCCGCAAAATTGCGGGATGAACTCTTCGCCCTCAAAGCCCAGCTGGAGAAATAATGCGGTTCAAAATCCCAAATCGAGCTGTTGACCACCTGAAGCAAATTCCTGAAATGGCTTTACTGATTCAGCATTGCCCCAATTATGCCCCCAGGGAGATCATCAAAGATCCCTTTGAGGGCATGGTTTACAACATCATCTTTCAGCAAATTTCCTTCGAAGCTGGCCTGACTGTTTTCAAACGCTTCTCCCGTTTATTCCCTCAGGGCATTACCCCTACACACCTGCTGGCCATACCCACAGATCAATTACAGGCCTGTGGTTTATCTTTCAGAAAAGTGGCCTACTGCCAGAATATTGCACAGGCATTTCTTAAAAAGCCCCTTTTTTTCAGTCGTCAGAACTTACTGACAGAAGACACCGAAACCATCAGCACTAAACTACAAAGCATCAAGGGAGTTGGCCAATGGACGGTTCAAATGTTCCTGATGTTTACCTTACAAAAAGAAGATGTTCGTGCTTTTGGAGATTTGGCCATCAGAAAAGGCATCGCATGGCTCATGCAATCCGATGGCGAACTCAGCAGAACAGACTTCAAAAAATTCACGGACCGTTGCGCACCTTACAATACGTATGCACATTTCTTCCTCTGGGAAATAACCCTGCAGCAGTTCTTTAAGTACCCCAGTATTTTTCACCTTCCTATCCAACAATAATCATATTACTTAGATTATTATTCCCCCTAAATAATCAATCCCCGATTTTCGGGCTAAATCCTTTCAAAAACGGCCCGCTATTCTAAAAATATTTCAATAAAGACTTATATTGACAGTACATTAATTCAACTCCTTTATGCTGTTAATTGCGCTATTAATTATTGTCGGAATTATCCTTTTGCTCGTAGAAGTCATCTTCGTTCCTGGAACTACTTTTGTGGGCGTAATCGGGGCTATTGCCGTGATTTTCGGGATTTATCTTTCCTACACTGAGTTAGGCACAAGTGCTGGTCATTGGGTATTGGCAGGCTCTTCAGTGGTAGGCATCATCCTATCTATTTATGCCTTTCAGTCCAAACCATGGTTGAAAATGTCTAACCAATCGTCTGTTGAAGGTCGTGTCAATACTCGGGATGCTATCGGGCTGATGATCGGACAAGAAGGCTTGACCACTTCTGCCTTGAAACCTGTAGGCAAAGCACTCTTTGGTGAAACCGAAGAGGAGGTCAGTACCCGAGGGCTATTTCTGGAGGCTGGCACAGCCATCGAAATCATTGAAATTTATAAAAACAAAATAATTGTTCAACCTTTAAAAATTAAAGAATGACACCATTTGCTCCTATTATCGCGATATTACTCGGGATATTTTTATTTTTTATTATTCTATATTTTATCCCAGTAAACCTATGGATTACTGCGCTATTCTCTGGGGTGAGAATTAGTCTTGGCGAATTGGTAGCAATGCGTATTCGTAAAGTGCCACCAAGCATTATCGTTAATCCTTTGATTACGGCCACAAAAGCAGGATTGAAAATTTCCACCAATGATCTGGAAACCCACTACCTTGCGGGTGGTGATGTGCAGAATATCGTACGTGCACTAATTTCTGCGGACAAAGCCAATATCGGATTGAACTTCAAATCAGCTACTGCTATTGACCTTGCGGGTAGAGATGTATTTGAAGCCGTACAGATTTCCGTAAATCCTAAAGTGATCACCACGCCAAAAGTAGCTGCTGTAGCTGCCGATGGTATTCAGTTGATTGCCACTGCCCGTGTAACGGTTCGTGCCAACATTCAGCAGTATGTCGGTGGTGCTGGTGAAGATACTATCCTCGCTCGTGTGGGTGAAGGTATCGTAACCTCGATTGGTTCCGCTCAGTCTCATAAAGAAGTATTGGAAAACCCTGATAAGATTTCAAAACTCGTATTGCAACGCGGTTTGGATGCAGGGACTGCTTTCGAGATTTTGTCGATTGATATTGCAGATGTAGATGTAGGAAAGAACATCGGTGCGATATTACAGACTGATCAGGCACAAGCCGATTTGAAGGTCGCGGAAGCAAAAGCGGAAGAGCGCCGCGCAATGGCTGTTGCTGAAGAGCAGGAGATGAAGGCTAAAACACAAGAAGCCCGCTCTAAAGTAATTCAGGCAGAAACCTCTATTCCATTGGCCATTGCGGAAGCTTTCAGAAATGGCAACCTTGGCGTAATGGATTATTACAAATTCCAGAATATTCAGGCGGACACGGACATGCGTCGTTCAATTTCTGATGATGATGATTCATCTACCGATAAATAATCGGTCATAAAACTAAAAAACGGCAAGCCTCATTTGAAGCTTGCCGTTTTTTTTGGTCTGAACATTGGCTGCTCAGGCTTATTTTTTCAATCGACTGATCGCAAGATTATGCGCTTTATCGTAATGGTGAATCAGGTTATGCCAGTCAAAGAAAGTAGAGTTATGCTCTGTTTTGTTTCTTTGAGAAATTCGCTGGCGACGATCCATTTTAATGAATTTATGCAGCTTATAAGCCAACTGGTCTGCTCCTGCATCAAAATTGGCATTCTTCCTGTCAATAACGTAAATCCCTTTTTCTTCGTGATCCTGCAAGTTGTTCACTACATAATCACCAAAACCTGCCAAATCCGAGGTTACTGAAGGAACACCCGATGCCATAGCCTCAAGTGGTGTGTAGCCCCATGGTTCATAATAACTTGGGAAAACCCCCAAATGACAACCACGAACAAACTGACCATACTCCATTCCAAACAACGGGCTCGCTGGCGAAATGAAATCAGGGTGATAAACCACCTTCACGCGATCATCCTCATGATTGAGCAGATTGGCATTTCGTAGGTAGTTCAAAATTTCATCATCCTGATCATCTTCAAGGTTGTGCGTTACAACAGATGGCAAGCCTCCACTTTTCCATGACTGAAGCGTACGGCGGAAACGTAATTTCCAGTACTCATCCACAAAGTCATTCAACTCAGGCAATCGGTGATCGTTACTCGATGCCGCCGCATAAAATAAGCGCTCCCCAATCTGATTTTGGATCATTTTTGTCGTGTAGCGCAACTCTTCCATCACTGCACGCGATTGCAACACCGATGGGTTCACACTATGGTAAGGGCGCTTAGTGATGAAAAACATCACAATATTGATATCACTTTGCTCCTGCTTCAAGCGATAATTCAACTTCGCCAAAGCCTCCAAAGTGGTATCGAAGCCTTTATTTTTATATTCAAATCTCCCTGACGTGAAGAAATAAACAGTATTATCTAAATCGAAAGTGTAGCTCGGAAAGAAGTGGGCCATCACAAACTGATGGATCTTTTCTTTATACTCCTTATGTAAGTTCTGGAACTCGTGGAGTGCCGTAAACCGTTCGATATTTAAACCGTTAGGCGTGATCTCGTCAGGCTTGCGACCCAAAAGATGAATACACTCCTGCCCTGTAACATCCGAAACCGTTGTTAAAACGTGTGCTCCATGCGCTGCGGCACGTTCAATACGTACCTGCGGTTCAATATTGAAATTAATCGCTTCTTGTTCCCAGTCAAAGAAAGGCAAGTGCTGATAGAATTCGTGGTCATTCGCTGCCAAATAACGCCCAAGCATTGTAGCATGCGTGGTAAAGACGGTAGAAATATCCACATTGTCTCTGCGTAATTCAGGAATTGATGATGCCGACATCCATTCATGAAAATGCCCAATAATCTTTTTGCTCTTTTCTTCTTCAGATAATAGTGAAAAGAAAATCCTGTTCAACTCACCAAAAGCGATGGTTTTATCCAGCAGATCGTCATGCGAAGGCAATGGAATACCATGGTGATCCCACAGTGCATATTTAATTTCCCCTAAGCGATCCTGCACCGATAATGGGTTCACCAAAACCACCTTCGGCTTACCAGTCACCAGCCATTCGCCATAATGGACATCAATCCCCGAGGCTTGCATGCGCTTGACCGCACGGCAAACACTGCTCTCTTCATCCAAGGGTAACGGCTCGAAAGCGGCGGAAGCTTGCTCCTCAACATAGGGGCCCAGCAGGGTGTAGTTATCCTCCCACTTTTTCACCATCGTGGGGGCTTTGGAACGAATTACGGTATAAATACCGCCTACTTGGTTACAAACTTCCCATGCAACTTCAACTAAGAGCGTCTTGGAAATACTGCTTTTAGAAATCCTTCTATTTGTTACTTTATTGGTCCTGTTAAACTTTGGCATAAAAAAGTGAAAATAATACGCTGAGCTATTGATTTGTGATACAAAAAGTGATCTTTTTCCTTTAATAATAAAAGGTTTAAATCAATGTAATAATACAGCAAAATTTACCGAACTGCAAACCTTTGCATAGTAGATAAAGACAAGATGAATATATTTGTGTAATAATTTAATTCAATGAAGCACCAGATAGAAACAGAACGTTATTTCATCGCCATTCTTCCCCCTGAACAGATAGCCGCTCAGGCTCAGGCGTTAAAAGAAGAGGCTGCTAATCAGTTCGCTACGAAAGGCGCACTGAATTCCCCACCACACCTGACATTGCACATGCCTTTTATGTGGAAAATCAAAAAAAATGAACGATTAATCGATAGTATTAGTGCGTTCTGTCGGGAGCAAAACAGCTTTAATATCCAACTAAAGCAATTGAGCTGCTTTGAGCCTCGGGTGATATTTATAGACGTGGCAGAGAACAAACAACTTGTTCAATTACAATCGGCACTTAAAAAATGGCTCAAAATAAATTTAAATATCTTCAATGCCGACTATAAGGAACGTCCGTACCATCCGCACCTGACCATCGCCTTTCGGGATTTGAAAAAGGCGGTTTTTCCTGCTGCCTGGGCCTATTTTAAACAAAAAGAATTTCAGGAAGACTTTAAAGCCGATGCCCTCTACCTGTTAAAGTATCAGGATAAAAAGTGGGAGGTCTTCAAAAAGTTCCCGTTGCAAGAGGGCTAAGCCAACCCACAGGCATTTGTTGCCCTCGACGCCATTACTGATTTCTAAGCTCAAAAACTGCAACCTGATTGCCCTGCGTGAGGCGCTCACTTCGTACCCCTTGCGGGTCGGTCAGGTTGACCAGGTTTTGCTGATCGCTGAATAAACGGATGAAAAGCGTATTGCTCACCTTCACCTTGGCTTTCGGCTTCACCTTTTCAACAGACCAGTATATCCAGATGGCGCCATCTTCGGTCTCCATGCCTACAAAATTAAAGGGTTTGGCTTTTCCGTTAACTGAAAAAATGACATGCTTTTCAAGATAAGCCTCTATCAGTTGCTTAGGCAAAGGCTGATCATAATCAATTTCAAACCCTGTATCTGCCTTGATGGCGTCGGCAAGATCATCCATAAAAACCTTCCCTTCCACCTGTAGCACCTTTTGCGCAGGCTTGAAATAAATATCCAGTACACTGATATGAAAGGGGTGGGCAAGCGCCCTCTGCTGAATCATGAATAAACAAAAAATCAGCCCTATAATTACAAATATTCTCTTCATACCTCTTGATTTGATCAAAAAATCAGTTGCTTCCTCTATTTTTTTTGTAATTTAACAAATTATCGACACAAAAATCAGCTCTTAACCTCTCAGTAAGCAATACGCTTATGGTGGGTAGTACAAAAGGGACATTATTTTATGAGTACTTTTCACGTTTTTTTTGAAATGGGCATGCGCCACATCCTGGATTGGAACGGCTATGACCATTTACTGTTTGTTATTGCGCTATGCCTGTCGTTCTCTGTTTCGTCATGGAAAAAAATCATTGGTCTGCTCTCGGCATTTACCATCGGGCACAGTCTTTCTTTGGCATTATCAACCCTGCATATCATCAGGGTAAACAGTGATATTGTTGAATTTTTAATTCCGCTGACGATCTTCCTGACTGGTTTACACCACCTGATCAGGGGTAAAAAAACGTCACAAAAAAACAGCTACTGGTATGGCTATGGCATCGTTATCGCATTTGGATTAATACATGGAATGGGTTTCAGCTCTTACCTTTCTGCGCTATTGGGAAGATCTGAAAGTATTATTACACCGCTTTTGGCTTTTAACCTCGGTTTGGAAGTGGGGCAGATCGTCATTGTACTTGCTTACTTTGCCCTGTTCTACCTACTGAATACCATCATAAACCACCTTCAAACCTATTGGAAGCCCGCCTGGACTTTCATCATCCTTGCCGTTTCTGCAAGCCTGATGTACCACGCACGTTTCTGGTAATATTTATGACCTTTACTTTTGCTTATCATTAATGATGAAAAGACTTACACTCTTCTTGGCGTTGCTAATGCCTGCATGGGCCATCGCTCAAACGCCGTACAGCCCTTATAAAGGACGCAAATTTGAGCAACTTGGCAATGATCTTGCCACACCAAATGTTTACCGAACAGGTTCTGGTGCTCCTGGCCATGCCTATTGGCAGCAACGTGCAAATTATAAAATTGCCGTTACACTGAACGATGACAAGCAGCGCATCGACGGGGAAGAAACGATTCACTACTTTAACCAGTCGCCTGACCCGCTGACCTACCTTTGGCTACAGCTCGATCAGAACGTCAGAAATAAAAATTCCGACACTTATAAGATTGCACCAAGCAAAATCAGACCAAAAATGTCGGATGCCAGCATCCGCAGAATCATTGGGCATGATCTTGATTTAGGGGATCAGATTGTATCGGTTACCGACGCGGAAGGCAACGCTCTTCCTTACACCATCAACAAAACCATGATGCGTGTTGATCTTGCCTCGCCACTGAAACCTGGCGAAGACCTGACCTTCAATGTAAAGTGGGGATATAATGTTCAGGATCGTATTACAATGGGTGGCCGCGCTGGCTATGAGTATTTCCCTGACGAAGATAATTACCTGTACACCATTTGCCAGTGGTTTCCACGAATGTGCGTTTACGATGATGTAAATGGCTGGCAAAACAAACAATTCCTCGGTAATGGGGAGTTTGCCCTTACTTTCGGTGATTATGATGTATCGATCACGGTGCCTTCAGATCATATTGTATCTGCAACGGGTGAACTACAAAACCCGAAAGAGGTATTGAATGATGTGCAATACCAACGTTGGGAAGAAGCCGAGAAATCTGAGAAGCCTATCGAGATTGTTACCTTGAACGAGGTAAAGAAAAAGGCGAAGAAACATGCCAAAGACACCAAAACCTGGGTTTTCAAAGCCAAAAATGTTCGTGATTTCGCCTTCGGAAGTTCTCGTAAATTCATCTGGGATGCACAAGGTGTAAATTTGGATGGTCACCATGTAATGGCCATGTCTTTTTACCCTAAAGAAGCTTACGGCTTGTATCACAAATACTCGACGGCAGTCATCGCCCATACCCTGAGAACTTATTCAAAATACACCATCCCTTACCCTTATCCTGTGGCGCAATCCGTAGAGGCGGCCAATGGAATGGAATACCCAATGATCTGTTTCAACTATGGGCGTACACAAAAGGACGGCACCTATTCTGAACGCACAAAAAATGGCATGATCTCCGTAATTATCCATGAAGTGGGACACAACTACTTCCCGATGATTATTAACTCCGATGAGCGCCAATGGACATGGATGGATGAAGGGCTGAACACCTTCCTGGAGTTTCTTACCGAACAGGAGTGGGACAGCAACTTCCCTTCTACCCGAGGATTCCCTGCCGATATTGTTCCTTATATGAAGGGAAATCCTGACGGCATTGTGCCGATCATGACCAACTCCGAGCAAATCAAGCAATTTGGAAATAACGCCTACGGAAAAGCCGCGACGGCACTGAACATCCTCCGCGAAACCGTGATGGGCAGAGAGCTTTTTGATTTTGCTTTCAAAACCTATGCACAACGATGGGCTTTCAAACACCCACAACCTGAAGATTTCTTCCGCACAATGGAAGATGCCTCGGGCGTTGACCTGGACTGGTTCTGGAAGGGCTGGTTTTATTCAACTGACCATGTGGACATCTCTATCGATAATGTACACTGGTATAAATTCAACACCAAAAACCCAGAGATCGAGAACCCTATCCGTAAGGAAAAGCACAGAAAGTCCCGTCATAATATGACTACTGAGCGCAATAAAAATGTTGCTTCAGAGGTTGATCAGCGTCCTGATTTAAGAGATTTCTACAATTCTTATGACGCCTATAAAACCACCCCTGAGCAGAAAGAAGCCTACCAGACTTTCATGGCGAACCTGAAGCCAGAAAATAAAGCTTTGCTGAAAGAAAACCTGAATTTCTATCAGATCGATTTCAGTAATGTGGGAGGATTGGTGATGCCGATTATCCTGAAATTTGAATTTGCTGATAAAACATTCCAGACAATCCGCATTCCTGCTGAAATTTGGAAGAAAAATGAGGAGCAAGTAAGCAAGGTATTTACCTTCAAAAAAGAGGTAACCAACATTACTTTAGATCCAATGCTTGAAACTGCTGACACGGATATTAAGAACAACTACTTCCCTCGTCAGGCGGTACCAAGCAGATTCGAGATTTATCAAAACTCAAGAGGAGCACGAGGCGCAAGCACAGGTCAGAACCCAATGCAGAAAGCCAAAAAACATAAATAATAGAAGCACTTCGCTTACCAAATAAAAAGGGCACAACTCGTCGAAAGTTGTGCCCTTTTTTTATTCTTTTTTTGTGCCTACTGATTAAAAATCATAGCCAATGGAAATCGACAATCTCGGCTTCCGTTGTTGATAATCCTCCGTTGCCCAGGCTACATCAAATCGAACAAAGTAGCCGAGCATAGAAGTGCGAACACCTGTTCCATAACTATAAAGCCACGGGTTCTTAAAGTTGTTGATCTTCCCTTCGAAAGGCCCTCCATTAACAATATCAGTATTAATATTATTCTCTCTTGCAAAGGCTGATGGGCCCGTCCATGACGACCCAATGTCAAAGAAACCAATAAACTGCAAGTTCCTCAGAAAATTGGAGGAAATGGGCTCTTTGGACAGGTAGCGAATCAGTGGGATTCGTAATTCAGCATTTGCCAGCAAGACATTCGACCCATTGAAAGTGTTATAATTGAACCCCCGCAAGTCAGTAACATATTCAGCAAACAACACATCCGAATTATTAACATCCTGCTTGAAGTATAGCGGATCACCCGACTCGGCGTCCAGTCCAGCATTGTCCGTTCGGTTGAAAAGCCAGTTATTGACCCCACCGAGCAAAAAGCTTTTCGAGCCTGGCCCAAAAAATCGACCATAGTACAGGCGTGTCGCCAACACAATCTCCCGGTGGATTTTAAAGTAATTTCGGAAATCCAAATCCATCTTTCCATAGTTCCTCAGATCACCATATACCGAGCTGTAAGCCTCCACTCCTCCACGGAATCGCATCCCTTCACGCAAGTTTAAGCCCGTGCTTGTGGTATTATCGAAAACATATTCCGCCTTCAGTCCAAGATAAATGTTCTGAGGCTCCGAAGTCGGTACCAGAGGAGGGCTGATCAGGTTATCGGCACTCCGATCCACCCAATAGGTGTGGTTAAGAACAGAAGCCAGCGTAACTCTTGAACTGACACTCAACGGCAATGAAACACTGGCATCAATTTTATTCTGACGATACTGATGATCCGTAAAGTCCTGCGTCATCATGTTCAGCACCCGACGGTCATAGCGCAAGCGATAATCAAGAAAGTGCTTCAGGTATTCATACTCCGCAAAGAAAGAGCCCGACCGGAAATCCGTTGCCATCACAAATCCGCCATAAAAGCGGTGATCTTCGAGCAGGTCGGTCATTTCTGCCTCCATTTGCACACCAAAGCCCATCAGAGGGTCAATTACAAAAGAGGTCAGTAAATTATTCATTCTGAAATAGGTCTCATAATTTTCTGGACCCAACACCTCAGAATCCCGACGCATCAAACGGTATTTCGTCAGGAAGGACTCTCGTTTTTTAGCCACAGGCGGCCCCGCAACATCGAACTCGTAATCGTCAGTATTAATCAAGCCTTGCTCTTCTTCAATATAAGAGGACGTATTCAGTCCCGTGCTGTCCAGTTGATCAGGAGCCGTAAGGGCCTTCGACAGCGAATCCAGCTGAAGGCTGCTTGGGCTGCGCAAAGTTTCATTGAATTTTTCCAGCTCCTGCTCCACCCTGCGCAATGAATCAGCGATAGCCTCCTTTTTGCGCATGATCAATTTATTACGGACCTTTTTAGCATTCAGCAACTGTCTTCTTCCTGTCGCTGGTGTGAAGATACTCTGCCCCAAGGGTGCGTTGGCCTGATAGTAAATAAAGTCCTGATCCCCTTTCTTGGCAATGAAACTAAAATTGTTGTCAGGCCCAATGTCATAATCATGAATACTCACTGCATAATTGGACACCTGCTGATAAAGCTGATTTTCGAGATCATATCGGTAGAGGTTTCGAATCCCTTGCTGATCACTCAAGTAATAAAAGTACCGATCTGAAACAGGCACTGGTTGCATATTCTTTCCAATATTCCGCGTTACCCTGGTCAGCACTTTTCTTGTCGTATCAAGGTTATACAGAAAGATATTATAGCTTTCGGGCATGTTCAACAACTCGCCTTCCTTGACACTCAAAGTATCTGACACCCTGTTGGATGCAAATACAATACTGTTGGTGTTTGGGATAAATCGAGGCTGACGGTCATCGTAAAGGTCTTTGGTGATCATCCGTAGGGAGAATCGTTTCAGCGAAACCAAAAACAAACCATTGCGCCCTTTTCGGTCGCCAGCAATGACCCCTACATTGCTGTCTTTCTTAATATCAAATGCTGTAACATTATTGATCCGGTTCAGTGGGCGCTCCAAAAACGATTTCGAAGACAACGAATACATCTGCAGGTAACTCTGCCCTTTCTTCAGGTAGATAATCCCCAGTTGGTCATCATCTTTCCAGCTGACCAAAGGCAATTGCCCTTTCACCTGCTGATTCACCACTTTGAATCCTGTTTTTAAGATCACCTTCTCTTTGCCTGAAGCGATCTCTCGGATAACGACATTATATTTCCCTGACTTATTGACCGCATAGGCCATCTTACTCCCGTCAGGACTAATCCGGATATTGTCATAAGCTTTCGATTGCCCATTCTTTGAGGTAATGGCCAACTGATCCGCCGGCATCTGATAAGTTCCGACCACATTGGCAGACATATCAGTATAAAAACGTTGCCATTCGGCGATAAATTCTGGGTACGAAATCCCGAGCGTACTTACTATACTGCGCTCCTCGTTTCGGATAATCCTGGTGAGGTTAAGGATATTTGAAAGGTTTGCCTTTCCGTATCGCTCCGCAATAAAGTTCCAAATTGACTGCCCAAGCAATTCAGCCTCCGGGCCGCTATAACTGTTGACCCTCTTAAAGTCTTTGGATAAAATTAATTCCCGAACGAAATCATCCATTTCCACAGACCACCCCTTGGAGATATATGCCGAAGCCCCAGTAACAAACCAGGTGGGCAAATGTAGCAGATACGCGCTTTGGAACATCTCCGCCAATGAGCCGCCAAACATCATATCCTCCACCAATAATTTTCCCACATTATAAAGCAGCGTTTCTCGGTACTCGGTCATGGTGCCAGGCACGGCCATTTCCACATGAGATTTCGTGAAGTTCGTTTGCCCCCCGATTGTATATTGATTGCCATTGAGCCCTACATTACTCTGGCGCAAATCATCTTCGGAGTTATAAAGAAAAATTTTGATTTTGGAATAGGGCGAATAGCCTATGGCATCGGTCATTTTGTCGAATTCCTTTTCAAGATATTCTATGCCGAGTTTAGCCGTTTTCTGGCCCCCTTCATAATAAAAGATATCGAAGTTGTCGGTACTGTAATACTGCCACTTTTTCACCTTGTACTGGATCCTGTTTTTACCGAACTGATCGCGCAATGCCTGCGCATCGGCAGTCAGGTTCAACTGAAAAAATAGAGATGCAAAAAGTGCACAAATTAATAGGCGATGATACATAGGATTTTTTGTAGGTTTACTAAATGCGAGAGAGAACCTATCGATGCTATTGATGAATTCATTCAAATCATAAAAAACAATGAAAACCTACACCTAAAAACATTAAAATCTCATTCTCAGGCCATAATAGTTTCACTCTCAATTGTTTTTTACGAATGAATAATTGTTAACGTTGACCACAACGGCCCACATAAAACAATAAAAAATAAAAAAAGAACAAAAACTACCTATTTAAGCATTTTATCAATATTTCATTGGCCCATACATCTATTTTTAAGATTTGAAATACCTTAAAATACTGACTTCTTCAGAGATAGGCTTTTGATGCAATAAGAGCGACTTTAGCGCTGCCCCAAAATAAGGCGCCAAAGAAACCCCTTTAGACCCCAAACCACCAAAAATATAAATATTTGAATATTCAGGATGCTGACCAACAAACGGGCGACGGTCTTTTGTTGCAGGACGGACCCCCGCCTGATGCTTCACCAACTCAAAGGGTAATTGCCAAAAGGCCGCCAGTTTTTCGGTGATTATCCGTTTGCCTTTTTCCGTGATCGCATTACTCAGGTCTGCGTGGTCATAGGTAGAGCCTGTTTTATATAAACCGTTCCCCATTGGCAACACAAAAACGCCTTTATTATATATTTTTTCCAGTTCACGATCCGATTTAAACATCAAAACTTCCCCGCGTACAGGTCGGAAAGGAAGCCAATTCCAGTACTGACTTTCTGCCACCGATTTCCCTTGTGCGTAAATAATGCCTTTGGCGGTGTACCCCTTATATTTTACGCCTTCGGAACTATGATGCAACTCTTGTTCATCAAACACCTCTTCAAGGTAATCCTCCCCCAAATATGTTCGATAGGCATCCAGTAAAGGATTTAAATCTGCCCAGCCCGACTGCAACATCGAAACACCTCCTATAGGCGCATGAATCCCCTCTTCAGCCACGGCATTCAGATTTTCAATAAAAGGTTCGTAACGGTGATCCGCACTTTTTCCGCTTAAATCATTCTGATCGGCAATTTCAGCATATGGTCGGTAAATCGATATTGGATGAAGAAAATGGGTTTTCGTTGCCGATTCCATCTCCCTGTAAAAAGGCCAAAGGTAAGGAAAGAGCTCCTCGGCCTTCCACGAGAGTACAATTTTCCGCCCTGTCAATGGGTTCAGCAAGCCTCCTGCCACCCGCGACGAACTGTTTTGATCTGTTTTATTGATGACAAGCACACGGCAGCCCTCCGCTTTCAGTTGAAAGCTGAGTACTGTACCTGCGATTCCTTGCCCGATAATAATGTAATCGTAAGATTGCATAGTATATTGTTTGAGATTATGGTTTTTGCCGATTAATGAAGAAATTTAGGGCTAAATATTTAAAAGTTATGCAAATCAAAGTTTTTCCATTCAATGCTTTTTCTGAAAACACCTATATCCTTTATGACGACACCAAAGAGGCCGTCATTATTGATCCGGGTTGCTACACAGAAGAGGAGCAAGAAACCCTTCAAGACTTTATTGAGGCTGAAGGTTTAAAAGTTGTTGCACTGCTGAACACCCACGCGCATGTTGACCACGTTCTGGGCAACGCATTCGTTAAGCGTACTTACGGCGTAAAATTACACCTGCACGCCGACGACTACCCGACGCTGGCATCTGTTGATGAATACGCCGGCATGTGGGGATTCGAAAACTATGAACCCGCTACTGCCGACGAAACCCTCACCGACGGGCAAGAATTCACCTTCGGAGAAACCACTTTAAAAGTACTTTTTGTTCCTGGCCATTGCCCTGGCCATGTGGCTTTTTATCACGACGACAGCCAGCAGGTGATTGGTGGCGACTGCTTATTCCACCGCGGAATTGGCCGTACAGACCTCCCTGGAGGGAACATCATGAAATTGGGCAAATCTTTGCGGGAGAAGTTGTATATGCTTCCCGATGAAACGATCGTGTACCCTGGTCATGGGCTGACCACCACGATTGGCGAAGAAAAAGCCCACAATCCATTTATCAGAAAATAAGATACGTTTTGAAAATTTTCAACATACCCAATACCCTCACCTGTGGTAACCTTACCTCGGGCTGTGTGGGTATTGTCATGGCATTCCACGGCAATTTGCTGTGGGCTGCCGCTTTAATTTGGATAGGCGCCATTTTCGATTTTTTCGATGGCTTCTCTGCCCGCCTGCTAAAACAATTCTCGCCAATTGGTGGTGATTTGGACTCTCTTGCAGATATGGTAACTTTCGGGGTACTGCCATCGGTTATCTACTTTCAGTTGCTCAGCAATATTGAACACCTGCCAAGTTACCTGCCCTACCTGGCCTTTATTATGGCGGCATTCTCTGCATTGCGCCTGGCAAAATTCAATGTCGATGATCGGCAAACCACATCATTCGTTGGACTGCCAACACCTGCCAACGCAATATTCGTCAGCGCTTTACCTTTTATACTCTCTGATAATATCCTGAATGCGCAAAATTGGCTCTTAAATCCTTATTTGCTATTGATTTTGGTGGTTATTTTCTCTTTCTTATTGATTGCTGAAATTCCAATGTTTGCCCTCAAGTTCAAAACTTACGGATGGAAAGGCAATGAGATAATTTACAGCTTCCTGCTGATTTCCGCCATTGCCATTGTGGCACTGAAAGTTGCCAGTATTCCATTTATCATTTTATTGTATATTCTAATTTCAGTGATTAGAGCTGTTGGCAAGCCCAAGCAAGCTTAACAACACCCCTACTTCATATGTACACCAGCATGGATCAAAAACTTCAACATATTCCGTTCCTTACTTTTTTCATTGCCCTGATCATGGTCATTATGGGAACCTCCACTGCTTTTGCCGAGGGCGTTTCACAGCTTTCCACAGGAAAGTGGGTGAAGCTTAAGGTAACGCGGAATGGGGTATATAAAGTAGATCGGAATATGTTGGCTTCCATGGGTTTTGATGTCGATCAGCTCGACCCGCGAAAACTGGCCGTTTACGGAAAACCTGGTGGCATGCTTCCTCAGCCCAACGACCAAAACCAAATTGACCAACTTGCTGAAATGGCTATTGAGGTTACGGGCGAGGAAGATGGCCGATTTGACAACACCGACCTGTTACTGTTTTATGCTGAAGGTCCCGATCGCATATATTACGATGATGCCTCAGATTTTATCAGTACCGAAAAAAACCTTTACAGCCGTGACGCTTATGTGTTCCTGACCCTGAAAGCGGAAACAGGCAAAAGGCTCTCCACTTCCGAAGACCAACAGACTGGAACGATTTTCAATACCTTTACGGAAGTAATCGCCCATGAAGAAGAAACCTATAACCTGCTGGGAGAATCTGGCAGAATGTGGTTTGGTGAACGCTTCGCCGAGCAAGGAAGCAAAACCCTGGATTTTAACGTCGCTGGCCTCTCCTCTGACGGTACACTAAGTGTAGAGCTGCGGACCTTAAACACCACCTTTGGCAGCTCCGATTTTAATGTTGCTGTAAATGGCAATGCCCTGGGCACACTAAAAGTAGATGGAATTTCTGATGCTTCATACAGCGATAAAGGCATTTTGGGGCAGGGCTATTTTTCGGCACCCTCCGTACTGGTGGTCGATCCAAACTCACAGGCACTCAATTTCACCATTACATTGAGCTCCTCCAACCAGCCTAACCGCTACTATGGCTACCTCGATGCACTCGGCATTAATGTAGAAAGAAAACTTCAGCTTTATGATGGCATGACGGTCTTTAGCCAAAAAAGAGCCGTCGGTCAGGAATTTCAGCAATACCAAGTGGCCAATGCCAACAGCAACACACAGGTTTGGAACGTTACCGATTTCCAAAACGCCAGCAATCAAAATGCTCGCCTGAGTGGGGCAACTCTTACTTTCGGAACAAATGGCACGGCTTGGCAACAATTTGTGGCTTTCAACCCTTCGGAGAGCCTCACACCCGAATTTATCGAGGATTTACCTGCCTCCGATCTACGTTCACAAACCAATGTCGATCTGATCATTATCAGCCCTGCTGAATTTATGAGCGCGGCAACAGAACTCGCCAAACACCGCACAGCCCAAGGGCTTTCGGTACAGGTTGCCGACCTCGCCAACATCTACAATGAGTTCTCCTTCGGAGCCCAGGATATATCAGCAATCCGGAATTACGCCCGATATGTTTATGAAAAAGGAAACCATCAGTTAAAATATTTACTGCTCTTCGGCGATTGCTCTTTTGATTATTTAGACCGATCGTCCAAAGACACCAATTTCGTTCCCGTTTACGAGTCCCGAAACTCCACTCACCCGATTTACTCTCATAGCTCGGATGATTACTTCGGCTTTCTTGAAGCCAATGAGGGAGCGTGGGAAGAAAACAGAAGTGGCGATCATACCCTTGAGATCGGTATTGGCCGACTGCCTGTGCAAACACTCGAGGAAGCCAATATCCTGGTGCAGAAACTTAAAAACTACGATCAATCCCCAATGGGTGACTGGAAATCTAAGGTGATTTATGTGGCCGACGACGGCGACAACAACCTGCATCAAAAGCAAGCCAATGAAATCGCTCAGCTGGTTCATCAGGAAGCCCCTGCCTTCTGCCCTGAAAAAATATTCCTTGATGCACATATCCGTGACAGTGGAAACAGAGGCCGATCTGCTGCTACAGAGAAAGCCATTCAGAAGGCTTTTCATGATGGTGCATTTCTGATCAGCTATCAGGGCCACGGGAGTTTTGACCAATGGGCCAACGAGAATATCTTTACCATTCCTCATATTTATGAGCTGAACAATAGCGAACATCTGCCAATTGTAATCACGGCAACCTGTGATTTTGGTGTTTACGATCACCCCAATATTGAAAGCGGGGCGGAATTATTGCTCAAAAGGGCTGAAGGTGGCGCTATTGCGATGGTGACCACCACCAGGAAGGTCTTCGCCTCTACCAACCAAAAACTGAATATTGCCTTTACGCATGCGCTTTTTCAGCGCCAGCAGGATGGCAGCCGTCCGCGCCTCGGGGATGTGATCCGAATGACAAAAAATAACGCCCTCGAAGGGGCAGTCAATCGAAATTTTGCACTTCTCGGCGATCCGTCCATGCCTTTGGGTACAGCGAAGCAGGAGGTTCAATTCAATACCATCAATGGTCAAAGCATTGATCAATTACCAAATATTGCGGCATTGGACCATGTACATATCGAGGGGCAGGTAAATAAAGCTGATGGGGTGATTAATCCTCAGTTTAGTGGTATCGTTAATGTGAAATTGTTTGACAAAGCATTGCAGGAAGAAACCCTGGGCTTTCGTGACCCAAAAATGATTTATGATGTTTATGAAAACAGCCTTTTTAATGGGCAGGCTACTGTTAAGAATGGTTTATTTTCGGTGGACTTTGTGGTCCCAAAAAATATCATCTATAAAAAAGACCTGGGAATTTTACAGGCTTATGCCTATGACAATACCGATCAGCAAGATGCCCTCGGAGGCACTAACCACCTGACTATCGGTGGAACTTCCGACCAGCCTGCCGTAGCCGAAAGGAAACCAGAAATCAATTTATTTATCAACGATACCCTATTTGCCGAAGGCGGCATGACTCCTCAGGATTTCAGCCTGATCGGCCAACTGAAATCATCGGTAGGCATACAGATTTCCCCGAACAATATCGGGCAAAACCCTACCGCCAAACTGGATGATCAAGCGCCTGAGCCATTAAATAAATTTATCCGCTCTGCCGTGGATGATTACACCACTGCCTGGATCGATTACCCCTTTGAAGGATTGCAGGAAGGACCGCATCAAATTACGGTAAAGGCTTATGATAATACGAATCAAATGGCCGAAGGGACACTCCATTTTATGGTCACACAACAGGGGCAACTGATATTAAAAAACCTGATCAACTATCCAAATCCATTCAAAACAGCGACCACCTTTCGCTTTGAGCACAATGCTATTGGGGCTCCGCTTGATGTTACCGTGACCATCTACAACCAACAGGGCCAACGTGTTAGTCAAATATTTAAGAGCTTTGATCACGCATCCTCAACAGTTGAGCTTGAGCAGTGGAACCCGACCAACACTAATGTTGTCTTAACAACAGGAATGTACCTGTTTAAACTTCAGGTGGTAAATCATGACAATGGCGCTAAGGCTGAAAACTTCAACAGATTTATTTATATACCATAAAATTAGTTATCTTGTGGATTATAGATTGCTGTTTCAAAAATAATTCTTTGACAACCTATTGAATTTTTCAATGAAAAAATACTGTTCAATATATCTCTTTTTTTTAGCACTGATCATTAGCCCTTTATGCGCTGATGCACAAAATATCGGTGGCGGTGGTGGCTCCAACACATCAGGTCAGGAAGGCGGTGGTGTGATTAATACAGCGATGCCATTTTTAATTATCTCACCAGATGCCCGATCGGCAGCCCTCGGTGATATGGGTGCTGCAACATCAGCTGATGGTGCTTCTGCCTTCTGGAACCCCGGAAAGTTTGCCTTTATCGATCAGGATTTTGCAGCCTCTTTGTCCTACACTCCTTGGCTTGGTAAAATCACCAATGATATGTCCATCTCTTATTTGAGTGGATTCAAAAAAATTACCCGTGAGCAACTGATCTCTTTTTCCCTGACTTATTTTAATATGGGATCGATAGATTTTGTTGATGACAACGGAAACCAGAACCTTCCTCAGGGGCGCCCAAGAGATTATAACATTCAAGTGGGCTACTCTCGAATGCTGACCCAGAGTTCTGGTATTGGAGTCAATTTACGCTATGTACGTTCCAACCTCGGGGCAACGCCAGTAAATGGCGATATTCAGCCTGCACAAACGGTGGCAGCCGACGTGGGTTATTACTACAAGAAAAAATTCAAAAAGAGCCTGAAGAAAAGTGATATTGCCTTCGGAGCCGTGATCAGTAATGTTGGGGCCAAGGTAACTTACCTTGGGGAAGATCAGGAACAATTCATTCCTACCAACTTGCGCCTTGGTTCTGTTTACTCTTTCAGCCTCGATCCTTACAACCGCCTAAGCTTCGGCTTAGAGTTCAACAAATTGTTGGTACCGACACCTCAGCGTGATTCTACTGGCATTGCGATCATCAGTGATAAAAATGTGGTGAGTGGGATTTTCTCTTCATTCACTGACGCGCCAGGTGGCTTTGGTGAAGAAATCTCAGAAATCAAAGTACAGGCAAGTATGGAGTACTGGTACCGCGAAATGTTCGCTGCCCGCCTTGGTTATCAGTATGAAGACCCAAGCAAAGGTAACCGTACTTACATGACATTGGGTGTTGGCTTTTACTACAATGTATTCGGCCTGGATGCAGCCTACCTTGTGCCATTCACCCGCGAAAATCCATTGGCTGAAACACTGAGATTTACGCTCAGTTTTGAGTTCAATAAAAATGACAATTCTAATTCCATCAGGGATTAATTCTTCGGAAAAACTATAAAAGGGACGGTGAAAGGATTTTCATCGTCCTTTCTTTATTTTAGCATTTATGATCGACAGAAGCATAGCTCCAAAGTTTGAGCGAATCAATAAGTTTAATATTCAAAAAGTTACGCCTTTCAAGCTGACTAATGGCAGAAAGTTGCACTACCTACGCTCGGATGCGCAACCAGTCGTTAAAATTGAATTGTTATTTAAAACAGGGCACATCCATGAATCCAAAACAGGAATGTGCTCTTTTGCCTTTAAAATGCTCTCTGAAGGAGTTGACGGCCTTTCAGGTAAAGAAATTGCTGAATTTATTGAGCACCATGGCGCACAGATAGACGTCAGCCCAGGAACAGACTATTCTTCGGTCGCCATTTACTGCCTGCGCCAGCATACCGAAGCCTTGCTGCCTATTTTGCACAAGATTGTCAACTTCCCTACCTTCCCCGAACAGGAACTTGAAACCGCCAAAACACAGCGCAAGCAAAGCATTATGGTGAATTTGGAAAAGAATTCATTCATTGCTTCACGTGCTTTCAGAAATGCCCTTTTTGGGGTTGATCACCCTTATGGTAAAGTTTGGGCTTTGGAGGATATTGATGCGGTAACGACAACCGACTGCCGCGATTTCTTCAATGACCATATCCGTAATAAATTTGAGGTGTTACTCTGTGGTGATGTTGATGATCAGTTGATCGCTCAGATAGATGAATTATTTGGGCAGGAGCGCCTGAGCAATAAAAATGAAAGCACCCAGCTGCCGCCTATCGTCAGTGCTACTTCGCCTGTGCATGTTCAGAAAGCAGACAGTTTGCAATCAGCAATACGTATTGGTCGTCCGATATTCACAAAAAAGCATGAAGATTACGCCGCACTGAGCATTATCAATGAAATTCTTGGAGGCTACTTTGGGTCAAGACTGATGAAAAACATCCGTGAAGACAAAGGCTACACCTACGGCATTCATTCAAGTCTTTATTCTTTTCAGTCACATGGTTATTGGGCGATTGGCGCTGAAGTGAATGGGGAAAACACCAAAGAAGCCGTTATTGAGATTCATAAGGAAGTTCAAAAGCTAATTGACGAGCCCGTTCCTGCGGAGGAACTTGAGATTGTTCAGAATTATATTTTGGGTCAATACTTATCGTCTGTCAATACGCCTTTTGCCCTATTGGAGAAATTCAAATCCGTTTATTTATTTGGGCAGGGATATGAGTATTACGATCAGTACCTTGATGTCCTTAATGCCGTAACCCCTGCATCATTGCAAAAGATTGCCGCACAATATTGGCAGAAGGACGACCTCATTGAAATTGTTGTTGGAAAAATCGACTGATCATTCCGCCGAAAAAATGAGAAATAAAAAAAGCGAGCTTCCTAAAGCTCGCTTTTGTATTTTATAGAAAGTATTTCAACTTAATCAATTCTTTTTCTGAAATGTATCGCCACTTTCCACGCGGAAGGTCTTTCTTATCTAAACCTGCATAAACAACACGATCGAGCTTCACCACCTCATAGCCTAAATGCTCAAAGGTACGACGAACGATACGGTTTCTACCCAAGTGGATTTCAATTCCCAAAGTGGTGGCATCTGCACTTAAAAGCGCCAAATCATCCACAGGAACAGGACCGTCTTCCAACTCTACGGTATTAAGTACTTTATCAAAATCTTCAGGCGTGATCGGCTTGTCAAGCGTAACCTGATAAACTTTTTTAATGTCATTTGATGGGTGTGCCAACTTTTCTGCCAACTCACCATCATTGGTCATCAACAATAAACCTGTCGTTTGACGATCAAGTCGCCCTACAGGATAGATACGCTCCGTAGCGGCTTTTTTCACCAACTCCATCACCGTGCGTCGGTTCTGAGGGTCATCAGTAGTGGTCAGAAAATCTTTTGGCTTGTTCAGAAGAACATACACCAACTTCTCTCTGCTCAGCAATTTCCCTAACCAGGTTACCTTATCTCTGAAGGCCACCTTATACCCCATTTCCTTCACCACTTGTCCGTTCACAGAAATTTGGCCTTCGGCAATCAGTGTATCAGCTTCGCGTCGGCTACAAACACCCGCATTGGCAATAAACTTGTTTAGGCGGATTTCATGAGCCACAGGAGTTTCTGTTACTTTCGCTTTCTTTTTAGCGATCTCCTTCATTTTCTGAAAATTATAATTAGGCGTTTTGGCCTTTTCCACCTGTTCTTGGCGGGCATGATAATTTTCTTTTACAGATCGTTTTTTACTTCCTCTTTCTGTTTTAGAAGGCACCTCTTTTTGGTCAGTACTATGTCCTCGACGATCTTCCGACGATTTAAATTTGTCTGAATGATTCTTTTTTCCGCGGAATGAAGATGATTTCTTAAACCCTCCTCCTCCTTTTTGGGATCCGATTGATCCTCCTTTTGAATTACTACGTCTTGGTTTTGTCATAACTGCTTCCTTCCGGGGCACACAAATAAATAAAATAAACCGCGAATTTACGGAAAATCAATTAATCATCCCCAATTTCGCCTATGATATTCTCTTCTTTCTTGAAATCTGTCGGGCTTGGGAGCTCTTTTAAGGAATTGATTCCGAAGTACTCCATAAACTGCGACGTAGTACCATATAGCAAAGGTCGTCCCAAACTCTCCGACTTGCCCTTTATCTCGACCAATTCTTTCTCCAACAGCTTCTGAATAGCATAATCACAGCTCACTCCACGGATCTGCTCGAGTTGCCCTTTGGTAACGGGCTGTTTATAAGCCACTATCGAAAGGGTTTCCATGGCAGAAGTGGAGAGTTTCTTCTTGGATTTCTGCTGCAAAAGCTTTGTCACTACAGGCTGATAAGCGGGCAAGGTCATGAACTGATAGCCCCCTGAGGATTTGTAAACAGAAAAGGCGAAGTCCCCTTGATTATATTTTTCAATCAACAGGTCTACCGCCTTTTCAATATCATTCAGCGCAATTTCTGTCCCCATTTGATCTGATAAGCATTTGGCCATTTGGCGAATACTGACAGGCTCGTCGGCACAAAAAATCAACGCCTCTACGTAAGTCGTTAATAGTTTCAATGAATCTACGCTCTTTTTAATTTCGCTTCAATGGTTTGTGTGGTGTGTGGCACTGCTCTTAATCGATCCTTAGGAATAAGCTTTCCTGTGGAAGTACACACACCATATGTACCATTTTTAATGCGAATTAACGCTTTGTTCAGGTTATTTAAAAACTTTTGCTGACGAACCGCCAGTTCTTGCAAGTTTTCTTTCTCCTGCACGTCAGCAGAATCTTCCAAAGGTTTGATGTTACCGATGGAGTTTTCAGTGCCAGCATGATTTGCCTTACCAAGGGTCTCTTTGATGAAATTTAACTCATTCTGAGCGCGATTGATTTTCTTAAGAATCAGAGTTTCAAACTCCTGTAAATCTTCTTTAGAATACCTTAATTCCGAGTTACTCTGTACATTTGCCATATCAGATAACATTAAAGGGGTAAATTTTTATATAAGCCTAAAAAGTTTTACAAAAATAGAAATTAGATCTTTAACATTCCTATTAAATTATAAAATTTCTATTATTATTTTTACTTTAAGCATAAATTAAAGAATCTATCTTTCACCTACACTCTCCGTTTGTCTATAACTTTAAGAACGCACAACGGCTACTTTAGATTGTATATTGATCAAGAATTTTCGCTGTTAATGTGTTGCATTGTCCGATTCCCGCCATTTGATTACTAATTTCATTTTTCAAATATCCGACCTAAAACTAATCAATATTTAAAATCAAATTAAAACAAAGCCCTGCATTGCTGTAACGGTTTGGGCTTCATTTGTTAAGATCACCTATTAATGGTGGATCACCGAAATTTTATCTTTTTCAACATATCGTTCATTCTGTTGGTTCACAATCGAAACCCAAAAGAGGTAGTGCCCCTGATCCACCAACACCGATTCATTATTAAGCCCTGACCAGCTGTAAGTGGCTTTATTACTGATCAGTTCGTGCTCAGCGATCGTCCTGACGAGCTGCCCAAAAAAATCGTAAACCTTGATGGTCAGCAACCAATTTTCCCCTTGGGTATCAACGACCCAATTGGCAGCATCCTGGTTTCCTCCTCCAACATGCAGCACATTTGATGATAAACCGAACTGATGTACCAAATTTGCCCCATCCGCATAATGATCCCATGTCGGTGTTGCAAAATTTTGATTTTCACTGACCGACCGCCAACCTGAGGCCTCCGTTCCTGCAGCCTCTATCCGCTCGAGTGCCACACCCTCTTTATTGTTCAGCAGGGCATGATGGTACTGATGACTGTAGGCTACCTGATCTAAAATAACAGTATCAGCCCGCCCCAGGCTGAAATCCCCTTTATCGTCTGCCAATGGTGGCATCGACATCTCATAAACAAGGGCTTCCTGCGCTTCTGGATGCGTTTGCAGCAGTTGATAGCGGTCAGCTGTCAATACCACCAGCCCATTGGCGGGCAAGAGTTTAAGCTCGTCGGGAAAACGAAAAACATCCTCCTGACGCCATAACTGAAGTCCTTTTATATCCAGCGAAAAGGCTGATTTGTTCTTCAGTTCAATAAAATCCACCCCACCACTAACAGGATTGAAGAGCAATTCATTCACCCACAGCGCCCCCGCAACGGGCGTACGGGCGGTTTCAAAAAAGTAAGAAACAGGCTTCCTATTTCCGATACAGTCGGTCAGCGCATCGATGATTAACCGATAGTGTCGGCCTTCTTCGAGCGGTTGCTTCAAAACAGCCTGATAACTTTGGCCATGAAACTGTTCCGAAATCACCTCCACAGCCTGATCCAACTCCCAGGAAAATGATGCTACAGGTTCATCAAAATCCATTTCAATAATATTCCCTTTCGCATAGACCTGTATCAAATTTGGTGCAGTATCGTCAAGTGTACGGTCTGAAATACTATTCGCTGAAGCGGGTGTTCCCCCATAAACAGCACTCCTGCGCCAATTCCCCGCCTGTTTACATGGATACCGAAGCTGACTCATCTCCAAACTGTACCCTTTTTGCTCCAAACCTTCAAACCAATCCCCTTGATACTCCAACTGATGAATCACCTGCTCCCCAAGGCTAATCTTCAGCTGATCCTGTTCGTTATTCAAACTGACCCCTTCTAAATCATTTATGGCAAAAAAAGCATGGGGACTCAGCCAAACTCTTGGCAGGTCTACCCCTGAATTGGTGTCTGAAAGTCGGAAAAACCACAAGGGTATGACTTTATCCGTCGTATTGTAAATTTCAACAAATTCTTCTTGCCCCGCATCAGGCTGAGGCAATACTTCCGTCATGATCAAATCAAATTCCTGAAAATAAAGCGCAGGGGGCAAGCTCAACATCATTGACTCGATCCTGTTTCCCGATAAATCTTCGAGGGACGAAAGTGTGATATCAAGGCTGTCTGCGTCCTCACTATATGGTTCAAGATGAACAAACAGGGTACGATCAGTCCATTCTGCATCCAAAAGCGTACAATTGGAGATTTTCACCATTTGATCACTGACAGGATTGTCTGCCATCGTTTCTGTAAACTGAAATGCTATTGTTCGGGCATCCTCCCACCACAGGGAATCCAGGGCAGGGGGCTGAAGATCAGTAAAAAGGTGGGTTTGGAAATCGGGTAGGGGGAAACCATCTGCGGCATACATTTCAGTAAAAGTGAGCTTCAGGGTATCAGCACGCTGCAAAGCTGACGGCAACAGCAGGTCCAGCTTATCCTGCGCTTCATTCCATATTTCTAACAGAGGCAATTGATCATTGACCGAATATTGTCCCTTTTTGTGTACAGCCTGCGAAAAAAACACAGAAATCACGCCATTTTCAGGTCTGATCACCGTATCGATCCCCGATTTGTACTCAAAATGATACATCGGGTCGGTATTGCTCTGAATCTGCACCATTTCACCATTCGACCACGGCTGTTCATTCACCAGCCAAAAACCTCCTCCCGAAGGGGCTACGACTAGCTCAAAAGGGCTAAAATCGGACGGTGGCAGGCCATCAAAATAAATGCGGTGGGCATCTGTAAAATAGCCACCTGTAAATTCAGGGTTTTGGCGATAAACAGTCTGAATTGATGTGTTTCCTGCATTATCGGCAACCTGATAAATCAGCTTTTCATTTGTAAACGCAGTGGCCACAACATTGCGGTGCACACTGAAAATCTGATTCGTCGCCGATACTATATTGGCCTGTGTAATCGCCTCGCTGAACACCAAATGAACCGAATCTTTATTCATATAATTAACACCAAGCAATTGCGGAGGAATGGGGTCGTAACTGAAATTAGTGGTCGATTTTGACATCTTATTTCCCTGTAAATCCAGCAAATTCTGAATTACGAGCGCGTAAAGCTCTTCGGCAGGAATAGGATTTTTGGTGTGTAAATAAACTTTTGTCAAACGCTCCACCTCCACCACATCAATAGAGTGCCCCTCAATCTGATAATTCCCTAAATCCGACAGGCTGGCAAGATCAATTGCCTCTGAAAAAATCACCGCTAAACTGTTGTGCGAATACACGGTCACCTTACTCACTTTAGGGCGTTTGGTGTCTTTTGTAAGTTCAAAAAATGACAGGTCAAGGGTATCCTTCCCCATGGCCACCCGAATCGGAAGTGAAAACGGTTTGTTATTACTAATATCCTCTTCGAATAAAAATAAAATACCCGCTGGTGTGGGCATGGCCGAGAAATCATTTTCAGCTTCGATAAAGCGAAGTCCCTCAATCCCCCACCTTACTGTCGCCATATTATCAGCGGGAAAACCGACATTATTAATCATCGGCGCGACCTTTACATCAGTAGCGGAAAAGGTGAACCCATCCGCAAAAATGATTTCCCCTGACCAGCTTATCAAATCATCTGTATCCTGATAAGCATACACTTTTCCTCCGACAGGTATGAGTTCAAAAACAATGCTTTCAACTGATACCTGAACAGGGCTTTGCGCTGGTTCCCGTTCAAAATTTAGTAGAACCCAATCATTCAGGATGTAAATATTAAATGACATTACATCTTCACCCGACTGTTGATGCACTTCTTTAGCCTCCAAAAATGACATCGACTTTCGTTGTCCCTTTTCCACATCGGAAGCAAATACCTTCTCGCCATCATTTCCACCTACCGAAGGTGCATTTATGTTTTCTTCAGAAAACGGTACTTCCGCCAAGCCACAATGCTGGTTTGCCACCCCCGACAAGGGTTTCGAAAACATAAATATAACAAGCATTGTTATTATTGTTGGACTCCACAGATTTATTGCATTTCGCATTTGTCCACTCATAAAACTCTCAATTTTATTTTTAGATTTGTACTGTAAACCAAGGGCATGACCGTCATTAGTCTATCGTGTTTATTTCACAATAGGCCACTGACCCTCCCTTTAATTTTTAAACAAACCTTATTCAGGAAATGAAATTAGCTATTGTTGGTGCCACAGGTCTTGTAGGTGGACAGATGTTGAAGGTTGTCGAAGAGCTTCAGTTAGCCTTCGATGAATTATTACTCGTTGCTTCAGCTCGTTCTGCAGGCAAACAGATGGAATTCATGGGTAAATCCTACACGGTGGTTACCTTGGAGCAAGCTGTGGAAGCTCGTCCTGATATTGCCATTTTTTCAGCAGGCGGAAGCACCTCATTAAAGTGGGCTCCGAAATTTGCTGAGGTAGGGTGCTTCGTGGTAGATAACTCTTCTGCATGGCGAATGGATCCATCAAAAAAATTAGTCGTTCCAGAAATTAATGCTTCGGAATTGACTGCTGACGATAAAATCATCGCCAACCCAAACTGTTCAACCATTCAGATGGTATTGGCCCTGACTAAATTGCGTGAGCGTTATGGCATCAAGCGAATTGTCGTTTCGACTTATCAGTCGGTAACAGGTTCAGGGAAAAAAGCCGTGGATCAGATGATGTCTGAGCGTGCGGGCGAAACTCCTGATATGTGCTACCCGCACAAAATCGACATGAACGTATTGCCTCATATTGATGTTTTCCAGGAGAATGGCTACACCAAAGAGGAGATGAAGATGATTTTGGAAACCAAGAAAATTTTCAGCGACGACAGCATCGCCGTAACAGCAACGACGGTTCGTATCCCAACAATGGGCGGGCATTCGGAGTCAATCAATGTAGAATTCAATGAAGATTTCACCTTGGCGGAAGTGCGTGAGTTGATCGAAAATACGCCAGGCGTTGTGTTGGAAGATGATCCACAAAACAACGTTTATCCGATGCCATTGAATGCGCATAACCGCAACGAGGTGTTCGTTGGTCGCTTGCGTCGTGATGAATCTCAGCCAAATACCTTGAATATGTGGTGTGTAGCTGATAACTTGCGAAAAGGTGCGGCGACCAATGCCGTGCAGATCGCTCAGCATCTTGTGGATGCGGGCTTTGTAAGCTAAGGTTCAGACAATGAGTTGGGAAATTCTCAAAGAAAAAAATATACAACAATTCATAAAGGATCATGCCACGCATGATCCTTTTTCGTTGGCGCTGAAGGCCAAACAGTATCCGGATATTCCGATGCAGTTGGCTGTCGAGCAAATTCAGGCACGCCAAAAAGCGGTGAATAAACTGCCGACGTGGACGCAATGTGAGGGGATTATTTATCCGCCTTTGCTGTCGATGGAGCAATGTTCGTCAGAAATCACTGCCAAATACAAAGGTGAGTTGATGGCGGGAAATCGCCTGCTTGACCTGACGGGAGGCTCGGGTGTGGACACTTATTTCATCAGTCGAAATTTCGAAAAAGCGGATTATACCGAACTTTGGGAAGCGCTATTTCACCGTACCCAACACAATTTTAAATGTTTGGGCGCTGAAAATATTGATTGCCACTTTGGGGATGGCATTGAATTTTTGAAGCAACAGCCCGATCAGCATTACAATCTGATTTTCATTGATCCTTACCGTCGAGATGAACAATTACAGAAGGTCTTTCAGATGGAAGATTGCCTGCCTGATGTGGTGGGGCTGAAAGAATTACTCCTGCAAAAATCCAAAAAGGTGTGGATCAAAGCTTCGCCGATGTTGGACATCAAAAGTAGTATTCGCAGTCTGAAATATGTCCAGCAAGTACATGTGGTTTCGGTGCAAAATGATTGCAAAGAGGTATTGTTTGAATTAGAAAACAAGATCAACGATAACCCACAATACACGGCGGTGAACTTCACCAAGAAAGGGGAGAAAGAAACCCTCAGCTTTTCTTTAAAAGAAGAAACCGAAGCCATTGTGCCTTGCGACGCCCCAAAACAACACCTTTACGAGCCCAATAGCGCGATTTTGAAAGCGGGAGGATTTAAATCCATTGGTGTTCAGCAAGGCGTCTCCAAGCTACATCCGCACTCTCACCTTTATACTTCTGAAGCCTTAGTAAATGATTTTCAGGGACGAAAATTCAAAATCATTGGGCAAGAAGCGGTCAATAAAAAGGCTTTGAAGAAATATTGCAAAGACGGCAAAGGCAATTTAACGGTCCGGAATTTCCCTGCGACGGTGGCGGATCTTCGGAAAAAGCTGAAGCTGAAGGATGGAGGGAATATTTATATTTTCGCCACGACTTTGGTAGGAGAGGAGAAGGTGTTGTTGGTTTGTGAAAGGGTTTGATAGTTGGTTGTAGCGAGGGGACTGCGACCAGTGTTAGGGGTAAGGTTACTACGATTGGAGGTAGGGCTATTTTTCCATGGAATGAATTCCATGTCTAACATAAAAAGTCCTTTCAGGACTGGATAAAGCTACATTCCCTTTAATGCGGGTATTGCCACAAACCATCAAAGGTTCATTCTTATCTGCCAAGATCAAGGCCGTATTCCTTACAGAATCATTTCGATATCCCTTGATGTAGGTTTTCGATAAAGAAGGGTGACTCGCTACTCCAACATTCACTTGCTGCAATATGCCCCACTCCCCCTGCCTAATCACCACCTTAGAGCGAATATCTTCCCCATATAACTGAACAGTATCTACCCCCTCCTTTTTATAGGGAAAAGCCAAGCTAAGCTGGAGACCATCAGCTAAATATGTTGAGGCTTGAAACGCTCTTTTCCAACTCAACATATTCAACCGATGGTAATAGCCCATCAAAATGATCGCCGCGGAAATGCCTACCAAAGCCAATGAAATGGAAAATACGAAGGGTAAGGTGCCTGCTTTGAGTTTTAATTTATGCATGGGCTAATATCGCAATTTGGCTGTTCTTTTTCAGTTCAATAAATGTCTACACTATTTAGCACCTTGCTAAAAGACTCCTAATCATCGGCCAAATACCATAACAGAAAGATGCTTCTAAAAATTTATAACCTTCAAATAGTACCAAGTCTAACTTAGGCAATACTTCTTAAGGGATTTTCTTTTTACAAAGGGAAATCTATAACTTTTTACCTCTATTGGCAAATTCCTAAATAACCTTTGGGGGTTTGGAACCATTATACTACTTAAAAAAATAACCCTTCCACAATTTAATTCAATTAAAGCATATTTCATATTAGACCAAGGATGTGCGTACCCCCTGTTATCTACCTCATGCTTTGGTTTATATATAAAAACGATTTTAACATCTTTGGGTGAGAATACAACCTCACTTCTATCTGAGTAAGAATAGAGCTTATTCTCATCATCAAATGCAATCACACTATCTTTATTTAAACTAAAATGATTGAAATAAATTACAAATACCGGTATATAAACATATATAAGAATAAAAGTAGAGGTTAGAAAATAGAAAACAGGATCTAACAATAGGTTATCAAATCCTTTAATATGCCCAACTATCATCGATATAATTATTAAAAACACTGTATAACTCAATAAATGTCTAATTAACCTATAGTGGGAGTGATTATCAATTTTAAATTTTTTCATATATTCATTAAAATCTGGGAACCCATCCAGAACGGATTCCATTATTAAAATCTATATACCCTCTTTGAGTTTTATAGGTGATTTCTTGCATTAAATTTTGATAACCTTCAATTGCCATAGGCGCAAGATAAAAGCCAGCGCCAACCGCTACTCCTAAAAGTGGGTGAACCATACCTGCAGCATATGCAGCCCCAACTCCAGTCGTATTGTAGATGAAATTACCTAATGTCTGATTTCCATTATACAACTGAACCGCATCATAAGCTACTGAAAATACACCAACAGCTAACCCTCCATGCTTTGCAATACCCCCTATTATCGGTATGATTTTCGGGGTAGATCGCATAACTCCCACTATTTTATCTGGTGAGACGTGACCATAAATCGGTTTGACAGATGTAAATGTTGTGCTTTGCATTAATGATTCAATACCACCAAAAATTATCCCTCCCTCTGATAAGCGCTGGTTTATTTCTCCTGCATCATAATTTCCAAGTGTTCCTAATTTGTATCTTATTTTATCTGGCCCATTTAATTTATTATAGTTACGATTTTCTTTTCCTTGTTCAATCTTTTCATCAAGTTTTGAGGCTAATGGATGCGCCGCATGATTCAAACCCGAACTAATTAAACCATTCCTAAAGCCATCTGCAAATTCTCCACCTGCTATTTCACTACTAACTCCACCTACTAAACCACCTGCAGCGATTAAACCTGCTTTTTGCCAATAAATATTCTTAGGATTTACCTTTATACCACCAATAGCACTTGAGGCCGCAGATCCCATAGCACCAGAGGCAAACCCATGGATGTATTCCCCGCCTTGGGCTAAATTCATCACTCCTCCTACATGCCCATGCATAAATGCCTGAAGAGTACCCTTACCAAATGCTGACATACTTCCTGCTCCTGTTGCAGGAATACCCACTATCATTTGACCTATTCCAAATGATGCAGCTCCACCTATTGCCCCAAAAATGGCTGCCTTTCCTGCACCGTCCCAAAAGTTATTCCCATTAAATGAATTTGAGATCCCATTGGTTGCTACACTAATTGCTACACCAATCAACATCGAAGTAATGATCGCTTCCCCACCAGGATCTACCATCATCACAGGATTATTCCCCATCCCCACATATCCGCTGGCGAATTGACGGGCAGGATCCACGGATATCCAACGCCCTATGCGGGCATCATACATTCTGGCTTGGAAAGTATGCCAATTATGGGTATTCGTATCATCTTCTGCAAATTCCCCCTGATAACCATAACGGTAGGAGATATCGGTGGTACTCATTCGATAGCCAAAGGGGTAATAAGAGGCATGCCCACCTGAATTGATTGCTTCTTTATTCCAAGCGACCAATGAACGTACATTCCCTAAATGATCACGAATTTCATATACAGGATCTTCGTTCCCAGCGTAAGCGGTCCCTAATCGACTGCTGCCGTAGATGGGGACTTCAATAAGTTGTGGTGTCCCTTGATTGCTTTGCTGATAAATGGCCAGGACGTTACCTGAGGCATCATTTACGTAGTAGGTTTTTAAATTATCATCATCGTTTGCCTGGAAGGATCGATGGCCATTGACATTATATCCATAATTGACTGCAAACAGATTAGTACCTTTTTGGACATCTACCCTCGTCATATGCCCACTTAAATTAAAAGTAGGATTTAATGTTAGTTTTTGTTCCGTAAGCTCGACATTACCATCCCACTCTTTGTAGATCGCCTGTTTTAATTGACCAATTTCATCATAGCTAAAACTACCATAATCACCTAAACCACCATGAGCTACCCTTGCTAATTGGTTACGTGATGAATAGTGATAAGTAAAATCATCCATAACGTCCCCTTTATCATCAAATCGAGAAATTTTCTGGATGTTTTTGTTCTTATCATAAGATAAGTTGTTCACCTTAAACTGATCGGTAGTAGATTTAAATGTGGCCCCTGAAGCCATGGCATAATCCGCCGACAAGAGTTGTCATTAAGATCCGCATTGGGTTAGACGTAAATAATTACGTCTCTACAGGATAGCGTAATCCAATAATCCTGAAAATAAAGGCAAAAAAAAGACAGGCACAACACCTGTCTTTTCAATATCATTAAACATAGTCTGTCGAAAATATGATTTCTACTGTCGTAGGGACGTTGCATGCAACGTCCTTACCGTGAGGTAAAAATGACACCCTACATTAATAACTAACCATTAATTCCCTCTCCAGAAGAAAGGAGTAAACAGCAGCAAAACGGTAAACAACTCCAGTCGGCCCAACAGCATCAGTGAGCTACAAATCCACTTGGCCATCGGTGGTAACCAGGCAAAATTATCGACAGGACCAACACTGCCAATTCCAGGCCCCACATTCCCTAAAGAAGTCGCGCTCGCTCCCATGGCAGTCATCAGATCCAGGCCTGTCATGGCCAGGAGCATCGCACCGATCACGAAGGTGATCAGGAAAATAATTACGAAGGCAAGGACTGTATAGGTAATTTCACCCGATACCGCTTTGCCATTCAGCCGAACAGGAATAACGGCGGAGGGATGAAGTTGGCGCTTTAAATCCAGCCAGCCATTTTTGGCCAAAATTAAATGCCGAACAGTCTTGATTCCCCCTGCGGTGGAACCTGCTGAACCTCCGACAAACAATAGGATAAAACAGAGGATCGTCAGGAAGGGTGCCCAACTGGTATAATCAGCAGAAACAAAACCAGTGGTGGTGATTAAAGATACCAACTGGAAGGCCACATCACGGAAGCCCAGTTCTATATCTCCGTATAACTGGTACCCTACATACAACCCAAAAACGGTGGACAATCCCACGATAGATAAAAAGTACGCTCGAAACTCGTCGTTATTCCACACCTTTTTCAGCTGTCCCTGAAAGCCAAAATACATCATCGAGAAATTGGTTCCAGCGAAGAACATAAAGATGATGATTGTATATTGAATCAAAGGATTTGGAAAGTGAGCGATAGAGGCATTTTTAGTGGAGAATCCTCCAGTGGCCATGGTCGTAAGGCTATGGTTGAACGCATCATACCAGGTCATGCCAAACACCCGCAGCAACACGGTTTCTGTCAGGGTTAATCCAATATAAATCACCCATAGGCGTTTGGCGGTATCGGTGATTCGTGGGCGTAATTTATCTGCTGAAATCCCTGGGGCTTCTGCAACAAACAGCTGCATGCCCCCTACGCCTATCAAAGGCAGGATTGCGACAGTCAGTACAATAATTCCCATGCCGCCGATCCACTGCGTCAGGCTTCGCCAATACAGAATCGAGGGCGCCACGGCTTCAATATCTTTCAATATAGAAGCCCCAGTGGTGGTATAACCCGATATACATTCAAAAAAGGCATCGGTGAGGTTATGAATTGCGCCACTGAATAAATAGGGCAGGGTTGCTGATAAGGCCATCAGAATCCAGCCAAAAGTTACGACAATATAAACATCTCGCTTCTTGACCACCCGTTCGGTCTGACGTGTAAAAAAAAAGGCCAGACTGCCCGCTCCCATTGTTATGGCAAAAGCTTTCAGGATCGCCCAATGTTGCATATCCTGAAAATAGATTGAAAACGGTAGGGCTGTCAGCATAAAAACACTGTTGATGATCAACAGCATGCCGAGAATATGGATAATCGATTTAAAATGAAATCTCATGGAAGGATATTACTTAAAAAATCTTTCTACCACCCGAATTGCTTCTGGCTTACACAATACAACCACGTGATCCTTCGGGTTGAACTCAAAATTACCCATAGTGGTAAAACCACGAGTATTCCGAATTACCCCACCAATAATTGCACCTTCAGGAAAATCAAGGTCACGCACTTTCTGAAAGCATATCGCTGAATTTTCGCGTACTTCAAATTCCATTACCTCAGCATCTACTCCATGCACACTCGTTACAGTGAGTACATTTCCACGGCGCAAGTAGCGGCAAATAAAGTTTGCGGCAATCAATTTTTTATTGATCATGGTATCTACACCAATCGCCTGCGAAAGGTGTATATAGTCCATATTTTCTACCAAAGCGATGGTTTTCTGTACATTGTTGTTTTTCGCCAACAGGCAGGAAATAATGTTGGTTTCAGAGTTTCCTGTAACAGCAATGAAGGCGTCCATTTCCTCCAGGCCTTCCTCTTTCAGCAAGGAAACATCATTGGAATCTCCATTAATTACCAAAACTTCAGGCAACTGATCAGCCAGTAAAAAACACTTCTCTTTGTCTTTTTCCACCAGCTTCACCCGGTATTTGTTGGTGCGCTCCGAAAGTTTCCGTGCGGCATGTAAGCCCGTACGGCTCCCGCCAAGAATCATAATATCTTTGATTCGTTTTTTCGTTCCACCCTTCAGTGAAAAGACCGCATCGACTCCTGTTGGTTCTGCAATAAAATAGACATAATCGTTTACTTCAAGGCGGGTATCCCCATCAGGAATAATCGTTTGCCCATCTCGCAAGACGGCCACAATTACAAAGTCACGGTTTTTATTCAGTGAGGCGGAATCTTTCAGGGTTACCCCTGCAAAAGGATCACCCTCTTCGATATGTATACCGATCAGGGAAAGCATTCCTCTGTCGAACTCAAAAGTGTCCGTCAGGGCGGCCTCGCGCAACAGGCGCTTAATCTCCCGAGCAGCCAAAGATTCTGGCGAAATAAGCTCATCTATCCCCAGGGAGCGTAAATCTTCGCGTTGCCTATGGCTCAGGAAATCCACATTGTTGATGCGTGCAACCGTTCGCTGTGCTCCCAGTTTTTTTCCAATCATACAGGTGGCCAGGTTGGTTTCCTCCGCAGGCGTAACAGCAATCAGCAAATCTGCCTTCGCCACTTCCGCATCCTTGAGTACATCATAATAAATGGAGTTCCCCTCGATCGTGGCAACATCCAACTGATTAGAGACATACTGCAACCTCTCCTTGTCTGTGTCAATAATGACAATATCTTTTTGCTCGTGGGCCAATTGCTTCGCTAAATGGAAGCCGACCTCCCCTGCGCCAGCGATAACTATATGCATTTTCTTCCTGCTAATTTCTAATTGCTCGAATATAGGAAATTTTAAAATCAAATTAAGGTTTAATTACAATTCCGCCTATAATAAAGCGGTTCAGATTATCGTTGCCCCCCGAATGTCCTCACTCATCAAAAAATTATAATTTTCACCAATTTAAGTCTTTAATCAATACCTAAAGCATTGAGTTACTGCCAACTACGAAACAATCCACTTTATCAACCGTATCCCTACTTAGGGCATAAGTGTTTTTCTTTTGCTTCTATTTTTATCTTAAAAAGATCACCAAATATTACCTAACCCTCCACCAACCACCTAACTAAAAAAATTTCCTACTTCAAAAAGAACGTGGATTTGAAGAACCAATACCGAACTATTACAAACTAAACTTACCAAACATGACAGCGTTAGAATTTAGCTACAATCTTGACAAGTTATCCACTTCGTTAAGACCGTTTGCTATGAGATTGACTAAGGATTCAGAGGCGGCGAATGACCTGTTACAGGAAACTGTGCTAAAAGCATATACCAATAGGGAGAAGTTTACTGAGGGGACAAATTTGAAAGCGTGGCTTTACACGATCATGAAAAACACTTTCATCACCAATTATCAAAGAATGGTGAGAAGGAATACCTTTATTGATACCACAGATAATTTACATTACATTAACTCTTCTGGCAACATTACAGAGAACATGGCGTATTCAAGTTTCGCCATGCGGGATATCAAGGAAGCGATTGGCAAATTGGATGAAAATTACCGCTTGCCATTCTTAATGCACTTTCGAGGGTTTAAGTATTATGAAATTGCCGAAAAACTGAATATTCCTATTGGAACTGTAAAAAATAGAATACATATTGCTCGTAAGGACCTTAAATCAATGCTTAAAAATTATCAAGGCAAATTATAGGTCCGATATTAAGTGTCGAGCCATAATCAACCTTATCGATGAACTCTATAAAAAAAAAGGCAGTCGTGATTGGTGCTGGATTCTCCGGAATTTCTGTCGCCAGTTCACTTGCACAAAAAGGGTATCAAGTAACTGTTATTGAAAAAAACACACAATTAGGAGGCAGAGCCCGGCAATACCATTGCTCGGGCTTTACTTTTGATATGGGACCAAGCTGGTACTGGATGCCTGACATTTTTGAAAATTATTTCAAGCAATTTGGAAAGAAGCCATCAGACTATTATGAGCTGGTCAGGCTCGACCCCTCATATACGATCGTCTTTGATGAAAAAGAGCACTGGCCCATTCCCGCTTCAACAAAAGAACTCGGTGAATTTTTAGAAAAGTTTGAAAAAGGCGCCGCAAAACAACTCGACAAATTCCTTGAGCAGGCCGCCTATAAATACAAAGTGGGAATTAATGATTTTGTGAATCGACCGTCCTTATCGGTGACTGAATTTATTGATTTCAAAATCTTAAAAGGAGCCTTGAGTCTTGACCTACTGTCGTCACTGGCAAGCCATGTACGGAAATTTTTTAAGCACGAGAAGATTATCAAGTTACTCGAATTTCCAGTGCTTTTTCTTGGCGCAACGCCGCAAAATACGCCTGCATTATACAGTCTGATGAATTATGCCGACCTATCATTAGGGACCTGGTACCCACAGGGGGGCATGTACAAGATTGTTGAGGGGATGGTGAGTTTAGCCGAAGAACTTGGTGTGGAATTTAAAACTGGCGAAACAGTTAGTCATATCGAGGTTAATGATGGCAAAGCCCGGGGTGTTACCACGGATCAGGGGCATTACCATGCTGATATAGTTGTTGGTGGTGCGGACTATGAACATATCGAGCAAAAGTTACTTCCGCCTCAGTACCGATCCTACAGCCGAAAATATTGGGAGAAGAGAACGATGGCTCCTTCAGCGCTGTTATTCTATATCGGTCTTGATAAAAAACTTGAAGGCATAAACCACCACATGCTGTTCTTTGATGAGGACTTTAATCAGCACGCTAAGGATATTTACACTGACCCAAAATGGCCCAGCAAGCCATTATTCTATATGAGTGCGGCATCGGTTACTGATCCTTCCGTTGCACCAGAAGGAAAGGAAAATTTGGTATTACTGATTCCGGTAGCCCCAGGGTTGCAGGATGATGAACAAACCCGCACCCATTATTATGACATCATCATGGCGCGCTTAGAACGTCTGATTGGACAATCAGTTAAAAAGCATGTGCTTTTCAAAAAATCATATGCAATTACTGATTTTGAAAATGACTACAACGCTTTCAGGGGAAATGCTTACGGTTTAGCCAATACCCTGAGCCAGACGGCAATATTGAAACCCAAATGCCGTTCAAAAGTAGTTGAAAATTTGTATTTTGTTGGACAACTCACTGTACCAGGGCCTGGTGTGCCCCCCTCATTAATTTCAGGGACAGTCGTTGCCAAAGAAATTGAAAAAGCCTACGCTCCCCATTAAGATACCTCATGATGATGGACCTATTTACCAAAACCACCTTTGATTGTGCCAAGCTGATCACTCAAGCTTACAGCACCTCTTTTACGCTTGGCATCAAAACCCTTGATAAATCTCTTCATGAGCCTATTTATGCAATTTATGGGTTTGTCAGGTATGCTGATGAAATTGTCGATACTTTTCACCAGTGGGATCGTGCCGCTTTGCTCAACCGCTTTGAAAAAGACACCTTTCAGTCCCTTGAAGAGGGCATCAGCCTTAACCCGGTATTGCATGCTTTTCAGAATGTCGTCAATGCCTACAAAATTGACCACGAGTACATCAAGGCTTTTTTGTACAGCATGAGGATGGACCTTACCGAGACGACTTACGATCAGCAAAAGTATGAAACCTATATTTATGGTTCTGCTGAAGTTGTTGGCTTGATGTGCCTGAAAGTTTTCTGTCAGCATTCGAATGCCGACTTCGATCATTTGAAAACCGCCGCCTGTAAATTGGGCAGTGCTTTTCAAAAAGTGAATTTTCTGCGCGATATGAAAAGTGACCATGAAGAGCGAGGGCGGGTCTATTTCCCAAAGGTTGATTATACGCAGTTCAATGACCATATCAAGAAAAGTATAGAGACGGATATACAGTCGGATTTTGACCAGGCTTATGAAGGCATTGTCAATCTTCCTGACAACGCACGGATGGGAGTTTACCTTGCTTATGTCTATTACCTTCAGCTTTTTGAGAAAATCAAAGGCGCCTCTTTTCAGGCCGTAAAGAGTGAGCGTATCAGGATCCCAAACCCTACGAAGCTCTTACTGCTGACTAAAACCTATTTTCAGTTTCGATTAAAAACCATTTGACCCATGACAAAAGTCTTTCTGAAACGGTTATATATTCAAAAGCGCTATTCCACACACCACACCATTTATCCATGAAAAAGCTACAAGTAGATATCGATCAAAATTCTGGATTTTGCTTCGGCGTCGTTTATGCGATAGAAATGGCGGAAGAAATCCTTCGGGACGATGGGCAATTATATTGTTTAGGAGATATTGTTCATAACGATGAGGAAGTCGCTCGCCTACAGGCTATGGGCCTGGAAATCATTAACCATGAGCAGCTTCAGAACATCCGGTCAGCAAAAGTGCTGATTCGCGCCCACGGTGAGCCACCATCGACTTACCGCATGGCATTGGAAAATGAGCTGGAGCTTATTGATGCCTCCTGCCCAGTAGTACTGAAACTTCAGAACCGTATAAAAAATGCTTTCGACAAGAAGGAGAAGATTTACATTTACGGCAAGCATGGGCATGCTGAAGTATTGGGCTTAATTGGGCAAACGAACAAAGAGGCGGTCGTCTTTCAGTCAATCGAAGAACTGAATATCGAGGAGCTTCCTCCCCAGATCAGCCTGTACAGCCAAACTACAAAAAGCACCGATTCATTTTATAAAATTCTCGCCACACTCCACGAGCATGGCATCTCTGTTAATGCTAATGACACCATTTGCCGACAGGTCTCCAACCGAGACAAGGAGCTGAAGAAGTTTGCCGCGCAATATGACCGTATTGTTTTTGTGTCGGGCACGAAATCATCGAATGGTAAAGTGCTATACAATATCTGTAAACAGCAAAACGAATCCACTCATTTCGTCTCGCACAAGAGTCAAATTGAGGCAGAATGGTTTTCAGAAGGGGACAGTGTCGGTATTTGTGGGGCAACATCCACCCCAATGTGGCTTATGGAGGAGGTGCAACAACACATTCAACAACTATAATTTTTTTATGCAGATTCTTATTAATATTCTGTTGGTCATTGGCGCCTTTCTTTTTATGGAAGGCGTTGCATGGTTCACCCACAAATATGTGATGCACGGTTTTCTATGGAGTTGGCATCAGGATCACCACACGGTGCATCAGAAAAATTTTGAGAAGAACGATCTTTTTGCCGTGGTCTTCAGCATTCCTGCCATTGTCATGATTGTGATTGGTTCGGAGTTCCCTGAGGTCAGATTCCTGTTATATCTCGGAATTGGGATAACCTGCTATGGGGTTTTCTACTCTATTTTCCACGACATCATTGTTCATCGGAGAATCAAGTTTAAATATCAGTTTAAATCCCGATACATGAAGCGTATTATGAAGGCGCATTACGTGCATCATGCGGTACATTCCAAAGAGGGTGCGGAAGCTTTCGGCTTTCTCTATGCGCCAAAAAAATATGAAAAACAGGGCATCACGAAAAAAGAAGTTCATCAGGCTTCCCGAACGGAGGCACATACTTCCTGATTGCCCTAAAATAGAAAAAACCTTCAGCTTGAATGCTGAAGGTTTTTTTTTATCTGAAAGTTCGCAAATGTTACTCTGCGTCCTCTACAGCTTCTGCTAACACAATAATCTTGTTTTCGAGTACTTCTACTACACCACCGTCAACTATGATAATAGATTCTTTATCATTAACGATGTACTTCAATGGACCTTTTGCCAAGGTAGAGATTAAAGGGGCGTGATTTGAAAGTACTTGAAATGCGCCATTGGTTCCTGGGAAAGTAGCCGCAGATACTTCACCTTCAAAAACCTTACGGTCTGGTGTTACGATTTCCAAGTATATCATTACCTGTTGGTTTTATGAAAAGAGCGATACCGAAGCACCGCTCTCTATATATTATCAAAAGTGATTATTCGGCAGCTTCAGCCAACAATTTCTCACCTTTCTCAATCGCTTCTTCGATTGCACCTACGAATGTAAATGCCGCCTCAGGAAGGTGATCTACTTCACCGTTCATGATCATTTTGAAACCACGAAGCGTGTCTTTGATATCTACCAGACAACCTGGGATACCCGAGAACTGCTCTGCCACGTGGAATGGCTGAGACAAGAAACGCTGAACACGACGAGCGCGGTGTACTACCTGCTTATCTTCGTCAGACAATTCATCCATACCCAAAATCGCAATGATATCCTGAAGCTCATTGTAACGTTGCAAGATGTTAATTACATCCTGAGCTACTTGGTAATGATCTTCACCTACGATATCTGGAGAAAGGATACGTGAAGTTGAATCCAATGGATCTACCGCTGGGTAGATACCCTGAGAAGCAATCTTACGAGACAATACTGTTTTTGCATCCAAGTGGGCGAAAGTTGTCGCTGGTGCAGGGTCAGTCAAGTCATCGGCTGGTACATATACTGCTTGTACAGAAGTAATGGAACCGTTTTTAGTCGATGAAATACGCTCCTGCATAGCTCCCATCTCTGTTGCCAAAGTTGGTTGGTAACCTACCGCTGATGGCATACGACCCAAAAGTGCCGATACCTCAGAACCTGCCTGCGTAAAGCGGAAGATGTTATCTACGAAGAAAAGGATATCACGTCCTTTACCAGAACCATCACCGTCACGGAAGTACTCAGCGATTGTCAAACCAGACAATGCTACACGTGCACGCGCCCCAGGAGGCTCGTTCATCTGTCCGTAAACCAGTGTTGCCTGAGAAGTTTCCAACTGTGCTCTGTCTACTTTAGACAAATCCCAGTCTCCTGCTTCCATAGACTCTTCAAACTCTTTACCGTATTTGATTACACCTGATTCGATCATCTCACGAAGCAAGTCATTACCCTCACGAGTACGCTCACCAACACCTGCAAATACAGACAAACCAGAGTATGCCTTTGCAATGTTGTTGATCAACTCCATAATCAATACTGTTTTACCTACTCCGGCACCACCGAAAAGACCAATCTTACCACCTTTAGCATAAGGCTCAATAAGGTCAATCACTTTGATACCAGTGAAAAGAATTTCAGTAGAGGTTGATAGCTCCTCATATGCTGGAGCTGAGCGGTGAATAGGAAGACCTTCTTGTGTTTTTGGAGCACCCATACCGTCGATTGCTTCACCAATCACGTTAAACATACGACCGCGGATGTCTTCACCTACGGGCATCTGAATTGGGGAACCCAAATCTTTTACTTCCAATCCTCGAAGAAGACCTTCAGTACCGTCCATAGCAATGGTACGTACACGATTCTCTCCTAAGTGCTGTTGAACTTCAAGTACCACTCTTGCGCCATCAGTCGGCTTGATTACCTCAAGACCGTTCATAATGGCAGGCAACGTCATACCTTCAGCGTCAAAAGCGACGTCTACAACTGGTCCAATAACCGTTGTGATTTTGCCAATGTTTGCCATGCTAAAATTATATTCTATTGATCGATGGTCAATAATTTATATTTCCCAGACCAGATTTTCGGAGAAAGAGGCCTGCAGAAAAATTATTGTAATGCGTAAATGTCTTGCATCCGTACGGACGTAAGAACGGCTAAATTTACACAAATTTTTATATTTTCTATTCCCGAGGCGAATTTATTCCTTAAAGTGCTTAAAAATAGCACGTTTAAACGGAATTCCTTCCTATAAGCGTGTCTGCTTCTTCGGCATCGAGGAGGTAATCCTTGCCTGGGAGCAAAATTCTGAAGGTCGTTCCATCTTCTGGGGAGGAGTGTTTGACGAAAATTTTCCCCTGATGGTAATTTTCCACAATTCGCTTAGTGAGTGTCAGTCCAAGTCCCCAGCCCCGCTTTTTGGTAGAGTAGCCAGGGATGAATATTTTATTGATT